>NC_022080.4:871250-1194375 GCF_000445995.2 Geobacillus genomosp. 3
TGAACATTTGTTTTTTTTGTACTTTTTTCATTTTGCTGATTTCCTCCTATGATCAAACTCCTTTTTTGCTGCTGCTGCCGTTTTCCCCCTTTACCTCGACTTTATACTCCATTAAAAAAAAGTTCCTATAATCAGTCGTGTATGGAACATCTTTCATAGCTGGGAGGGAACGAGAAATGAAAGAGGAGAATGTTGTCAATGAACTGATGAAACGGTTGAATGAGGAGGTGCTGAACAAACGCATAGACCGCCGCACTCTTTTGCACAGCGCCGGCAAAATCGCGGGCCTGTCTCTCGGGATGGCGATCGCTCAGTCTTTAGGAGGATTTGACGTTCATGCGGCCCCGAAATTCGCCGATTATCCGTTTCAGCTTGGCGTTGCTTCTGGCGATCCGTTAGCAGACAGTGTCGTCTTATGGACAAGACTGGCTCCGGATCCGCTGAACGGCGGCGGAATGCCCCCGCATCTCGTTCCTGTTCATTGGGAAGTGGCGGCCGATGAACATTTTCGGCATGTTATCCGCCGCGGCACCGAAATGGCTTCGCCTCGTCTTGGACACTCTGTTCACGTCGAGGTGAACGGCTTAAAGCCCAACACGGTCTATTACTACCGTTTTAAATGCGGAAATGAGATGAGCCCGGTCGGCAGAACAAAGACGATTCCTGCACCGGGGGCTGAGGTGCAGGAAATGCTATTTGCCTTTGCCTCGTGCCAGCAGTTTGAGCACGGGTATTACACAGCGTACAAACATATGGCAAGAGAAAACCTCGATCTCGTTTTTCATCTCGGCGACTACATTTACGAATATGGACCGAACGAATACGTATCTTTTACCGGCAATGTGCGCACCCATAACAGCCCGGAAATTATCACCGTTGAAGATTACCGCAACCGCTATGCGTTGTACCGGTCTGACGCAGACTTGCGGGCGGCGCATGCGGCCTTTCCGTGGGTCGTGACGTGGGATGACCATGAGGTCGAAAACAACTACGCCAATGTGATCCCAGAGGATGGACAGTCTGTGGAAGCGTTCATTCACCGCCGCGCGGCGGCATACCAAGCGTATTATGAACATATGCCGCTTCGGAAATCGTCGCTTCCGCACGCAGAACATATGCGTCTGTACCGCTCATTTGCCTATGGCGACTTAGCTAGTTTCTATGTTTTAGATACGCGCCAATACCGCGATGATCAGGCAAACGGAGATGGGACAAAGGCGCATTCGCCGGAATCGCTCGACCCAAACCGAACCCTTCTTGGGGCTGAGCAGGAGCAATGGCTGCTCGATCACCTCGGCCGTTCAAAAACAAAATGGAATGTCTTGGCCCAGCAAGTGTTTTTTGCCCAGCGAAACTTTGGGACAAGCCTAGCGCCTAAATACAGCATGGATGCTTGGGATGGATATCCGGCGGCCCGTCAGCGCATTACTGAGTTTGTGGTGCAAAACAAGATGAAGAACTTGATTGTATTGACTGGCGATGTCCATGCGAATTGGGCGTCCAACTTGGCGACAGACTATGATGATCCGGATGCGCTGATCTTTGGCGCGGAGTTCATCGGCACGTCTATCACGTCCGGCGGAAACGGTTCAGATTGGCGGGCGGATACAGAGCGAGTTTTGGCGCAAAATCCACATCTTCGCTTTTTTAATAATTATCGGGGATATGTCCGCTGTCGGGTCACTCCGGAGCAGTGGCGCGCTGACTACCGGGTTATTCCGTACGTCACCGAACCTGGGGCCGATATTTGGACGAGAGCATCGCTCGTGTATGAGAAAGATGGGCGGGGAATCCGGGAAATTTCGTCTACATCATTGCCGATCGGCGCTAAAATGTCTAGCGAGGTGGAAGAAGACCGCCACCGCGCCCATGCGCGCGCCAGAGAAAAGCAAAAAGAAAAGAAAAAAGGAAAAATCGCAAACTGAAGCAACGAGTATGGGCATTCGTCCCGCTGTTTGGGCCGAATGCCTCGTTTTCTCCTAAGGGGCGAGCATAGATGTTGAGCAATATCGGGATTCTTGGATTCACTCTCCTTTTGATTTTTTGCCTTGCTCATCTTCGGCCCTTTGAAATTGCCGGAAATTGGGCAGACGTTAGGTGAATTTCAGAGTGCCACACGCGACTTTGCCTCTAACGAAACAAAAGGAGGAACAGGGCCTTTGAAAAAGGTGAATGGATCAAAGAAGCGGGCGGCGGTCACCCGCTTCTTTATATTTTCATACACCGCTCGCCTTCCGTCTTTCGTTTGAATACCGGCATTCACTTTTTATCCAGCCCCGCATACATTGTCAACGTTTTGATTTCAACCTTCGCAAATGATTATGAGTCATGTTTCTCCACATATGAAAAGTGTTTGCATTTTCTGGACGTTGCCTATTGTCTGTTCGTTCCACGTTTTGCAATGGAAATGACCGATAGAAAACGTTTTCTGAATTTTGTTGACGAGGAAATGAGACAAGTGATATCATTTCAATAGAATGATGTTTTATTAGTTAAGTAAACAAATTATTTAAGGAAGGGGGCGGCCCATAAATCTTGACCATGTCTAGACGGTTTTATCACTCTAGGATGATCAAAACGAAAAAAGGGGGGACGATTAATTATTACTTGGTTTGCAGCGTTGGTGGGGCCGATGTCCGTTCCGATGATTTTAGGGTTGCTTCCGCAGTTTAAGCACAGTGATGGGAAGATAGCGATTGCTTCCATTATTGGGGGAGTTTTCGGATTTGTCGTTACACAGACAACAGATTGGGTCCCTGCCGATATGGAAACAGCGTTTCCACTTTTCGTTACGTTGCTTGTCTTTATCGTTGGGGGAGTGCTCAATAAGAAACGTGGAGGAAGTGTGCCCCCTGCTGTCGATGAACTGTTAATGTATTTAGGTAAGGAAGAACGGAAATAATATCTTTTGGAAAGCGGAGAGCCCATGTTCTCCTGTTAAACGATCAGGGACATTTGTTTTCCTATCTTTTGCGTGCTAGGTTCTTTGAATGTTACGAAAAAACTATTGACGACTGGACTGTGCCGTGATAGGCTAAATACACGGGGTAAATTTATTAGTTTACTGAACTAATTAAATAGTTAGTGAAGGAATTTAGTTTGTGCATCGGTGTAAGGGGTTTCAAAAAGGAGTTTTTGGACACTAGGGAGGGGCTGCTATGAGTCAAGTAACAAAAATGGAGACGAGGGCTACAACGTCTGGTGAAAACAAGGTACGGCCGTTTGGAATTAGGGACCAGATCGGTTACTTGTTTGGTGATTTCGGCAATGACTTTTTCTTCATTCTTGTCGCTTCATTTTTGATGGTTTATTATACGGATGTGTTTGGGTTGAACGCAGCGCTGGTGGGGACACTCTTTTTAATCGCTAGGCTGTGGGATGCGGTCGCTGATGTGGCGTGGGGCCGGTTTATTGACACGAGAAACCCGAGCAAACATGGGAAGTTTAAGCCTTGGATTTTCCGGATGTCGTTGCCGCTTGTCATTTCCGGTGTGCTTATGTTTGTCTATATTCCTGGCATGACGACGGGATTTTATGAGGCGTATGCTTTTGTGACATACCTCCTTTGGGGGACGCTGTATAGCACGGTCAACATTCCATACGGCTCGATGGCGTCAGTCATTACGAGCGATCCGGTTGAGCGCACATCGTTGTCCACGTTCCGGACGATGGGGGCGATGTTGGCGGGACTCATTATTAACACGGTTGGTCCGCTCATTTTATTTGTCAATAACGAGGCGAACGCCAATCGCTTTTTCCTCGCTGCGGTCATTTTCGGAATTTTGTCGCTTGCCTGCTATATGGCGTGCTACAAGTTATCAACGGAACGGATCGTCTTACAAGAATCGGAAAGCACGAAACTGAATTTAAGCAAAACGTTAAAAGGATTGCTAAAAAACAAGCCGCTCATTTGGATTTTAATTGCTTCGCTCACGTTTATGGTTTGCTTTATGTTAATCGGAGCTGTAAACGTCTATTTATTTAAAGACTATTTTGGAAGCGCTAAATCGCTGAGCCTTGTCGGGCTGTTGCAGTCGGTTGCCGTATTTGTCGCCATGCCATTTGTGAAACCGCTTGTAGCGAAGTTTGGGAAAAAGGAAACGGCGGCAGCGGGGTTGTTGCTGGCTGCTGCAGTGTACATTCTGCTTTACTTTTTGCCGCAATTGACGGCCATGCAATTTATCGCTCTTTTAACTGTAGCGATGTTCGGGTACGGATTTTTCAACTTAGTGATTTGGGCGTTTGTTACGGACGTTATTGACTATCACGAATATTTGACCGGTTTGCGCGAAGATGGAACCGTTTACTCGATTTACTCGTTTTCCCGCAAAGTCGGCCAGGCGGTCGCCGGCGGTTTGGGCGGATGGGCGATTGCGGCGGTCGGGTATAATGCCGGGTTGAAAGAACAGACAGAAAGCACTCTTCACGGCATTTACATGTTAGGGACCCTAGTGCCTGGATTGACCTTGTTGGTCATTGCCCTTATTTTAATCTTCTTGTATCCATTAAATAAGGAGCGGGCAACCCAATTGGCGATTGAACTTGAGGAAAAACGGAAAGCGAAATGATAAAAACGGTTGATTGGATATCCCCCTTCTGGACAAGCTGTCCATTGAAGGGGGATGTTTTTTGGGCAAAGAAACCTTCGTTTCAAAGCGAAGTAAAATGAACTTGCTTTGAGCAAAGGGGAACGTAGAATCCCTCGCTTCAACTGCCGATCAGAGGGGGAGAGGGTCAAGGCTCATACGGCAAGTTCACGATCGGAACGTCCAAAAAGTGGGTGATGGCGAGCGCACAGGCGCCTAAAATGCACGCTTTTTTTCCAATGGAAGAGAGCGATAGTTCCCGGTAATGGCTGATTGAAGAGCGCAAGTGCTGCTGAATATGCCCGAGAGCGTCCGGATGCATGCCGAGCAGCCGGCTGTTGAGCACGACGACTTCGGGATTGTAAAGGTTAATAATATTGTTAATGCCGACCGCTAAGTAATAAATGAACTGTTCCATGATGCGTTCCGTTTCTTCATCGCCTTCGGCCAACAGTTTTTGAATATACTCGTACGTGACGTATTTGACTTGTTTGCATTTGGCCAAAGACTCAAATACACACGATTCGGAAGCGTATTTTTCCCAGCATCCTTTATTGCCGCAGTTGCACAGTCTGCCGTCGGGGACAACGATCATATGGCCCGCTTCGCCGGCAAACCCGTCATGCCCTTGAAAAAACTCGTTGTTAATGATCATGCCAAGGCCGATGCCGGAATAAAGGGTGACGCATAATAAGTTATTCGTTTGATGGTGGATAAATACCCGCTCAGCCAAGGCGGAGAGATTAGCGTTGTTTTCAAGGAAAATTGGAATATCTTGCCCGATTTCGTTTTCCAAGTCTTTTTTTAAGTTGAGATGATGCCAACGGAAACGCGGCACAAAATGGATTGACTCCCTTTTAGAAACGAGACCGTGAATAGCGATGGCAATGCCGACAATGCCGTAGCGGCTCGGTTTGTATTCCTCGATATACGCGCGAATATGGTGGGCAAGTAGGCGAACGATCTCTTGATATTCCGGCGTCTCGAGCGTGACCGTTTTGGACGATACCGGTTTGCCGAGAAGGTCGGTGACGGTGAAGGAAATTTCGCCATAGTCTAAGTCAATGCCGATGGCATAGCCGGCTTGAGCGTTCAAGGAAAGCATAATCGGCTTTCGGCCGACGCTGCTATGCTCATGCTCGATTTCACGAAGAAGTCCTTCTTCTAATAAATCCGCCACTTGTGCGGAAATGGTTGCCCGCGTTAAGGAGGTTGCCTTCGACAAATCGGCCCGCGAAATCATTCGCTCGTTGACGATCGTTTGAATGATCAAGGAGCGGTTCATTTTTTTTATATAGGCTGCATCTCCGGTCACCATGAATGAAAGTCCTCCGTTCCCGGCCGCGTGAACACGTTAGAAAAGAGTGGCGATAGACAGAATGAATGGTTGTAATCGCTCCGATGGCGGCCAATAGTGTTGTCTGAAGAATAGGCTATCATATTAGAAAGAAATCGACAAGAATCCATCAGTTATTCGTTGACGAAATGAACAAAAAGTGATATCGTTAAAGTGAATTAATTAGTTAAGTAAACAAATTAAATAGGAAGAGTCTATTCTTTTTTTACTTGCTTTTGAAAGTGTTTGCAAAAACGGGTAGGGGAGATGAAGGGAAACGTATGAAGACGTTTTTAGATGACCATTTTTTGCTTGAGACAAATACAGCCGTCCGGCTTTATGAAGAAGCGGCGAGACACTTGCCGATTTTTGATTTTCACTGCCACTTGGACCCGAAAGAAATATGGGAAAACAAGCCATATGATAATATCACGCAACTTTGGCTCGGCGGAGACCATTATAAATGGCGGGCGATGCGCATGCATGGAGTGGGCGAGAAGTTCATCACCGGCGATGCGAGCGATTGGGAAAAGTTTCTCGCCTGGGCTGAAACAGTGCCCCATTTGATCGGCAACCCGCTTTATCATTGGACCCATATGGAACTGAAGATGTTTTTTGGGATTGAAAAGCCGCTAAACCCAAAAACAGCAAAAGAGATTTACGAAGAATGCAACGAAAAGCTGCAACAGCCGGAGTTTCGACCGCGGGCGCTCATCCGGCGGGCAAATGTCGCTTTTATTGGCACAACGGATGATCCGCTATCGACGCTTGAGTTTCATCGCCGGCTTCGGGATGATGAGTCGTTTCAAACGATCATTGCGCCGACGTTCCGTCCGGATCAGGCGCTGTTTATTGAACGCCCGTCGTTTACGGATTGGCTGAGGAAGCTGTCGGAAGCATCGGGCATCGCGATTGACTCGTTTTCTGATTTTTTGGCGGCTCTCAAGCAACGGATCGATGAGTTTCATGAACACGGTGGCCGGGCGTCAGACCACGATATTCCGAAAATGGAGTATGTCGCTGTTACGGAATCAGAAGCGGCGGCGATTTTTCAAAAACGGGTGAACGGCGGGGCGCTTTCCGCTGCGGAGCTCGTTGCTTATCGGTCGTTCTTGCTTACGGAGTTAGGAAAAATGTACGCCGAAAAACAATGGGTGATGCAGCTGCACATCGGGGCGATGCGCAACAACAATACGAAAATGAATCGGCTTCTTGGCCCGGACGCCGGATTTGATTCGATCGGGGAAACGAATATAGCCGAAGGACTGTCGCGTTTTCTTGACGCCCTTGACCGGGAAGACGCGCTGCCGCGAACCGTATTGTTTAACTTGAATCCGAAAGACAATGCTGTGATTGCTGGGATGATGGGAAACTTTTATGAAGAGGGCGTGCCGGGAAAAATCCAATTCGGTTCGGCATGGTGGTTTAATGACCATATCGATGGAATGGAAAAGCAAATGCGCGATTTGGCGAATGTCGGAGTGCTCAGCCATTTTATCGGGATGTTGACAGATTCGCGCAGTTTTCTTTCTTACGCCCGCCATGATTATTTCCGCCGCATTCTTTGCAATCTTCTTGGCGACTGGGTGGAAAAAGGGCTTGTCCATAACGATATCGATTTTCTTGTCCAGATGGTGAAAAATATAGGCTACTACAATGCCGAAAGTTATTTTTTGCAACGCTAAGCGGCTTTTCCGATGGTGGATCCCCCTTCCTGCTCTGCCATGCTGGAGTGGGGAGCAAAAATAAATGACGGCTAAGGAGTGGAGAGAGAATGCTGTATCCAATTGTGACTGAAACGCGCCATATCATCGACTTAAACGGTGTTTGGAACTTTAAGCTCGATTCAGGAAACGGGTTTGAAGAAAACTGGCAACGCGCGCCATTAACCGATCCGCAGCCGATGGCGGTGCCGGCGTCGTTTAATGACCTCGGTGTGACTTCTGATATTCGCAACCATGTCGGCTGGGTTTGGTACGAGCGGGAGTTTGTCGTTCCGTCGAGCTTATTGTCAGAGCGGGTCGTGTTACGGTTCGGTTCGGCGACACATGTGGCAAACGTTTATGTGAACGGCCAATTGGTTGTCGAACATAAAGGGAGGGTTTTTGCCGTTTGAAGCGGAAATCAATTCGTATATTCAACCAGGGAAAAACCGTCTGACCGTAGCAGTGAACAATGTGATCGACTCGTCGACATTGCCGGTCGGCCTTTATCAAGAAAAGGAAGTAAAAGGACTTGGCACGGTGGTGCGCAACAATCCGAACTTTGACTTTTTCAATTATGCAGGGCTGCACCGACCGGTGAAAATTTATACGACACCGCATGTTTACGTGCAAGATGTGACGATCGTAACCGATGTCGCCGGTTCGACAGGAACTGTCCGTTACGCGGTGGAACAGATTGGCGAGGCGGATGTGCGCGCAGCTGTCATTGATGAGTCAGGAAACGAAGTGGCGAAAGGGGAAGGGGCGGCAGCCGAGCTGACCATTCCGGACGTCCGTTTATGGGAACCGCTGAATGCGTATTTGTATACACTGCGCATTGAACTTGTGAAAGATGGAAAAACGGTGGACGTTTATGAACAACCGTTTGGGGTTCGAACGGTAGAAGTAAAAGACGGCCAATTTTTGATTAACGGAAAGCCGTTTTATTTCAAAGGATTCGGAAAACATGAAGATACCCCAATTCACGGAAGAGGATTCAATGAAGCGGCGAACGTGCTTGACTTCAACTTGATGAAATGGATCGGGGCCAACTCGTTCCGCACAGCCCATTATCCGTATTCGGAAGAACTGATGCGGCTTGCTGACCGCGAAGGGTTCGTCGTCGTCGATGAAACGCCGGCTGTCGGTCTCCATTTGAATTTCTATGCGCTTTTATCCGGCTCGGAGCGGAAAAACAACACATGGGAATTGCTTCAAACGTTTGAACATCATAAGCAAGTGATCAAAGAGCTGATCGCCCGCGACAAGAATCACCCGTCGGTCGTGATGTGGTCGATCGCCAACGAGCCGGCTTCAGAGGAAGAAGGGGCTTACGAATATTTCCAACCGCTTGTTGAGCTGGCGAAACAGCTTGACCCGCAAAAGCGGCCGGTGACAATTGTCGTCCACCTTGGGGCCACCCCGGAAACGGACCGCGTCGCTGAGCTCGTTGACGTGATTGCCTTAAACCGTTACTACGGCTGGTATATCGACAGCGGCGATTTGGAAGTGGCAAAAGTAAAGCTGCGCGAAGAGCTGGCCGGTTGGACTGAGCGCTGCCCGGGCAAACCGATCCTCATGACTGAATACGGCGCCGATACCGTCGCCGGATTGCATGACGTCGACCCGGTCATGTTTACGGAAGAATTCCAAGTTGCCTTTTTACAAGCGAATCACCAAGTGTTTGATGAGTTTTCCAACTTCATCGGCGAACATGTATGGAATTTTGCTGATTTTGCGACAAGCCAAGGCATTATACGGGTGCAAGGAAACAAAAAAGGGATTTTCACCCGCGAGCGCAAACCAAAATATGCTGCTCATGAACTGCGCCGCCGCTGGATGTCTATTCCAGACTTCTACTATAAATGGTAAAATAAAAAGTGAAGATGGCAGACGAAACGCCAGCGCATCCTAATTGGACGGCCCGCTGGCGTTTCCAACGATGAGGGATCAAAAATGGAGACATTGGGCAATAGGGCCGACATGATGAAAAGGAGGAAAAACATGGGCATTTTGCATGACCTGTTAAAAGATATTCCGATTCCGAAAGTGGCGAAAGTGAACGTTCATTTTGATGACACTTGCATTGAAAACGTGCCGCTCGCTCTAATGGAAAAGTTGCAGCAAGACCATATCCGCAGTCTCATTCGTCCGGGCATGGAAATCGCGGTGGCGGTCGGAAGCCGCGGGCTGGATCGGTTGGTGGAGATTGTCGCTACAACTGTTGCCTTTCTAAAGGAACAGGGGGCGAAACCGTTTATCGTCCCGAGCATGGGAAGCCACGGCGGTGCAACGGCGGAAGGGCAGCGGGCGGTGTTGGCCCATCTCGGCGTAACCGAGGAAACGGCCGGCTGTGAAATTCGCTCATCGATGGACGTCGTCCAACTTGGGCAGCTGCCAAACGGCCTTCCGGTGTATATGGACCGGTTTGCGGCCAACGCCGACGGCATTGTCGTCATTAACCGCATAAAACCTCATACCGCTTTTCGCGGCCCGGTTGAAAGCGGGCTGATGAAAATGTTGAGCATCGGGCTCGGAAAACAAAAAGGGGCGGAAGCATGCCACCAGTTAGGATTTAAATACATGGCGGAAAATGTTCCGGCGATGGCGAAAATGATGATGGAGAAAAAACCGGTGCTGTTCGGGGTGGCAACGATTGAAAATGCATTTGACAAAGTAGCGATCGTGGATGTGTTGACGCCAAAGGAAATCATTGAGAAGGAGCCAGAGCTGCAGAAAAAAGCGAAGCAGCTGCTGCCGCGCCTGTTTTTTGACCAAATTGACGTGCTTGTCATCGACCAAATCGGAAAAAATATTAGCGGCGACGGAATGGATCCAAACATTACGGGCCGCTATCCGACTCCGTACGCGCATGGCGGTCCGGATGTGAACAAAATGGTCGTGTTGGATTTAACCCCGGAAACGGAAGGGAACGCCAACGGGGTCGGGACGGCCGATTTCACGACCAAACGGCTTGTCGATAAGATGGACTTGGAAGTGACATATGCAAACGGCCTGACTTCAACTGTTGTCGCCCCGACGAAAATTGCGACGACACTGCCAAACGACCGGATGGCCATTCAGGCTGCCATTAAAACGTGCAATATTTTAGATTTTACAAAAGTGAAATTAGTGCGCATTCAAAACACCTTGAAAATCGGTGAAATCGAAGTGTCGGAAGCGTTAATTCCTTATGTGGAGAGCCACCCGAATATGGAAGTCGTTGCCGGTCCATATGAATGGGTGTTTGATAAACATGGACAATTATTTTAACAAGCAAAGGGAGAGGACAACATGGATCGCTTATTTGACTTGACAGGAAAAGTAGCTGTAGCCATCGGGGGAAATAGTGTATTAGGGTCAGCGATGGCCAAAGGATTGGCTGCATACGGAGCGAAGGTCGCCATTGTGGGGCGCAATTTGGACAAGGCGGAACAAGTCGCCGCAGACATCCGCCATCACGGCGGGACGGCTCAAGCGTTTCAAGCCGATGTCAGCGACCGCGCTTCGCTTTTGCAAGTGGCTGAGCGCATTGAACAATGGGCAGGAGGCTGGGACATTTTGCTCAATGCACCCGGGAAAAACAGCTCGACCCCGTTTTTCGAGCTTGATGCGGACGAGTGGGATGACATTATGGATGTCAATCTAAAAGGGATTGTGTTTACATGCCAAATTTTCGCCAAACGGATGATCGAGCAAGGGAGAAAAGGAAGCATTATTAACATTTCGTCCGTGTCGTCAACGACGCCGCTCTCAAGAGTATTTACGTACTCTGTATCAAAGGCGGGGCTCAACAGCGTCACGCAATATTTGGCGCGCGAGTTGGCGCCGTATGGCATTCGGGTGAATGCCATTATTCCTGGATTTTTTCCGGCTGAGCAAAACCGGAAAATATTGGATGATGAACGGGTTGAAGCGATTATGCGCCATACGCCGATGAAACGGTTCGGCGAGCCGGAAGAACTGCAAGGAGCGGCGGTATGGCTGGCATCCGACCGTGCTTCAAGCTTCGTCACCGGCGCGCTCATCCGCGTTGACGGCGGGTTTGGCGCCATGACGATTTAATATAAAGTAGGCAGGGAGGTGAAGCCGATGCTTGAGCAAAAATATGAAAAGCTGCAGTCCATTCTTCGGGATATGGGATCAGTGGTGGTCGCGTTTTCCGGCGGGGTCGACAGCACGTTTTTGCTGAAAGCGGCGGTGGACACGCTCGGAGCAGATCATGTGCTGGCCGTTACCGCTGATTCGGAGACGTATCCGTCCAGCGAACTCGAGGAAGCAAAGCGGCTGGCGAAATGGATCGGGGCTCCGCATGAAATTATTGAAACGTCGGAACTGGCGATCCCGGGTTATGCGGAAAACTCGAAAAACCGCTGTTATTTTTGCAAAAGCAGTTTGTTTGACCATTTGATCCCCCTTATGGAGGCAAAAGGGTTTCAAAATGTCGTTTACGGTGTCATTGCCGATGACGCCAACGAATATCGGCCGGGAATGAAGGCGGCGAAAGAAAGAGGGGTGTGCGGCCCCCTTCAAGAGGCGAACTTATACAAAAAAGAAATTCGTGAACTCTCCCGCCGGCTCGGCTTGCCGACATGGGACAAACCGTCTTTTGCCTGTCTGTCGTCGCGCATTGCCTATGGCGAATCGATTACAGTGGAAAAATTGACGAGGGTGGAAAAAGCAGAACAATTTCTCAGACAGACGTTTCAGATTCGCCAAGTGCGGGTCCGCACTCACCAAGAGATTGCAAGAATTGAAGTGGAGCCAAACGATATGGCGGTCATTTTGGCGCATCGCGACCGCATTGCGAAACAGCTGCAAACGTACGGCTATCAATATGTGACGCTCGATTTAGTCGGCTATCAGAGCGGAAGTATGAACAAAATGTTGCCGTAAGCGATCGATCAGCGAACGGGCCAGCATGTCGAAAGCAGGTTCTTAAGCGTAAAGATTTCTGACGTGTTTCTGTTCCGGAATAACTTTTTTCGAATTAATGGACTAGCGTTCGAAATGGTTGGTTGAATGCGAAAAAGGAGAGGCATCATGGCAAAAGAATATGTGATCGGGTTGGATCTTGGAACGACAAGTGTGAAAGCATGTGTGTTTCATAGGAGCGGCCAATTGATGGCCGAGGCTGAAAAAATGAATACGTTCCATTACCCGAAACAAGGGTGGGTGGAACAAGATGCGGCGGAAATTGAGCGTTCCGCGGTCTTGGCCGTGCGCGAAGCAATCAGACAGGCTGGAATCAGCCAAAAGGAACTGTTGGCGGTCGGTTTATCGGCGGCAATGCATTCGCTCGTTTGCGTGGACAAGGACGGACATCCGCTTTCTCCGGCGCTCATTTGGGCTGATGGGCGAAGCGCTCCCCAGGCGGAACAGCTGCGGAAAACGATGGGGAAAACGGTGTACGCCAAAACGGGAACTCCGGTTCATCCGATGACCCCGTTGGCCAAATTGTTATGGATGAAAGAAACGAAGTATACGCCATATGAGCGGGCGTTTTCCTTTCTGTCGATCAAAGAGTATGTCGTGCGGCGCTGGTTTCATACCAATGTGATCGATTACTCGATGGCATCGGCGACCGGGTTGTTCAATCCGAGCACATTTCAATGGGAACCGGAGTTGCTCAAGTTAGCGGGGATTCGTGAAGATCAACTGTCCGAGCTCGTCCCGCCCACATATGTGATGACAGGGGTGGATGAGGCGGTTGCTGAGCAGATGGGAATTCCCCGTGATTTGCCGTTTGTCATAGGTGCTGCCGACGGCCAGCTCGCCAATTTAGGCATTGGCGCCATTTTTCCCGGCGAAGTGGCCGTCTCGGTCGGCACGAGCGGAGCGGTTCGCCAAATGACCCGTGAACCGAAAATGAGTGAAAATGGCGAGACTTTTTGTTATGCTTTTACAAAAGAGCGGTTTATTATTGGCGGGCCGTCAAACAACGGCGGCATTGCGCTGCAGTGGCTGAAAGACATCATGAACGATCAACGGAGTTTTAGTCAGTTTTTGGAAGATGCTGCACGAGCAGTGCCCGGGGCGGACGGTCTGATTTTTCTTCCGTATATTAACGGTGAACGGGCGCCGCTTTGGGATCCGCGGGCGAAAGGCGGCTTTTACGGAGCGACGGTCACCCATAAGCAAGAACATTTTATCCGGGCAGTGATGGAAGGGATCACGTTCAATCTTTACCAAATCGGAAAGGCGTTGGAAACATTGGCTGGAAAGCCAAAGAAGTTATACGTCAGCGGTGGGTTGGCGCGTTCTCCGCTATGGCTGCAAATCTTAGCGGACGTGTTTGATGCAGAAATCGGCGTTCCAAAAAGCCATCACGGGGCAGCGTGGGGCGCGGCATGGACAGCGCTTGTCGCCATCGGCGAAGCGGAATCGTTGGAAGCGATTAAGGCGCACATTCCGATGGGGGAAACAGTCATGCCGAATGAGGACAACCGGAAAGCCTATAAAGAGGTTTATGAACGCTACGAGCGCCTTGTCCGCCATATGGCGAGCTACTTTCAAAAGGAATAGGTGATGTGATGCTCGAAGACATTTTGCGACAAGTACAAACAGGGGAACTGAGTGTCGAAGAGGCGAAGGAGCGGTTGAAGCCGTTTGACCGCTTAGGATTTGCCAACGTCGACCTTCATCGCCCGAAACGGCAAGGGTTTCCGGAAGTGGTGTTCGGGGAAGGAAAAACGGCAGACCAAATCATCGCCATTGTCCGAACACTAAAAGAACATCACGACCGCGTGCTCGTCACCCGCGTGACACAAGACAAAGCAGCGGCTGTGCGTGCGCTGTTTCCTGAGCTGGTGTATCATGATGCCGCGCGTCTGTTATATTGGAAAAAGGAACAGGCGAAAACGAAGGAAACGGATGCGTATATCGCTGTGATTTGTGCCGGCACGTCAGATCTCGGCGTCGCCGAGGAAGCGGCGATCACCGCCGAGATGTTCGACTGTGAAGTGCGGCGGTTTTACGATGTCGGCGTGGCGGGCATTCACCGGCTGTTTCACCATATCGAAGCCATTCGTGCGGCGACCGTTTCGATCGTCGTGGCCGGAATGGAAGGGGCGTTGCCAAGCGTCGTCAGCGGCCTTGTCTCCCACCCGGTGATCGCCGTGCCGACAAGCGTCGGCTATGGCGCCCACTTCCAAGGGTTATCGGCATTATTGACGATGTTGAATTCATGCGCGCCGGGCATTAGTGTCGTCAATATTGATAACGGATTTGGCGGCGGATATAGCGCTGCCTTAATTCACCGGCTCGCCTGCCAAAAGGGGTGAAACGAATGACGATAATCTATTTCGATTGTTTCTCGGGAATCAGCGGAGATATGGTGATCGGCGCGCTCATCGATGCCGGCGCCGACCCGAAGCTGCTCGAAGCAGAATTAAAGAAACTCCCGTTGGAAGAGGAATACACGTTAACATGGCGGAAGATCGTCAAAAACGGCATTACGTGCACAAAGTTTGATGTTGTCCTCAAGCATGATGACCATCATCGACATCACTCCGGCGATGATCATCGTGACCACCATCACGAGCACGCTCATGATGACGGACACCATCATCATCACGGGCACGGTCATGATGACAATCATCACCATCATCACGAACATGATCACGGCGATGGCCGTCATCTCGCACACACTCATGGCGGCAGCGATCATCATCATGGGCACGGCCACCATCACCGGTCATACAAAGAAATTGCGGGGATGATTGAAGCGTCTGAGTTAGCTGCGGAAGTCAAAGAAACGGCGTTGGCGATTTTCCGCCGCATCGGCGAGGCAGAAGGACGGATTCATCACGTTCCATTGGATGATGTTCATTTTCATGAAGTCGGAGCCGTCGATTCGATCATTGATATTGTCGGAACGGCGATTCTCATCCATCAGTTAGGGGCGGTGTCGATTCAGTCGTCTCCGATTCCCGTCGGGTCGGGTACGGTTCATATCGCACATGGCGAATACCCGGTGCCGGCTCCGGCGACGCTCGAACTATTAAAAGGCGTCCCGATTGAACAGTCGGCGGTGAAAGGCGAGTTGACGACACCGACAGGGGCAGCGATTGTTTCCGTGCTGGCGGAGCGCTTTGGCCCGCTCCCGTCGATGAAAGTAACTGCCATCGGATATGGAGCTGGGACAAAAACGTTCCCGAACCGCCCGAATGTGCTGCGCGTAGTGATCGGTGAACAACGGTAGAGGTGTACGGAAGGGAGGACGAACGATGGGCGGCCATCCTCCTCATCATGAACATATTGACGAACAAATGGTCAAAATGGAAGTGAATCTTGATGACACGCCGGGGGAGTGGCTCGGCTACGTGATGGAGTTGTTGTTTGAGGCGGGGGCAAACGATGTGTTTTACACGCCGATTTATATGAAAAAGAATCGCCCCGGCGTTTTGCTGCAACTGTTATGTTCGCACGGGAAGCTTGAGGACATGAAAGAGATTTTGTTTCGTGAAACGACGACGCTGGGGGTGCGTTATTACCCGCTGACGGTGCATCGGCTCGAGCGGCGGTTTCGTGAGGTGGAAACGGAGTGGGGGACGGTGGCGGTAAAGGAAGGCATTTACCGCGGCCAAGTCGTCCAAAGAGCCCCGGAGTTTGAACAATGCAAAACGATCGCCCAGAGAAATGGCGTTCCGTTGAAAAACGTGTATGAACAAGTTTGGAAACAGCTGAATGAGAAACCGGAGAAAACCTAGGAGGACGATGATGAGCGGTTTGACGCTTACTTTGTTATTTGGCCTTCTTTTAGGAATGAAACATGCGACAGAACCGGATCATGTCGTTGCGGTGTCAACGATTGCCAGCCGCACGAATAAACTGTCGCTTTCATCGTTAGCCGGTGTGTTTTGGGGCGTTGGCCATACGTTGACATTGCTTGTGGTCGGCATGATCGTGATCAGTTTAAAACAGCATATTCCGGAAACAGTCGCCACATGGATGGAAATGGCCGTCGGCGTGATGATAATTGTGTTAGCGGTTGCCAGTTTCCGGGCCACAAGAGCGATGGGCGAACAGAAACCGCTTCATATTCACCATCTTCATATGAAATCAATGTTGATCGGAGTCGTGCACGGGATGGCCGGCAGCGCCGGCATGGTGCTTTTGACTTTAACGACAGTAGAGACGCCATGGCAGGCGTTCGCGTTTATTGTCATTTTTGGCCTTGGTACGGTCATCGGCATGATGATTTTTACGACATTGCTCGGCTTGCCGTTTTTGTTCGCCCGCCCGAAACAAACGTTGTATCGCGCGCTTGTGCAGGTTGTTTCTGCCATCAGTCTCGTTTATGGCGTTTATTATCTCTATGAAGTCGGTCGGGAAGGCGGATTGTTTTAACCAAAAAAGGCTGCGCAACATCGGAGCGCAGCCTTTTTTTGATTCAAAAAACCGCCCCACCCCGAACACGGGGTGAGGCGGCATTCGTCAGACGGTTATGATGCGATTTGCGCCACAATGGCATCGCCTTTGACATCGATGCGGATCGCACGCACCGATTGATCCGCGTCAAGCAGGCAGTCGGCGATGTTGTCTTCGACATGCTCTTGGATGGCGCGGCGGAGCGGGCGGGCGCCGAAGGCCGGATGGTAGCCGAGTTCGGCCAGTTTTTCTTTCCCCGCTTCCGTCACCGTAAGTTCAATGCCTTGCTCGCGCATCGCTGCTTTGACGTCGGTGAGCATCAAGTCGACGATCTCAAGCAAGTGCGCTTTTTCGAGCGACTTGAACTCGATGATGGCGTCGAAGCGGTTCAAGAATTCCGGCTTGAAGTAGGCGCTCAAAGAGTCAAGGACGCTCGCTTGCCCGCCGCTTTGCTTTTCAAAGCCGACGGTGATTTTTTTGTCGGTTGCGCCGGCGTTGCTTGTCGCGATGATGACCGTGTCTTTGAAGCTGACGGTGCGGCCTTGGCTGTCGGTTAAGCGGCCGTCTTCCAAAATTTGCAGGAAAATGTGCTGGACATCCGGGTGCGCCTTTTCCATCTCGTCGAGCAAGATGATGCTGTACGGGTTGCGGCGCACTTTTTCTGTCAGTTGGCCGGCTTCTTCAAAGCCGACATAGCCCGGCGGCGAACCGATCAGCTTCGAGACGGAATGTTTTTCCATGTATTCGCTCATATCGAGACGAATCATGGCGTCTTTCGTGCCAAACAGCTCCTCAGCAAGCGTTTTGGCGAGCTCCGTTTTCCCGACGCCGGTCGGGCCGACGAACAGGAACGAGCCGATCGGGCGGTGTTTCGCTTTCAAGCCGGCGCGGCTGCGGCGAATGGCTTTCGCGACTTTTTTCACCGCTTCCGCTTGGCCGATCACTTTTTTCGCCAAGTTTTCTTCAAGATGTTTCATTTTTTCTTTTTCATCGGCCTGCAGCTTGCCGACGGGGATGCCGGTTTTCTCGGCGATGATTTGTTCGATGTCGGCGACATCGACGACAGGGCGTTCTTGGTTGACGCCTTGTTCAAGTTGTTTTTCAAGCTTCAGTTCTTCAGCGCGCAGTTTCGCCGCCAATTCGTAGTTTTCCTCTTTCGCCGCTTGTTCTTTTTCTTTCGCGATTTGCATCAGCCGCTCTTGCAGCTGTTTTTCATCGGTCGGGCCGAGGCGCAAGTTCGCCTTCGAGCCGGCCTCGTCAAGCAAGTCGATCGCCTTGTCCGGGAGGAAGCGGTCTTGAATGTAGCGATGAGACAGTTTCACGCACGCTTCGATCGCTTCGTTCGTATAGCGGACGTGGTGGAATTGTTCGTATTTCGACTGAATGCCTTTTAGGATGGCGATCGCTTCGTCAACGGTCGGCTCGTGGACGATGACTGGTTGGAAGCGGCGCTCAAGGGCGGCGTCTTTTTCAATTTGCCGGTATTCTTTGAGCGTCGTCGCGCCGACGACTTGCAGTTCACCGCGGGCGAGCGCCGGTTTTAAAATGTTGCCGGCGTCCATCGAGCCTTCAGCGGCGCCAGCGCCGACGAGCAGGTGGATTTCGTCAATGAACAAGATGATGTTTTTCCGCTCTTGCAGCTCGGCGATGAGCCGCTTCATCCGTTCTTCAAATTGACCGCGGATGCCGGTGTTGGCGACAAGCGAAGCAACATCAAGCAAGTACACGTCTTTGTTCAACAGTTTTTCCGGCACTTGCCCTTCGGTGATTTTCAGTGCTAATCCTTCGACGATTGCCGTTTTCCCGACGCCCGGCTCTCCGATTAAGACCGGGTTGTTTTTGTTGCGGCGGTTCAAAATTTCAATGACGCGCGCAATTTCTTTGTCGCGGCCGATGACCGGGTCGATCAAGCCCGCTTTCGCCATTTGCGTCAAGTTGCGGCCGAATTGGTCCAAAAATCCTCCGCCATGGCTTTGCGGGCGTTTCGCCATCGTTTTCGGCGCATTCATTCCAACGTTGTCCGCCGCCAAATGGCCGGTGAAGAAATCATCGAACGAAAACGGCGAAAAGCCGAAGTTCATTGGAATGGACAGTTGTTGCTTTTGCTTTTCATAGCATGTATGGCAAAGGTGAAGTTCTTGTTTTTCCCCGTTCCATTGCAAGTTGACGAACACCGATGCTTTATTTTTTTGGCATGCTTGACATAGCATAAGGCATACCCCCTTTTTTGCTGTTTGTCTTTGACTTTCTTTGACCTTCTGGTTTTATTATACTTTGACCTTTTTTGACTTTCAAGTGTTTTGTACAAAAAAATTGTGATAACGGTGAAATGTTTTTGAAAAAATAGTGAATACTAATGTAGGTGCAGCCAAACTATGATAAAGTCAAAAACAGAAAAAGAGGCGAAAAACAGCCTGTTGCCGCCGTTTGCCGTAAAGTTTTATTGCTAAAAGGAGAAAGGTGAAGATGAGAAGACGTTTGCTTTTTACGTGGATGGCGTTGTTGGTTGTCGCTATGCTCGCGGCTTGCTCGAACAACGATGAGCAGGCGGAAACGCCGGCTATGCTCGAAGTCAAACTGGATGTTCCCGACCATATTGAATTGAACAAGGCGGCGACACTTGCCTGTGTCGTGACGTATGGCGGAGAAAACGTGGACGATGCGAGTGAAGTGAAGTTTGAAGTATGGAGACATGGAGACGGCGAGCGGGAAATGCTTGAGGCGAAGCATGACGGCGATGGCCGCTATTCGGTGGAAAAAACGTTCACGGAAGCAGGGACGTATTCCGTTGTCGCTCATGTGACGGCGCGCGATATGCATAATATGCCGAAAAAAGACATTGTCGTCGGCCAGCCGGAACAAGCCGCCAATGGCCCCGATGCCAGCAGCCTGGATGATGAGAAAGGCCATCACAGCAGTGTGGCGATGTCGTTATTATCCCATTCATTCGAAGCCGGGAAACCGGCCTCATTGGTTGTCCATCTGACAAAAGACGGACAGCCGCTGACAGGTGCAACCGTGCGCTTTGAAATTTGGCAGGCCGATAATAAACATGAATTTGTCGATGCGGCCGAAAAAGGGAACGGTGAATACGAAGCGGCTGTCACGTTTGCGAATCAAGGCACGTATTCAGTGAAAGTACATGTTGAAGGAAGCGGCGGGCTGCACGAACATCAAGTCGAACAAGTGACAGCGAATTGATCGAGCAGAGATGACAAAAACTGTCTTTCCTTTTCAACAAGATGATGCAGTTTGTTTCTTCTACACACCGGCAAGAGGAGGGGGTCCTGTTGATTGGATGGGATCCCTTCTTTTTTTCATTCCGGCGTCTTTCTTGTCCATGCCGGACATATATATGGCAATGAGCAGCGGACAAGAGAGAAGGGGATGGCAAACAGTGGGCAAGAGAAACGAGTGGTCGGAAGCGTGGCAAATCGCCGCTGTTTACATCGGTACCGTCATTGGAGCAGGATTTGCGACCGGAAGGGAAATCATCGAATTTTTTACTCGCTACGGGGCGGCGGGAACCGTCGGTGTGGCCGTCAGCGGTTTTTTGTTTACATGGGGCGGGGTTCGCCTTATGGTGATGGCGCGCCGCATTGGAGCGTCGTCGTACGATGAGTTGAACCGGTATTTATTTGGAAAAACGGTGAGCCCGTTCGTGACCTTGATGATGACTGCGATGATCGGCGGAGTAACGGCGGTGATGATCGCTGGAGCGGGGGCGGTGTTTGAAGAGCAGCTCGGTTGGACACGGCAGGGGGGCGTTGCACTGACGCTTGCTTTGGCGCTTATGGTGATGCTGTTGGGGCGGAAAGGGCTGTTTGGGGTCAATGTCTTTGTCGTGCCGATGATGGTCTTATTTAGCGTTTTCACTTTTATGAAGACGGTGATGGCCGGGGAGTTGTGCCGCGCGGATGTTGTGGCCTCCGACTATTCTTTAAAAGCGGTGTTGTCGCCGTTTTCTTATGCGGCGTTCAATTTGGCCATGGCACAAGCGGTGCTCGTCCCGGTCGCCCGTGAAGCGAGCGACGAACAAATCGTAAAGCGCGGGGCGGTCTTGGGCGGAATCGTCTTGACCGTTTTGTTGCTGTTAAATCATATTGTGTTACTGTCGTTTCCGTACAAGGGCAGTTACGACATCCCGATGGCGGAAATCGTTCATACGTTTTTTTCAGTGTTGTACTGGTTTTACGTCTTTGTCATTTACGGGGAAATTTTCACATCGGTCATCGGTGGCCTATTTGGGTTGGAGCGCCAAGTTCGCGTGTGGGTTCCGGTTCGCGGAAAATGGCTGGTGATATTGCTCGTTGTACTGTTCGCGGCCGTCAGCCCGTTTCATTACGGCGAGCTGCTGTCTTTCATCTATCCGTTGTTCGGCTATATCAGCCTCATATTATTATGGCTTCTTTGGCGCCGCAAGTTGCCGCGCTAGCAAACAGGCCCTTTCGCTTTCCCCGCCTCTTCCGTTCTGGAGCGGGGGCGAAAGGGCTTATTGTTTTTCTGTACAACGCCCGCCCAATCGGCATCCCTTCGCTTTCATGGCGTTTCGCAAAACGGGGGCTTTTTTCGAAATGGTCCTCCCGCATACGGATGTTGAAAGCATCATCGCGAGCGAAAACGGGCGATCATCGTTTCCAAATCGCGGGCTGCGGAGGCCAAGGCATCCGCTTCCCCCGCCAGTTCGTGAAGGGCGAGCGTTTGCCGCTCGAGCCCCGCCGCCGTCTCTTGCACCATATCGGAAAAATCGGCGGCGACCGCGCGCACGCCGCTCATCAGCCTGCCCAGTTGCTCGCCGTCGGCGGTGATGGTGTTGACGTGGGCTTCGTTTTGCTGGAGCAAGTCGTTCAGCTGGGAGAACATGCCCTGAAACGATGTGAACGTCTCGCCTGTTTTCCAAAGCGAGTCTTTTGTCGTTTCAACGTGGCGGCCGCTTCCTTGCACGGCCTGCACGGCGGCTTCCAACGCGCTCGTCATGTCGTCGAGCGAGGCGAAAATTTTGGCAGCGAAGGCGTTCGTATTTTCGGCGAGCGTCCGCACTTCTTGGGCGACGATCGAAAAGCCGCGGCCTGCTTCCCCTGCGCGCGCCGCCTCGATCGAAGCGTTTAGGGCGAGCAAGTTCGTTTGTTTGGCAATCGTGCGGATGGCGGCGATCATGTCATGGACGCGCGCCGCTTCTTTAGCCGCTTTGTCAATGAGAGCGGTCGTCTCACCGATGCCGCGCTGCATCGCATCCATGTTTGCCTTTGTTTCATCGATCAGGCGGATTCCTTCGGATGCGGATGACCAAGCCTGACCCGCCTGTGTGACGACGCGTTCCACCGCCGCACGCATGAGCTGCACGCGTTCCACCATCTGCCGGATGACGTCATCCGCTTGCTCGACGGCGGCTGTCTGTTGTTTCGTCCCTTCCCGGAACGTTTCAACCGCGGTGGCGATTTCATCAAACGATTCGGACAAACGGCGCATTTCCGCTTGCTGCTCATGGCTGACGTCATGCACCGTTTTTGCCGCTTTCGCCAGTTCGGCGATGATCGTGCGGATGCCGAGAATCATCTTATTGATTTCATAAGCGATTTGGTGAAATTCGTCCCGTTTCCCTGTCGTTTGAAGTTCCGCTTGCAATTGGCCGGAAGAAACGGTACGGGCAACGCTGTACCATTGGCGCAGCTGGGCGGTGAGCACCCGGTGCCAAACGGCGCTGAGCCCCACCCCGGCTGTTATGGCAAACAGCGCGGCCCAAATAGGCGGCGCCCCGGCGAGGGAAGAAGTCAGCCCAACCACCGCCGGGGTGATGGCGATGCCGGCTAGCACCCATTGCAAATACGGGCGGTGCATAAGACGGCCCATCCGCAGGTTAAGACGTTTTCCGCCCGGTTCGGTCCAAAGCGGACAGCTGGCGTCAATCAACACTTCGCCGGTATCCCGTTCGTACACTTGCAATAGCGGCTCATGCGTGCGGGCGGCGGCGAGCCCGACCGGGTCGGCAAACACTCTTCCCTCGCGGAGGCGATTCGTATGGACAAGCCCGTATCCGCTTTCATCGACGACCACAAAATATTCATCATGCCCGAGATGGTCGTCTAAAAAGGAGCGGATGCGGTCGAACTGCTCGGCAATGGGCCGCTTCGAATCCATCAACTGCCGCAGCGCTTCCGCCGTTTCCGTCACTTTTTTTAACGCCTGTCTTGCCCGGCGCCGTTTCGTCAGCCCCCTCATTTATGATTCTCCTTTTTCTAGTTTTTTGTCTATCTCCAATAATATATAGAATATTCCGTCCAATCAATAGGAAATGTGGGGATGCATAAAAATATTCGTTTATTGGAAGACTATGCCGTAAACGGAAAGGCGAGGGGATGGCCGTGGGCTTTTTATCATTTTTTAAAAAGAAAAAGCGCCCTCTGGAACAAACGATGCCGCAGCTATGGGAAAAACTCCGGCGGTCGAGCGATTTTGTTGAAGTGTCGTTTTCAGCTGGGGACAAGGAGCTATCGATTTGCTATTTCGATTCGCTCGTCGACCCGAAAGTGCTGCAAGAGCATGTTCTTTGCCATCTACAAACTGACCTTTCCCGCCATCCGGGTGTGCGGTTGGAAGATTTGCAACAAATCGTGCCGATTCAGCGGATCGAGGTGAGCGAAGATCCGGCGCTGATTGAAGAAAAAGTGTTAAAAGGATTCGTCGCTGTCAGCTTCCGGGAGCAGCCGGGCAAAGCGGCGCTGATCAGCGCGGCGAACGAAAACTTGGGGTTGCGGGAGAACAACGATTCGGAAAACGAGTTTAGCGTTGTCGGTCCGAAAGTCGGCTTTGTCGAAAATGTTGGGACGAACTTGCATCTCATGCGCCGGCAAATTGCAACGCCGAATCTTGTGTTTCGGGAAATGATGATCGGCTCAATGTCAAAAACGAAAGTCGTGATCGCATATATTGACGGCGTGGCGAATCCAGAAACGATCCAGACGGTGATGCAACGGGTTAAAGCCATTCATTTTGACATTGTGTTTGATAATGCGATCATAGACCAGCTAATCGCCGACAATTCGCGGACGCCGTTTCCGCTTTTCGTCTCTACCGAGCGGATTGACCGCGCCGTTTATGCGCTCGCATCGGGACAAGTTGCTGTTTTTTGCGACGGTTCACCGTATGCGGTGATCGGCCCTTCCACGTTTTTTGATTTTTTTACTTCACCGGAAGACTATTATTTGCCGTGGGTGCTCGGCTCGTTTTTCCGGCTCATCCGCTTTTTCGGCGTCATGTTTTCCATCTTAGCATCGCCGGTTTATGTGGCGGTATTGACGTATCATTATGAAATGATTCCGGAAGACCTGCTTGGCCCCATTATTTATTCACGTTCGAACGTGCCGTTTCCGCCGGTGCTCGAAGTGTTGTTTTTAGAGATTACGATTGAACTGCTGCGCGAAGCCGGGGCGCGGCTGCCGACGAAAGTTGCGCAAACGCTCGGGATCGTTGGCGGGATTGTGATCGGACAGGCGACGGTGGATGCCGGACTGGCAAGCACGATTTTGTTGATCGTCGTCGCCCTAGCGGCGCTCGCCTCGTTTACGACGCCGATTTTTAAAATGTCAAACACCATTCGGTTTATCCGGTTTCCGTTTATTTTGTTTGCCGCATGTTGGGGCGGGATTGGCATCATTTTTGCCGTCTGCGGACTGCTCATTCATTTAGGGCGGCTACAGTCGCTTGGTTATCCGTATTTAGTGCCGTTTTATCCGTTACGCCTGCGCAATTTCCGCGATACGTTCGTCCGCTCACCGTACAGCGCGACAGCGGAGCGGCCGACGCTTTTCCGCCCGCAGTCGCGGTTTCGCTATGACCCGGAAGACGCTAAGCAAAAACGCGATATTGACGAGTAAGGTGTGATGGGGATGAAGCGTTGGCTCGCATGTTTGGGGGGATTGTTGCTGCTCACCGGCTGCACGAGTTCACGGCCGATCGATGAAATTCAAATTATTCAACAGATGGGCTATGATTTCGAGGATGAGCATTATACCGGTACCGCCGTCTACCCGACGTTTAAACAAGGACCAATGACAAAGCCGAATCTGTTGACAACGTCATCGCCGACCGTCTACGATCTCATCCCGCGCCTGTCGGCAAAATCCCCATTGCCAATCGAGGAAGGACAGCTGCGGCTCATTTTATTCGGAAAGCGGTTTGCCGAACGGGGGATTGAACAAATTACACACAGCCTTGCGCGCAATAACAAAGTGGGCAGCGATTTGTTTCTCGGTGTAGCGGAGGGAAGTGCGAAGGAGCTGTTAGAAATTACGGCGAAGACGACATTGAGCGATACGTTGTATTTGCCGAACCTCGTTAGGCAAAATGAACAGTCAATGAATTTGCCAAAAACGAACTTGCATTTGTTTTTGTACCGTTATTTCTCCCCGGGGAGCGATCCGTTTTTACCGTATTTTGAAAAAAAAGGGGAGTTCGTCAAGTTAGAAGGGGTGGCGTTGTTTCGCGATGGCCGGTATGTCGGACGCGTGAGTTTGCGTGATTCTTTTTTGATGAAAATCTTGCTGGGCGAAACGAAAAACGGCGTCTATCAGCTAAAGATTGGGGAGCGCGGCAAACAAGGCGAAGATCGGGTCATGTTGCAAAACTTATGGGCCAAACCGACCTATGAATGGAGGCGGGACGGCGGCCGCCATGTGTTGGATGTTTCCGTCCATATTCACGCTTCCGTGAAAGATTACCCGTCATGGCTCGATAAACCGGGAGCCAATTTGTTTGCTGATGTAAAGGAGAAAATGGAAGAGGAATTGGAACGGAATATGCGTCGATTGTTTCACTATTTTCAGGAAAAACGTATTGATCCGCTTGGCATTGGCGACTTTGTCCGGAGTGTCACGAGACAGTGGGACCGTGAATCGTTTTACCATGAATATCCAGATTTAGAGATTCGTCCGCGTGTAACGGTGGATATTATTCATACGGGAATTGGCGAATAAGACGGGATCATGAGGAGGGATAACGGTGAAGCAGGCGATCGATGAACGGTTTCTCATCTCCCCGTTTCTCGTCTTTTTTGTCATCCATGCCACCCAAGTCGGCGTCGGGGCGCTTGGCTTCCAGCGGACGGTGATGAAAGAGGCGGGGCAAGATGCCTGGATGGCTGTATTGTTGGCCGGATTGGCTGCGCACGGGCTTATTTGGTTGATGTACCGTTTGCTTGCCTATGCCCCGTCCGGTGGTGATATTGTGTCGCTTCATAAGCATTATTTCGGGCGCTGGTTCGGCGGGGTGCTAAGCGCCGGGTTGCTCTTTTATTACGCCTTGGCCGCGTTCACGGTGCTTCAATCATATATTGAAATCATTAAAGTATGGGTGTTCCCTCTTATGGGAACATGGCAGTTCAGTTTGCTCTTTTTGGTGTTGACGTATTACGCGGTCTCTGGCGGATTTCGTGTCGTTGCCGGCTTATGCTTCTGGGGGGTTGTCATCCCGCTGTTGACGATTTTTCCTATGTTGTTTTTCCCGCTCGAGTATGCACAGTACCGGAACTTATTTCCGATGTTTGACCATTCGCCCATACAGCTGGCGCAAGCAGCAAACGATATGGCGCTTCAATATTTAGGATTTGAAATGCTGCTTGCGTACTATCCGTTTTTAAAAAACGCCTCGTCATCGCAAAAATGGGCTCATGCTGCCAACGCGCTGACGATGTTGATTTATTTGATCATCATGTTTATCTCCATCATTTTTTACAATAAAGAGCAAATCAAGCATATTACATGGCCGACATTGACGCTCGCCAAAATTCCGGAAGTGCCGTTTATTGAACGGATGGAGTATATTGTCATCTCCATCTATGTGCTTGTCGTATTTCCGATTATTACCGTTTCGGTTTGGGCGGCGACGCGCATTGTGAAACAATTGTTTGCTATTCAACAGCGACGCTCCCTTCCCGTCCTGCTCGCCTGTTTGTTTGTCGGTACGTTGTTTTTCGAAGAAAAAAGCGAAATGGAACGGCTGATGGAATGGACGGCCAACGTCGGTGTTTATCTCGTTGCCGGCTATATCCCGCTTTTGTATGTGTATGTGTGGGCGGCGGAAAAAGTGAAAAAGGCGCTACAACAAAAGCGGTAAGTGTGGTATAGTAAAGAGCGAGAACAGAAGAATCACAATTCCGTACACTTGTGCGGGAGAGGTTTCTAGCAAAACCCTCTATAAAAAACTAGGGACGGCTGTATCCTAGGGGGTATGGCCTTTTTTGTTTTGGAAACCTCTTCTTCTGTCCATTCAGAAGGAGGTTGGTCAAGGTGAAGATGAAGGAAGAAAAAGCGGTCGTCGTCTTCAGCGGCGGCCAAGACAGCACGACGTGTTTGTTTTGGGCAAAACAGCGGTTTGGCGAAGTGGAGGCGGTGACGTTTGATTATGGCCAGCGCCATCGCCGCGAAATTGATGTCGCTCAAGCGATCACTGCCGAGCTTGGCGTCCGCCATACGGTGCTCGATATGTCGCTGCTTGGGCAATTGGCGCCGAACGCCCTAACGCGCCGCGATATCGCCATCGAGCAAAAGGAAGGGGAGTTGCCGACCACGTTTGTCGATGGGCGCAACTTGTTGTTTTTCTCGTTTGCGGCGGTGCTCGCCAAACAACGGGGAGCGCGCCATTTGGTCACCGGAGTGTGCGAGACGGATTTCAGCGGTTACCCCGACTGCCGCGACATCTTTATGAAGTCGCTCAACGTCACACTGAACTTAGCCATGGATTATCAGTTTGTAATCCATACACCGCTCATGTGGCTGACAAAAGCGGAAACGTGGAAGCTTGCTGACGAGCTTGGGGCGCTTGAATTCGTCCGCACAAAGACGCTCACATGCTATAACGGCATCATCGCCGATGGCTGCGGCGAATGTCCGGCGTGCGTGCTGCGCAAGCGCGGGCTGGATGAGTATTTGCGGGAGAAAGCTGAGGTGGAGTCGCGATGATGCATCAGCTCTATCCTCAAGTTTGGCATGATTATCGGTATGAGTTGAACAAAGATATGCATATCGCCGCCGCCCATTTCATTCCGCATGAGGCGGCGGGGCGCTGCATGAATATGCACGGTCATACGTATATCGTCAATGTGACGATTGCCGGCGATGAGCTCGATGAAAGTGGATTTTTAGTCAATTTCCAAACGATCAAACAGCTTGTGCACGGAAAGCTGGATCATACGCTGCTCAATGACCATGCCGATTGCTTTGATGAAAACGACCCGAACCGGTTTCCGACGACGGAAGTGGTGGCGCGCACGATTTATGAAACGATTCAGCGCCATCTTGATACGTTGCCGCACAAGCCGAAATGCTTGCAAGTGTTTGTGCGCGAGACGCCGACGAGCTATGTCGTCTACCGGCCGAAAGCGGGGGGACGGTGATGGCGCGCACGATTCCGGTATTGGAGATTTTTGGGCCGACGATTCAAGGCGAGGGAATGGTGATCGGCCAAAAGACGATGTTCGTCCGCACGGCCGGCTGCGATTACCGTTGCCGTTGGTGCGACTCCGCCTTCACGTGGGACGGATCGGCCAAAGAAGAGATCGAACAGCTGACGGCGGAAGACATTTGGCGGCGGCTTGAGGTCCTTGGCGGCCGCCGCTTCCGCCATGTGACGATTTCAGGGGGCAACCCGCTTCTCATTGCCGCTCTTGGAGAACTTGTCAGCCTTCTTCATGAAAAAGGGGTGCGCGTCGCGGTTGAAACGCAAGGGAGCCGCTGGCAAGACTGGCTGCTCGATGTGGATGACGTCACCATTTCCCCGAAACCGCCAAGCTCGGGGATGGATACGGACTGGGCGGCGCTCGATCAACTCATCGGGCGGCTGCAGGCGGACCGAAGCAGGGCGCGGCGCGTCAGTTTGAAAGTCGTCGTGTTTGATGATGCCGACTTGGCGTACGCGAAAGAGGTGCACCGCCGCTACCCGGGCGTTCCGTTTTATTTGCAGACAGGCAACCAAGATGTGGCCGATGCGGATGTCGATGCGCTTCGCGCGAAGCTTCTTGCCCAGCTCGACTGGCTTGTCGGGCAAGCCGCCGAGTCGGAGGAGCTGGCTGATGTCTACGTCTTGCCGCAGCTGCACACGCTCCTTTGGGGAAACAAACGCGGCGTATAAAGCAGAGGCTCGGCGGCTCATTTTGCATGAATCAAAGGGAGGAATGAAGGAATGGCAGGGAGAAAAGACGAGGAATTGAAAGAGTTGACGCTGCTTGGCCATCAAGGGACAACGTATTCGTTTACGTACGATCCCAACCTTCTTGAAGTGTTTGACAACAAACATCCTGACCGGGATTATTTCGTGAAGTTCAATTGCCCGGAGTTCACATCGCTATGTCCCAAAACCGGTCAGCCGGACTTCGCGACGATTTACATCAGCTACATTCCGGACAAAAAATGCGTCGAAAGCAAATCGTTGAAATTGTATTTGTTCAGCTTCCGCAACCACGGCGATTTTCATGAAGACTGCGTCAACATCATCATGAACGACTTAATCAAAGTCATGGAGCCGCGCTATATCGAAGTATGGGGCAAATTCACCCCGCGCGGCGGCATTTCGATCGACCCGTATTGCAACTGGGGGCGCCCCGGGACAAAATACGAAAACATGGCTGAATACCGGCTGCTCAATCACGACTTGTACCCGGAAAACATCGACAACCGCTGAAGACGGCAAAAAAAGAGGTAGTTTTTTCGCCAAAACTCATATATAATGAACAATGAATTTTTTGCCTTGGAGGTTTTGGCGTTGGAGCGAAGAACAGCTCTTTTGCTTGGAGCGAGCGGTTTGGTCGGCGGCGAGCTGCTCGGGTTGTTGCTTGAGTCGGATTTGTACCGGCAAGTCACCATTTTCGTCCGCACCCCGCTGCCGATCGAGCATGAAAAACTGCAGCAAGTCGTCGCCGATTTTGCGCGGCTTGAGTCGTATGAACGGTATTTTTACGTGGATGACGTCTTTTGCTGCCTCGGAACGACGCGCAAAAAGGCGAAAACAAGGCAGCAGTTCATTCAAGTCGACTATGAATATACGCTGCGCGCTGCGGCGCTGGCGGAAAAGTGCCGCGCGAAAAGCTTTCTGACCGTCTCCTCGATCGGCGCCAACCCGTGTTCGCTATTTTTTTACCAGCGCGTCAAAGGGGAAACGGAAGAGGCGCTGCAGCGGCTTTCCATTCCGTCGCTCCATATTTTTCGTCCGTCGCTGCTTATCGGCAAGCGTCGGGAGTTCCGTTTCGGCGAGACGCTCGCCGGATGGCTGTTATGCCGGCTGCCGTTTTTGTTTGTCGGCAAGTGGAAAAAATATAAGCCGGTTGATGCCAGACAGCTGGCTTTGGCCATGTTTTACCGGGCGGCGTCAGCGGCGAACGGTATCCACATATATGAATGCGATGAACTGGCCCGTATTTCATAAACAAAAAAAGAGGCTCCCGGCAGCCTCTTTTTTCTATTCAACAATTTTGTAATTTTTATGATTGACCACCGTTCGCTCTTGCAAGTCGAGCTCACGGTAGTTTTCCATATATGTTAAATCGACGATAACCGAGTTTTCATTCACTTTTTCCACAATGCCGCGCAATCCATTTTTAAATTCAATAATATCCCCGACTTTTGCTTTTTTATTAATCATCATCATTCCCCTTTTTCATCGTCTTTTGTTCTAGTTTGCCTTATTTCCCGTTGTAAGTAAAGGGGTTTCTTTCCTAAAATTTAAAAAACAAGGAGCGAAGTCGCCCCTTGCTTTCGTTTACTTGGCAAACACATGGTTGCCGATGACAACGGTCACCGGACGAGAGCGCAGCTAGTTGCTTTTCGCCGTTTTCGGATTATAGAAATAGAGCGAGCCGTTTCCTAAACCGCGAAAAGCAAGTGCTTCTTCAACGGCGCGATATGCCTCACGATCGGCCGGTTCGTTGATCGTTCCGTTTGCCACCGGTGTGAAGGCATAATGGCCGCCAGAGCGCTCATAAATCACTTCGCGAATGGTGTCCGGAAAATCAGGATGATCGACGCGGTTGAGCACGACCGTCGCCACAGCCACTTTCCCGGCATACGGTTCTCCCTTCGCTTCGGCATGAACAAGGCGGGCCAGCAACTCTTTTTCCGCCGCTGTAATGCCGGCATTCGGGATGATGAGTGTTTCCCCAGGATAGAGCAAATCACCTTTGCGATTTTTTTGTTTTAGCTGTTTTAGCGGCACACCGTATTGTTTCGCGATTTTCCAAAGCGTGTCGCCGCGTTTGACCGTATGGACCGTTGCGGCATCAGCGTGGCCGGCAAAGAAAAACATTCCGCACAATATCGCCATCATCCATGCTTTTCTTTTTTTCATTCACATCCCTCCTCTCGTAAACTCGCTACTAGAGTAACAAGGATGAGGTGGTTATTCATTATCTAAATGTTGGAAAAACGCATGAAGCGTTGATACAGCTAGTTTTATAGAGAGGATGGAAATTTCTCCGCGAAAAAAAACATCCGACTTTCAGACCGGAAAGTCGGATCGGCAACGATGGAAAACAGAAGCTCAGCTGCGCGGGGTATCCATGTAATGGTAGAGGACGTGACCGCCGCGTTGGGCGATGCCGCGAAACTGTTTAAAGTCGGGCTGTTTGACGAGCACGGCCCGAAACGTGAGGAAGTCCTCTTTTTTTACTAACAGCTCGGCTATGGCACCGTTGCGCAGTTCGGTGATTTGTTTGGTTGCTAATGCTTCGTCCATCCGATTCCCTCCCAGCGTCCATGTGAGGTTGCTGCTGTTATTTATCATAGCGCAACCGGCGTTTAGGATAAATACCTATATTTTGGCCGGGCAAACACCCTTTGCTTGTTCCGACATACAATATGGGTGGGTACGCGCCCCGACAACTATGAGCGAGAAAGGGAGAGGACAATGAATCATTGGGACCCTCATATGAATGATCCGTTTCTGAACGCCTCAAGCCAAGGCGACGAGGCCGGGCGAATGGACAATAATGCACCGCCGATGGCGCCAATGCCGGCAGCAATGCCGACGGGGGTGATGCCGACAGCGTATTACCCGCCGGTGACTCCTTATGGCTACTGGTGTCCGCCAGCCGCGCCGATGGCTCCTTTAGTCAGCCCGGCCCACCTTGACAGTCCAGACGGATTTGACAGTCCGGATGGATTTGACAGCCTGGACAGCTCTGATATGATGCCCCCGGCACCGCCGCTTGGCTTGGGAGCAGTGCCGAATGTGGCTCCAACCTTCGCCTGGCCGATGGGAGGGGAAGAAAATGCACCGCCGCTGCCCGCTGACGGTGCTGTCGCTCCATACGATATGGCAGCTCCTTATGCAGGGGCGGGAGCCGCTGTTGCCGGTATGGCGCCCGGCGTCGTTCCTAGTGCGCTGCCGACGATGGGTGTTACGCCCGGTGTTGCCCCTGGCATCGCCCCCGGCGCTGTTCCGTATCCCCCGATGTACTATCACTATCCGCCGGCTGCGCCGCTGCCATACGCCCCAGCGGCACCGTATGGTTATTCTGCTGCACCACTGCCGTCGTATTATGGCGGGGTGGCTCCATATGTGCCCGGCTTTCCGGCACCGTACGGCCCATATCGGTAAACCGCCAACAAGACCGCTTCCACGCGGTCTTTTTTCATGTTCCATAGGGGGCGAGCCTGGCATAGAGGCTCACCGGCTTGCCAGGCGGCCGCTGCTCGTACGGGCGCCAGCATCAACCGCATTGTTCCCAACGCCCCCTTATTGCGGCATATATATGTTCCGGCTGCTGGCAATGGTATAATAAGGAACGTAGTTTTTCCCTCAAGATAGGGATGAGAAGACGAGGTTGGAGAAAAGAAAGGAGAAGAGGCAAATGGGCATGGAGCGGAAAACAGTGATTGTCACCGGTGGAGCGAACGGCATCGGCAAGGCGGTCTCCGCGATGTTTGCCAAACAAGGCGCGAATGTGGCCATCGTGGATCGGGATGAAAAAAAAGGGGAAGCGTTTGCCGAACAGTTGCGGGCGGACGGACGACATGCCATATTTGTGGCGGCTGATGTCCGGGAAGTGAGCGACATCGAACGGTTTGTGAACGAAACAGTCAGCCGTTTTGGCCGCATCGACTATCTGATTAATAACGCCGGCGTTTCGCGTTGGAAATCGCCGTACGAGCTGACAGTGGACGAGTGGGATGATGTGTTGGCGACAAATTTACGCAGCGCCTTTTTGGCTTCACGGGAGGTGGCGAAACATATGCGTCGCAGCGGTAGAGGTGGGGCGATCGTGAATATCGCCTCGACAAGGGCGCTCATGTCCGAGCCGAATTCAGAGGCGTACGCGGCATCCAAAGGCGGCCTCGTCGCTCTCACCCATGCGCTGGCCGTGTCGCTTTCCGCCGATCGCATTCGCGTCAACTGCATCAGCCCCGGTTGGATTGAAACGGGCGATTACGGAAAATTGCGGGATATCGACCACGAGCAGCATCCGGCCGGCCGCGTCGGCAAACCGGATGATATCGCCCGTGCCTGCCTTTATTTATGCGATGAGGAAAACGATTTTGTGACCGGAGTGAATCTTGTCATTGACGGGGGGATGACGAGGAAAATGATTTATATTGAGTAGGTGGCAAACATTTGGTAAAATAAATGAAATAGAGACGGCTTTGCAGCAAAGGTGGGAGTCAATGATGAAAATCCGTAAAACGCCGCTAGTAGACGGACAAGCTCCAGCCTATGTATATATTTACGAAAACCGAAAAGAGGAATATGTCGTGCTGGCCATTCCGGCGCTCGAGTGGTCATTTTCGTTCTCTTATGAGGAGGAAGCAGAGGCAGTGGCACAGCGGCTCGGGATGTCGCTGCAAAAGCGGATCAGGCATGAACGCGCTGCCGTGCTGGCCGACCGATTGCTCGGGTGGGCGCGTGAAATGTAACCAGGCGGACGGCGCGGCCGCCACTGACTTTGCATGTTAGGGGTTCGATGACAAAGTGTTAAACAAATCAAAAGTCATGGCAAGTTACATTGTATGCAGTGTTTTATGGGTAACTTTGACCGACGCCCTGCTCAATGTGCTGCCGGTCAGCCGCGGCGTGTACGTTGCGCTTAGCGCCGCCAAAGGAACAATCTTTATTTTGCTGTCGGTCGTGTTTTTGTACCAGCTGTTAAAAAAGCGTGAACAGCTTGAGAAAGCGGAAGAAAATGAGCAGCAGCTGTTAACGCTCATTAACTCGATGCCCGACTTTGTTTGTTTTAAAGACAGTGAAGGGCGTTGGCTTCGCGTCAATGATTTTGGCCGGCGGCTCTACCATCTCGAGCATATTGACTATGTCGGAAAAACGGATCGCGAGCTAGGTGAACTCGTGCCGTTTTTTAAAGCAGCGTTTGAGCAGTGCATCGAATCGGACCGCGAAGCGTGGGAAAGTGGGACGTTAACCCGGCGTGAGGAGTCGTTCGAGACGCTCGAGGGGGAATTGAAGACGTTTGACGTCATTAAAGTGCCGCTGTTTGAGGAAAACGGCGCGCGCAAAGGATTGTTGACGATCGGCCGCGACATTACTCAACAAAAGCTTACCGAGGAGCTGCTGCTGAAAAAGGAGAAGCTATCGGTGCTCGGAGAGCTGGCCGCCGGCATTGCCCATGAAATTCGCAATCCGCTCACATCAATGAAAGGCTTTATGCAAATGATGCAAGAAACGCGCGAAGTGAATGAGGATCACGTGCGCATTATGCTGAGTGAGCTTGGCCGCGTCAACCAAATCGTCAGCGAGCTGCTTGTACTTGCCAAGCCGCAAAGCCATGATTACCGGCTGTTTTTGTTGGGTGAGGCCATCTCGTATGTCATTAGTTTGATCGGCCATGAGGCCACATTAAATAACGTTTCCATCTCCGTCCATAACAACGCGCCAAAAGCCTGTGTGTACGGCGATCAAAACCAAATTGTTCAAGTGCTTTTAAACGTGATGAAAAACGCCATTGAAGCAATGCCAGACGGCGGGAGCTTATATGTCCGTGTTTCTGAAGCCGAAGGCCTGATCCGCTTGGATATTGTCGACACGGGTATCGGCATTTCGAAAGAGCGGTTACAAAAGATCGGTGAACCGTTTTTTACCTTGAAGGAAAAAGGGATGGGGCTCGGACTGACAACAAGCATGAAAATTGTTCAGGAACATAAAGGAATCATGCAGATTGAGAGTGAAGTCGGGAAGGGAACGGTCGTCCATTTGACGTTTCCGTCCGGCTATGCGTTTGCCGACGCGAATGGCCGGCAGAAGGTGCCATCATGAAAACAGGCGTCCCCGCATGGTGCGGGGATGCCTGTTTTGCTATTGACCCCCTGTGTCGACACGGCCTCGAAAGGCTGACGGATTACATGATGGGCGAGAGCGGTTGCCTTGCCGATTGTAATAGACGGCGTCGGTACATAGTAGTTCGAAATGCGTCCCTCGTTTTTGTTGTTGTATTTTTCCTGCTTGGAAAGTAGCTTTGCCCGGTTTCGGATGGTTGCTCCGCTGTGTGCGGCTGCAGCGGCCAAACGGCGAGGGGGGGGTTGGGTCAGCTCCGCTGTCGTTATGAGCGGTTTTTCTTCGCTTGTTTTGCTGTATCAATGCTATCTTTGGCCATTTCTGCTTCCGCCTTTGAAACGGTCGGATTGGCCACCTCTTGGCTGACTTTGTTTTGTCTTCCCTTTTTTGACATGTTTTCTCCTCCTTTCCTTCTATAACTTATCGCCGGCCGTACACACGCAAAATGTGATTTAACTCCCCGCTATGTTTGGTCGGGATTTGATGGCGGGCCCGGTCGATCAACACGATGTTGGCATGCGGCACATAGTGGCGGAACATAGCGATATAGGCATGGATGTAACGGTCACGCGCTCCGTAAATGAGCAGCAAAGGCAAGCGGAGGGAAGCCAGCTGCTCTGTGCAGCAGTAGACAAGCCCGGCCCGGTAAGTTGTGTCTAAATCTTGTTTGTCAGCCAGCCGGACGTACTGTTTGAACAGCTTCCGTTCGCGTCGGTTCGTTCCATGTCCGATGGCAAGCGCCGAGGAGAGCAAAGAGAAGGCCCCAAGTTTGGAAGCCAAAATGCCAAGCCAAAACTCACCGTACAAAAGCGGGGTGCATACTTCAGGAAACCCGCCGATCAAAACGAGCTGTTCGACGTGCTGCGGGTAGCGAAGCGCAAACTCGAGCGCAATCGACCCGCCGTTCGAATAGCCGCAAATGATGGCGCGCCTGACGCCAAGGGAGCGGAGCAATATGGAAACGTCGTCCGCGAGCAGCGGCACGGTAATCGGTATATCTGACGGACTGCTTCTCCCATTTCCGCGCATATCGTACAAAATAAGACGAAAATGGCGTGCGAGCGGCTCCTGCTGGCGAAAAATGATATGTCCCAGCCCCGGAGGGTGGATGAACAAAAGCGGTGGCCCTTCCCCTTTTTCCTCATAATAAAGACGGACGCGCTCATTAATGGAAACGTATGGCATATAAATCCCCCCTCTCTTGGCTTGGCCTCTATAGTATGGAAAGAAGGACAATATCCCATCCAAAAAAACGCCATCTTTTTTCATTGAGCAGGACGGTGTTTCCGGTTTATAATTAGTCGCGTAATGAATAACGGGCAAGCGTCACGGAAAGGAGGGAGCTTGATGGAACAGTCGTTTCGTGTAGAAAAGGCGCTCAATAACAATGTGTTAATCGCTTCCCATCCAGCGTATGGCGAAGTCGTCCTGCTTGGCAAAGGAATCGGCTTCGGCAAAAAAAAGGGGGACGAAATTGCTGAGAGCGCTGTTGAAAAGTGCTTTGTTCTCAAAAATGAACGTGAACAAGAGCAATACAAAAAACTGCTCCCTGAATTGAGCGAAGAGTTTATCGCCCTTATGAACGAGGTGATTCAACATATTAAGCAGCGCGTCGGCGTGCCATTAAACGAGCACATCCACGTCGCGCTGACCGATCATATCGCGTTTACGCTAAAGCGGCTTGAGCAAGGATTGGACGTCAAAAACCCGTTTTTGGCCGAGACGAAAAGTTTGTACCCGCTTGAGTATAAAATCGCGGCTGAAGTCGCCGGGCTGATTGGCGATAAGCTCGGGGTCGCACTGCCGGAGGGGGAGGCTGGCTTCATCGCCCTTCACATTCATAGCGCCATTTCAAAACAAAGCTTGTCGGAAGCGAATCAATATTCCCAGCTTATCGCGAAGCTCGTCGGGATTGTCGAACGGCAACTTGGCATCGACATCGATCGTGAGAGCATTCACTATTTGCGTTTCGTCCGTCATTTGCGCTATGCGATCGATCGACTGAAGAAAGGCGAAAAAGTCGAAGAACCAAAAAATTTGTCGAAAATCTTGAAAGAGGCTTATCCGCTATGCTATAATCTAGCATGGAAGTTAGTTAAAGTCATGCAGCAAACGCTTCATCTGCCGGCTGACGACGCCGAGGCAGTCTATTTGACGCTGCATTTGCAGCGGTTAGCGGAAAAAAAGAGCGGCACAACTATATAACACTGTCTCGCTTTACGTGTTACTGATTCGATCAGGCATGAGTAAAGAGGGCGAAATAGAGCGGCAACAACCGAGAATTCGCATTCGGGTTGTTGTAAGCGTTCTTTTTGTCTCTCTTTATTCATGCCTTTTTTATTGCTGGCGGTTTGTCTGAAAAATGATCGCCTGCCCATTTTCAGTACATGAATCCGCTGTTTGCTGCAAAACTTAAGAAAAGGAAACTAAAGGAGGTCGTAAAGATGAAACGAGCGTTTGGCACGCTGCAAAAAGTCGGGAAAGCGCTCATGCTTCCGGTAGCTCTCTTGCCGGCGGCGGGGATTTTGTTGGCGCTTGGCAACGCCTTGAAAAACCCGGCGCTCACCGACAAAGTCCCGGCCTTAAAAGCCGACTGGGTCGTGCTCGTCTCAAACGTCATGGAGCAGGCGGGCGGCATTGTTTTCGCCAACTTGTCGCTCTTATTCGCGGTTGGTGTCGCCATCGGCCTGGCGGGCGGGGACGGAGTTGCCGGTTTGGCGGCGATCATCGGCTACTTAATTATGAACGTCACGATGGGTGTCGTTTTAGGCGTGACGGCCGATATGGTCGGCGCGAATCCGTCGTTTGCCAACATTCTTGGCATTCCGACGCTGCAAACCGGCGTTTTTGGCGGGATTATCGTCGGGATTTTGGCAGCGTATATGTATAACAAATACTTCAACATTGAATTGCCGCAATATCTCGGCTTTTTTGCCGGCAAGCGGTTCGTGCCAATCATCACGGCTGTATCTGCGGTCGCGCTAGGCATTATTATGACGTTTATTTGGCCGCCGATCCAACAAGGGCTCAATGCGTTCTCGCACAATATGATTGATGCGAACAGAACGGTTGCGGCGTTCATTTTTGGTGTTATCGAGCGGGCGTTGATCCCGTTTGGCCTCCATCATATTTTTTATTCACCGTTTTGGTATGAGTTTGGTGAATACGTCAATAAGGCCGGACAAATTGTGCGCGGCGACCAAAAAATCTTTTTTGAGCAGCTGAAAGACGGCGTCGAGCTGACGGCCGGCACGTTTATGACCGGAAAGTTTCCGTTTATGATGTTCGGCCTTCCGGCGGCAGCGCTCGCGATTTACCATGAGGCGCGCCCGGAAAACAAAAAAGTGGTCGCCGGCATTATGGGCTCAGCAGCGTTGACGTCGTTTTTAACGGGGATTACGGAGCCGATCGAGTTTTCGTTTTTGTTCGTCGCGCCGGCGTTGTTTGCCATTCACTGCGTCTTTGCCGGGCTGTCGTTTATGATGATGCATTTGTTAAACGTCAAAATCGGGATGACGTTCTCCGGTGGGGTCATTGACTTTTTGCTGTTTGGCGTGTTGCCGAACCGGACGGCGTGGTGGCTCGTCATTCCAGTCGGCTTAGCATTTGCTGTCATTTATTACTTTGGGTTCCGTTTTGCGATTCGCAAGTGGGATTTGGCGACTCCGGGCCGCGAAAAAACGGTCGATGAAACGCCAAAAGCGGAGGCGGCCGCCGGCGATTTACCGTATGAAGTGCTCGCCGCTCTCGGCGGAAAGGAAAATATCGAACATTTGGATGCGTGCATTACGCGCTTGCGCGTGTCAGTCCGCGACATTGGTGAAGTCGACAAAGGCCGGCTGAAGGAGCTCGGCGCCGCCGGTGTGCTCGAAGTGGGCAACAACGTGCAAGCGATCTTCGGTCCGAAATCGGACATTCTTAAAGGGCAAATTCATGATATTATGCAAGGAAAAGCGCCGGCAAAAGTGAAAGAAGAGTCGAGGGAAGCAGCGCCGGCTGCAGCCGGGGTGGAAACGGTCGCTTCTCCGCTTGCCGGAGAAATCGTTCCGCTTTCCGATGTGCCGGACCAAGTATTTTCGCAAAAAATGATGGGCGACGGCTTCGCTGTTATGCCGACGGAGGGTACAGTCGTCTCTCCTGTCGACGGAAAGATCATCAACGTGTTCCCGACAAAGCATGCCATTGGCATTCAGTCGGCTGGCGGGCGCGAAATTTTGATCCACGTCGGCATTGATACGGTGAAGCTGAACGGTGAAGGGTTTGAAGCACTCGTAAAAGAGGGCGATGAGGTGAAAAAGGGACAGCCGATTTTGCGTGTTGATCTCGATTATGTAAAAAACAACGCACCATCCATTGTGACGCCGGTCATTTTCACGAACTTGCAAGCCGGCGAGACGGTGCGTGTGAAAAAGCAAGGCGCGGTCGCCCAAGGTGAAAACGGCGTCGTCGAAATCGGCTGACCGCCGCCGGCATTTGCGGAGGACAAGCGCTTTCCGTTGCCTCCCCCCGGCGCATTTGATATGATAGCAAGGAAAAATTAACGAAAAGGGGATTGATGAACGATGGCAGAAAAAACGTTTACAGTGACTTCAGACTCCGGCATTCATGCCCGCCCGGCGACGATTTTGGTGCAAACGGCGAGCAAGTTTAACAGCGAAATTCAGCTCGAGTACAACGACAAAACGGTGAATTTAAAGTCGATCATGGGCGTCATGTCGTTAGGCATTCCGAAGGGGGCCACGATTAAAATTACGGCAGAAGGGGCCGATGCAGCAGAGGCGATGGCAGCGTTGACGGACACGTTGGCGAAAGAAGGCCTTGCCGAGTAATGGAAAAAACTATCCGTGGGATTGCTGCATCGAGCGGTATTGCCATTGCCAAGGCATACCGCTTAGAAACCCCTCATTTGGCGGCTGAAAAACGAGCTGTCGCCGATGCCGAGGCGGAAGTGGCGCGGCTTGAAGCAGCGGTCGCCAAGGCGAAGGAAGAGCTTGAAGCGATTAAACAACACGCCCTTGAAAAGCTCGGTGAAGACAAAGCCGCCATTTTTGCCGCCCATTTGTTGGTGCTTGACGATCCGGAGCTGCTCAATCCGATTAAAGAAAAAATTAAAACCGAACAAGTGAACGCCGAGTATGCGCTTGATGAAACGGCATCGTTCTTTATTTCCATGTTTGAAGGCATGGACAATGAATATATGAAAGAGCGGGCCGCTGACATCCGCGATGTCACGAAGCGCGTCCTCGCTCATTTGCTCGGCGTTGCCACCTCCAACCCGAGCTTGATTTCTGAAGAAGTCGTCATCATTGCCGAGGATTTGACACCATCCGATACGGCGCAACTAAACCGCCAATATGTCAAAGGATTTGCGACTGACATCGGTGGGCGGACATCGCACTCAGCGATTATGGCCCGCTCGCTCGAAATCCCGGCCGTCGTCGGCACGAAGGCGGTGACGGCGGAAGTAAAAAATGGCGACATCGTCATCATCGACGGGCTTGACGGACAAGTGGTTGTCAATCCGTCGCCAGAGCTGCTCGCCCGTTATGAGGAAAAACGGGCCGGCTATGAAGCGCAAAAAGCGGAATGGGCGAAACTCGTCCACGAGGCGACCGTAACAGCTGACGGTGTCCATGTCGAGCTGGCGGCCAACATCGGCACGCCGGACGATGTAAAAGGTGTGCTCGCGAACGGTGCGGAAGGCATCGGCTTGTACCGGACGGAGTTTTTATATATGGGACGTTCAGATTTGCCGACCGAAGAAGAGCAGTTTGCCGCCTACCAAACGGTGCTTGAGCAAATGAAGGGCAAGCCGGTCGTTGTGCGCACGCTTGACATCGGCGGCGACAAAGAGCTGCCGTATTTGCAGCTGCCAAAAGAACTAAACCCGTTTTTAGGGTTCCGGGCCATCCGCCTTTGCCTTGAGATGCAAGATATGTTCCGGACGCAGCTGCGCGCCTTGCTGCGGGCGAGCGTGTACGGCAACTTGAAAATCATGTTTCCGATGATCGCAACGCTCGATGAATTCCGCCAGGCGAAAGCGATTTTGCTTGAAGAGAAAGAGGCGCTTCTCCGCCAAGGGGTTCCGGTCGCGGATGAAATTGAAGTCGGCATGATGGTCGAGATTCCGGCGGCTGCCGTCATGGCGGATCAGTTTGCGAAAGAAGTCGATTTCTTCAGCATCGGAACGAACGACTTGATCCAATATACGATGGCAGCCGACCGGATGAACGAACGTGTTTCATATTTGTACCAGCCTTACAATCCGGCGATTTTACGGCTCATCAGCCACGTGATCGATGCCGCTCATCGCGAAGGGAAATGGGTCGGCATGTGCGGTGAAATGGCCGGCGATCCGATTGCGATTCCGGTTTTGCTCGGCTTGGGGCTCGATGAGTTCAGCATGAGCGCCACCTCGATTTTGCCGGCGCGCGCCCAGTTGAAACAGCTGTCGAAAGAAAAGGCGGCCGGTATCAAAGAGACGGTGCTGTCGCTCGGAACGGCCGAGGAAGTTGTGTCGTTTGTCAAACAAACGTTCCATATGGCTTGATCATCGCGAAAGGCGCAGCGGCATGAATCGGCCGTTGCGCCTTTTTTGTCTTTGCCATTCCCCCAAAAGAAGTTTCCCACTTCTAAACGAAGGGAAAATGGGAGATGAATTTCGATCAGGCGTATCCTAACGTCTGCCAGAACCGTAGGGGACACGGGGTTCGCTCGGTCCATTTCCCATCATGAGATGGGATTACCCGAGAAGCCCCCGCCTCTAAGCAAAGCGCAGGTGGTGGGTAGTTCACAGGCAGGGCATATGTTTCCGCGTTCTGCTCAAGCCAACAGCGGCGTCGACGATTCATAGCCATACCGCTGCCGGACCGTAAGCGAAAGGCCGAGAGCGATGACTTTGGCCATTTGGTAAACAATGTGCAAATTCGTGTACGGAAGTGCGCTCATATCGGCGGTATCTTCCATTACGACGCCCATCACGCTGATGTCGCCAATCGATGGCAGCGATTTGCCGAGCGCAGTGCCAGGGGAAAGGGCGCCAGGGCGGATGGCGATCGTATGGACAAACGGCCGCGGCCCGACAATGCTGTCGATTGCCACTACGTACGTCCCATCTTCGGTTTGCAATTGTTCGCACACGCGACGGATGTTTGTCGCATCAACAGGTTGCCTGAGTGTGCCGATTACGGTCAAATGATCCGGATAGGCGTTTTCAAGCAGCGTGCCGACGAACGGCCCTAAGCTGTCACCGTTAATGCGGTTGCTGCCGATGCAAACGACGGTCAAACGGGGGACATGTGCCGGCAGCAAAGAAAACAGTTCATTGCGAATAAGAAAAGGAGCGAGCGGATCGCTGTAGGAAATCGGTCTCATCGATGGCGATTCCTTTCCGTCTATATTCTCCTTTTCTTATTTCGCGGCTGCTGCCGGCGATTCCTTTCTTTTTATTGTTGTTACTTTTTTCCTTTTACTTGCTTAAACGGATTGCGCCATTCCATTAACACGGCGTGGTTGAGTGATTCTTCATCCTCTAAATAATTGCGGACAATCGCAAGCGGTGTGCGTCCGCAGCGAAGCAAAAACGTAATGACCGGATCTTTCAGTTCGCCGGCGACGACTTTATTGATGTACGCTTCCGGCGTCAGTTCGCCCGCATAACGGTGGTAGCCGGGCATGCGCCCGCCGCCGAGCAGCCGGTCGAGCCCGCGGTGGACGACGACTTCGTACATCGATTGCATGAGCCATTTGCCGAGGCCGAGCTTCCGATACGGCGGGGAAACGCAAATGTCGACGACATACAGCGTATTGCCGTCCGGGCGATGGTTGCGAATGTAGCCGCTGTCCGTGATTTCTTCCCACGTATGATCGACATGAGCCGGATCAAAATCGACGATGAGGCCGGTCATGGACCCAACGATGCGTCCGTCAACTTCAACACAAAGCGCTCCTTCCGGAAACAAGGTGATATGGTTGTTCAGCTGCTCCTCATTCCACCACAGCTCGGACGGGAACGGGGGCGGAAAGCTTTCTTGCTGCACGCGGATAAGGGCGGAAAAGTCATCTTTCGTATAGTTGCGGATGACCGCCTTGCACGGAATGTCACCGTCGAAAACGTACAACTGTTTCTCATACATCGCCAATCGATCCCCCTTAGTTTTTACTCCCATCATAACCGAAAAGGGGAAAACGCGGCAAGAAAAGAGAACGGCCGCTGTTTAGCGGCCGTAGACGTGCTGTTTGACGTATTCGCTGACCAAGGACTCGATTTGCTGCTCGTCCGGTTTTTCACCGGAAAACGAAAATTCGATTTCTTCAATAAATTCACCGTTGCGGTAAACGTGCAGCGCCCCCTTTTGCAGCAAGACGCTGTACTCGATCTCAAACATATAGCCTTCGTGTTCGATCGCGCCCATTGTGATTCACCTGCCTATGTTTAATGTCCCACAGGCGCGGCTCTCTATGTATGAATAAGAAGCTCATCCTATAGACGCAGGACGATTGTCCTTTTATAATGGACATGGTTCGACAAAAAGAGGAAATAGAGGGGAGAAATAGCGAGTGTTCCGGACATTGCGCAGCAAATTGATCGTCTTGATGGCTTTATTGTTGATTGTCTCGTTGGCTGCGACGCAACTCGTCGGCGTTATGCAAATGCGGAAAATGGTGGATGCTGATGTGAAGCAACGGGCGCAAGCAGCGCTTGATGGCCTTCTTGGCGATATTCGCGACAGTTTTCAAAGCGAAGAAAACGGCTTAGTGCAGTTTAGCGAGTCACCGTCGGCCATGCAAATGGTTCAAGATGAAAAAACGTGGCCGCAGCTCGAGAAACAGTTCCGCACGTTTTTGCGCCTCCATGAAAATGTGCAATTTATTTATATCGGCACGGAGCGGAAGACGATGCATATTGCGCCGACGGCACAATTCCCGGATGGGTACGATCCGACAAGCCGCCCATGGTACAAGAAAGCGATGGAGCGTCCCGATGAAGTCGTATGGACCGAGCCGTATGTCGATGCCATTACCGGCAACCATGTTGTGACATTGGCCAAGGCAGTGAGCGAAAACGGACGGATCGCTGCTGTCGTCGGCATCGATATGACGCTTGATGCGGTAACGAGAATCGTCAATGGGAGCGATGTCGGTTATCACGGCTATCCGGTATTGTATGATGGGAAAGGAATGGCGGTCGTCCATCCGGAATATAAGGGGAAAAATATGGCTAAAGATGCGACGGTCCGCTATATGCTCGAGCATGAAAAAGGAATGCGCCAATACGAGCAAGACGGTGAACAGCGAGTCATGTACTTTACAACCGTCCCGGAACTTGGATGGAAGATCGGTGCTGTTTATAAGGAAGACGATTTATCCGCGATGAGCCGTTCGCTCGGGATGAACATGCTTGTCATTACAGCGATTGCGCTTATTGTGGCGTTTGCTGCCGTTTATTTTTTGGCGCGCTCGATCACCAGACCGATAATGGCGTTGCAAGGACAAGTGGAAAAAGCAGCAAACGGTGATTTGACCGTGCAAGTGCACACCACCGGCAAAGACGAAATCGGCCGCCTTGCGCATCATTTCAATGAGATGATCGATCATATGCGCGCGTTGATCGGCGAAGTGAACCGATCGGTGAACGAATTAGCAGCCTCTGCCGATCATTTAAGCGCCGTCTCGGAAGAAACGATGGCAACGAGCGAACAAGTGGCGAAAGCGATCGGTGAAATTGCGAAAGGGACAACCGACCAGGCTGGAAGCCTTGATACAATCAATGAGCAGACGTCGGCGCTGTCCCAGCAAATTGAAGCGGTAACAGGTGCGACAGCCAGCATGGAATCGCTGTCAAACGACACGAAAACGGCCAGTTATGATGGATTGGAGCATTTAAATGTCCTGCAGCAAAAATCGGAGGAAGCAAAACACGAGCTGTCCGCAGTAGAAAGCGTGATTAGCGACCTCGTGAAAAAAATGGATGAAATTGATGAGGTTATTCAGACGATTACCGCTATTTCCGGACAGACGAACTTGCTCGCGTTAAATGCTAGCATTGAGGCGGCGCGCGCCGGCGAGCATGGCAAAGGATTTGCCGTTGTCGCCGACGAAGTGCGAAAGCTGGCGGAACAATCGGCGAAAGCGACCGAAATGATTCGCACGACGATTGCAGCCATTCAGCAGCAAGCTGGATTGGCCATCGAGGCCGTCGGCCGTTCCAAACAGGCGTATAGCGAACAGCGGGAAGCGGTGCATACAACCGGCGACTCGTTTGTGAAAATTACGGGCATGATGGAACAATTGACCGACGCGCTCGCGAATATCATGGAAGAAGCGAAGCGGATGAACGGAAGCAAAGATGATGTGATCGGCGCGATGCAAAACATTGCCGCCATCGCCCAACAATCGGCGGCAGCGGCGGAAGAAGTGGCCGCTTCCGCTGATGACCAGCTACAGGCGTTAGCGACGGTGACCGAATCGGCGGAAACGTTGAGCGAGATGAGCCGGCAATTGAAGCAGCTCGTGGAAAAATTCAAGCTATCGTAAAAAAGCGCAGCCGGACAAAGGCTGCGCTTTTTCATCGGCGCAGCCAGGATTCCGCCGCCAGTTCACTAATATTTGGGCGGCCGTGCTGAAACAGAGGGGGCTGGCGCAGCCTTCAGAACACGCCCTTTTTCCGCCGCTTTATTATCACCATCTTTTTTTCTATTCGTACAATGCTAATGAGTTGAATTTTTTTAAGTTTCTGCGTCGATTTTAACGGACAATAGTGCTAAAATAAACAGTGAAAACGTTTATACAGTTATTTTGTTGTTCATTCGGGAATAATGGTAGCCAAATGAGGGCGCGGCGTCTTGATAACCGCTGCCATGTTGACCCGAGGAATACGAAAACGAGTTGGAGGTTTTTTTACGATGGCAAAACAGACGAACTACGCTCAACCGTGGAGCCAGTTTTACGGGCCGAACCTCGGTTATGTCATCGAAATGTACGAACAGTATCTCGATGACCCGGACAGCGTCGACCCGGAACTAAAACGACTGTTTGAGCAGTGGGGAGCGCCGGTCGTCGAGGAGCCGGTTTCTCCTGCCGGTAACGAAGCGGCACAGACGCACCAAACGTTCCGGCTGCCGGAAACACCGACCGTGTTCAGCAAACTTGTCGCCGCTGTCAAACTGGCGGACAGCATTCGCCATTATGGGCATCTGGCCGCCGACACGAACCCGATCGTGAAAGAGGAGAAAAAGCTGCGCCGCCTCGAACTTGATGAGTATGATTTAACGGAAGAAGATTTAAAGCGCATTCCGGTCGCATTTCTTTGTCCGCATGCCCCGGCGCATGTCAAAAACGGCTGGGATGCCATCTTGCACTTGCGCAAAATCTATACCGATAAAATTGCATTTGAATTCTCGCAAGTACATAATCTAGAGGAAAGGAATTGGCTCATTCAGCAAATCGAGTCCGGAGCGTACTACCCGAGCTTGGCGAACAAAGAGCGGGTCGCTTTGTTGCGCCGCCTGACGGAAGTGGAGGGGTTTGAAAAATTCATCCACCGCACATATGTCGGGCAAAAGCGGTTTTCGATTGAAGGGCTTGACGCTATGGTGCCGCTCCTCGATGAACTTGTTCGCCAGGCGATTGAACATGAGATTGACGCCGTCAACATCGGCATGGCGCACCGCGGCCGGCTGAACGTGCTCGCCCACGTGCTCGGCAAGCCATATGAAATGATTTTTGCCGAGTTCCAGCATGCAGAAAGCAAAAACTTCATCCCGTCTGAAGGGGCGGTGGCCATCACCTACGGCTGGACGGGCGACGTGAAATACCATTTAGGAGCGGCGCGCCGCCTGCGCAATAAAAGCGCACACACGATGCGGATCACGCTCGCCAACAACCCGAGCCATCTTGAAGTCGTCAATCCGGTCGTGCTTGGCTACACGCGTGCCGCGCAAGAGGATCGGACGAAACCGGGCGTGCCGGAACAAAAGACAGATGCTTCTTTTGCCATTTTAATTCATGGCGATGCCGCCTTCCCGGGGCAGGGCATTGTGGCCGAGACGCTCAACTTAAGCCAGCTGCGCGGCTATACGACCGGCGGGGCGATTCATATTATCGCCAACAACATGATCGGGTTTACGACGGAGAGCCGCGATTCCCGTTCGACCACATATGCCTCCGATATGGCGAAAGGGTTTGAAGTGCCGGTCGTGCACGTCAATGCCGATGACCCGGAGGCTTGTTTGGCGGCGGCAAGCTTGGCGTTTGCGTATCGCCAGCGGTTTAAAAAAGATTTTGTCATCGACTTGATCGGATATCGCCGCTTCGGCCATAACGAAATGGATGAACCGATGGCGACGAACCCGATCATGTACAGCATCATTCACCGGCATCCGACCGTGCGTCAGCTGTATGCGCAAAAATTAATTGAAAAAGGGATCATCGCCGAGCGGGAAACGGCGGAAATGGAGCAAGAGGTGGCGGAACGGCTGAAAATTGCCTATGAACGGGTGCCGAAAAACGAAGAGGAACTCGATTTCATTATGGATCCGCCGAAACCGGTCGTCGACCGGCTCCCGGAAGTGAAAACAAGTGTGGCGAAAGATGTGCTTCATCGCATCAATGAGGAGCTGCTCGAGTTCCCGGCCGACTTCCATGTCTTTAATAAGCTCGAGCGCATTTTAAAACGGCGCAGCGGCGTGTTTGAACAAAACGGCAAAATCGACTGGGCGCATGCGGAAACGTTGGCGTTTGCTACGATTTTGCAAGACGGTGTGCCGATCCGTCTCACCGGCCAAGATTCGCAGCGCGGCACGTTTGCACAGCGCCATCTAGTGCTGCACGATGTGAAAACCGGGAAAGAGTATGTTCCGCTTCATCACATCAGCGGTGCGAAAGCTTCATTTGTCGTTTACAACAGCCCGCTGACGGAAGCGGCCGTGCTCGGTTATGAATACGGCTACAACGTGTACGCACCGGAAACGCTCGTGCTTTGGGAGGCGCAGTTTGGCGATTTTGCCAACATGGCGCAAGCAATATTTGACCAGTTTATCTCTTCGGGCCGAGCGAAATGGGGGCAAAAGTCCGGGCTGGTCATGCTTCTGCCGCACGGCTATGAAGGGCAAGGTCCGGAACATTCGAGCGGCCGTGTCGAGCGGTTTTTACAGCTCGCAGCGGAAAACAACTGGACGGTTGCCAACTTGTCGACGGCGGCACAATATTTCCACATTTTGCGCCGACAAGCGGCGTTGCTGAAAAAAGAAGAAGTGCGCCCGCTCGTCTTAATGACGCCGAAAAGCTTGCTTCGCCATCCGCTGGCGGCATCCGACGCTGATGCGCTTGCCAACGGCACATTCTCACCAGTGCTCGAGCAGCCGGGATTAGGGACCGACGCCAACAAGGTTGAGCGGATCGTATTTGGCACCGGCAAACTGATGATTGATGTAGCGGAACAAATCGGCAAAACGGACGGGCTTGACTGGCTGCACGTCGTGCGCGTCGAAGAGCTGTATCCATTCCCGGAAGAAGCGGTGAGAGACATCATCGCCCGCTATCCGAACGTGAAAGAACTTGTCTGGGTGCAGGAAGAACCGAAAAACATGGGCGCGTGGACGTATATGGAACCGCGCCTGCGGGCTGTCGTTCCGGAAGGCGTCGACGTCAGCTACATCGGGCGGCGCCGGCGGGCGAGCCCGGCGGAAGGCGATCCGGTCGTCCACCGGAAAGAGCAGGAGCGCATTATTCGCTGTGCATTAACGAAACATGAACGATGATTACGGAAACGTTTGAGGAGGGCATCAACGTGGCTGAGATCAAAGTCCCGGAACTAGCAGAGTCCATCACCGAAGGCACCATCGCTCAATGGTTGAAAAAGCCGGGCGACTATGTGGAAAAAGGCGAGTCGGTTTGTGAGTTGGAAACGGATAAAGTGAACGTCGAAATTATGGCGGAAGAGTCGGGCGTTTTGCAACAGTTGCTGGCGAATGAAGGCGATACCGTTGCGGTCGGCCAGGCGATCGCCATCATCGGCGCGGGGGCGGCGTCGGCTCCGGCTGCTCCGGAAGCGGCTCCGCAGCCGGTTGATGAAACGGAAACGGTCATGCCGGCTGACCGCGCCGAGCAGCAAACACCGCAACCGGTCGCGGTTGCCCAGGCGCCGGGCCAACGCCCGGTCGCCTCTCCGGCCGCCCGGAAAATGGCGCGCGAAAAAGGGATCGACTTGACGCAAGTGCCGACCGTTGATCCGTTAGGGCGCGTCCGGAAACAAGACGTCGCTTCGTTTGCCGCCCAGCCGGCTGCTCCGCAACCGGCCCCAACGGCCGCTCCGGTTTCTGGGCCAGCGCCGGCTCCTGTTCCGGCAGCCGAAAGCGGCAAACCGGTGATCCGTGAAAAAATGTCGCGCCGCCGGCAAACGATCGCCAAACGGCTGCTTGAAGTTTCGCAATCGACCGCGATGTTGACGACGTTCAACGAAATCGACATGTCAGCCGTCATGGAGTTGCGCAAACGGAAAAAAGACAAGTTTTTTGAACAGCATGACGTCCGTCTCGGCTTTATGTCGTTTTTCGTCAAGGCGGCCGTGGCGGCGCTGAAAAAATATCCGTACGTCAACGCTGAGATTCAAGGTGATGAAATTTTACTAAAAAAATATTATGACATCGGTGTGGCTGTTTCGACCGACGAAGGGCTTGTCGTCCCGGTTGTGCGTGACTGCGACCGGAAAAACTTTGCCGAAATTGAGCGCGACATTGCCGAATTGGCCGCAAAAGCGCGGAGCAACAAACTGTCGCTTGCCGATTTGCAGGGCGGCACGTTTACGATCACGAACGGCGGCGTCTTCGGCTCGCTCTTGTCGACACCGCTTCTCAACGGACCGCAAGTCGGCATTTTAGGCATGCATTCGATCAAACTGCGCCCGGTCGCCATCGATGAAGAGCGGATCGAAAACCGCCCGATGATGTACGTCGCCTTGTCGTACGATCATCGCATCATCGACGGCAAAGAGGCAGTCGGGTTCTTGAAAACGGTGAAAGACTTGATCGAAAATCCGGAAGATTTGTTGCTTGAAAGTTAATACCGAAAACAGAGGAGCCGCAGTGTGCGGCCCCTCTTTTTTATCGGCCAAATGCCACAGCGAGGTGAATGAACTTTTCTGTTTTACGGAAAACTACCGGCAAAAAGGAGCATTCCCGTTAGGAGCTTTTCCGGGGACTTGATCAAAAAAAGCCCTCTTGGTATGATGCAGGGGTGCCAAACAATACCTACCATCATGCCAAGGAGGACTTCAGATGAATTGTACACAAAATCAGAAAATCAATCAAGTCACGGAACACACATTGGTCGTGGGCATCGATATCGCGAAACGAACCCACTACGCCTGCTTCGTGGATGACCGGGGGCGCGTGCTTCGCAAGTCGTTCCCGATCTTCCAGTCGAAAGAGGGGTTTCAACAGCTGTATGAAGCGATTCAGGAGGGGAGGAAAGCGTTCGGGAAGTCACAGGTGATCGTCGCTGTGGAGCCGACCGGGCACTACTGGTTGAACCTGGCCTACTTCCTCGAGGAAAACGGGATCCCGCTGGTCATGGTCAACCCGGCGCATGTGTGCCGGTCGAAAGAACTCGATGACAACCTGCCGACGAAACACGACGCCAAAGACGCCCTGGTCATCGCCAGGCTGGCGAAAGACGGGCGATTCCTCGTCCCCCGGCTGCTGCACGAGATCGAAGCGGATTTGCGCGTCGGGAGCACGCTCAAAGAGAAGCTCCGGAAGGAACAGGCGGCGGTGAAAAACGCGATCATCCGTTGGACGGATCGGTATTTTCCAGAGTTTTGGACCGTGTTTCGCGACCTGGGGAAAACAGCGCTGGCGGTGCTGGAGTGGACGCCGCTTCCGGCCGATATGGCGGGTCGGACCGCCGAGGAGCTTCTGGAGGCGTACCGGCAAAGCGAAGGGCTGAAATGCCCGCAGAAAGCGAAAATTCAGGCGTTGATCGACGCCGCGAAGGGCTCGATTGGGGTGACGGAAGGGACGACGATGGCCCGGTTTGAGATCGCCGCGCTCGTCCGCCAATACCGCCAGTTCGAGGCCGAAATCGCAGCGTTGGACGCCGAGTTGAAGGCATTGGTTCAAACAACGATGGAGTATCAATGGCTGAAAACGGTCGACGGGTTGGGAGATGCCACGATCATCGATCTGCTGGCGGAGATCGGCAGTTTTGCCCACTATCGGGACCCGCGTCAATTGGTGAAGTTGGCGGGCCTGACGCTCAAGGAGAACTCCTCCGGCCAGCGCAAAGGGCAAAAGCACATCTCGAAGCGGGGACGGAAACGGCTGCGATCGGTGCTGTTTCGGGCGGTGATTCCGCTGATCCGGCACAATGAGGCGTTTCGCGAGCTGCATGAGTACTATACGACCCGGCCCGTCAACCCGCTGACCGGAAAGCAGTCCATCGTCGCGTTATGCCGAAAGCTGTTGAATGTGCTGTTTGCGATTTGCACGAAGAAACAAGCGTTTGACGCGGAGCGAATGAGGCAGGACGTCTTGTCCCATGTTCCACACCGGGCGGCCTAAGGCCTCCCCCCACGAACGGAAGAAGTGTTGGACAACAGGATGACACCGGAGAAGCTGGCGTGATCTCATCCATTCGACCTCGAGTCCCGAAAGGAGCTTGGCCGGCCTCCGCCTGATGACGAGACCGAACGAGGGAATGTTGGCGCAAAGACGCCCGGAGACATGGGAGGGTTCGTCCTCATCAGCGATGCGGAGATCCAAGGGTGCATCGAATACACTTCCTCCCACGTCAGGAAAATGGATCCAGGCGTGGCCGCGAAGCGCACCCTAGGTCTGTAAGATATCCACAAAATTGAAAAAGGATGTAAGGGATTTTGTCGAAAAATATTTTTTCGGCACCCCTGAGAGGCCGAAAAGCCTTGATATATCAACATTTCTAGAGGGAGGGGATCATATGCCAGAGCGCGGACGAAACGACCATCCGCATGAATTTTATCGCGACGGTGTCCGTGAAAGCATCATCAATGATGCAACCGCCGACGGCGCCAAGGCGATCGGGGTACGAAGCGATGCCGATCCGCTGCAGGCGGCCAACCCCGGCCCATTCCACGTTGACCGCCTTGAGGTGGAAGAAGAGCTGAAACGATTTCGATCGTTAATGGAAGGGAAAAAGTGATTCGCGAGGCGAATCGCTTTTTCATGAAGCGGGAAAGAAGGAAAATGGCGAACAAACGCGAATAATGTTACTTGTTATGACTATTTTTTCGGGGGGATTATAATGGAGTTCGGATTGGCTGGGAAAACGGCGCTGGTCGCTGCCTCAAGCCAAGGGCTCGGCAAGGCGATTGCCCGGGCGCTTGTGCTTGAAGGAGCAAACGTGATGATTACAAGCCGGAATGAGGAAAAGCTGCAGGAAGTCGCTGAGGAACTTAGCCGTTTACATAAGGGGCGCGTCGCTTATGCGCGCACTGATGTGACGAAGGCGGATGACATCCGTCAGCTTGTTGCGAAAACGGTGGAGACGTTCGGAACGATCGATTTGCTTGTCAACAACGCCGGCGGTCCTCCGGCGGGAACGTTCGAAACCGTAGGCGACGAGGACTGGCAATACGCGTTTGAACTTAACTTGCTCAGCTATATTCGCTTAATCCGTGAAGCGCTGCCATATTTAAAGAAAAACGGCGGCAAAATTGTCAACATCGCTTCGTCGTCAATCAAAGAACCGATTCCGGGGCTCATCTTGTCCAACACGTTCCGCACCGGGATTGTCGGACTGACGAAAACGCTCGCAGCCGAGTTCGCCCCTGACAACATTTTGATTAACACCGTCGCTCCCGGACGGATCGCGACGGAACGGGTGGCCTTTTTAGATAAGGTGAACGCTGAAAAGCTTGGCATTACGAAAGAAGAAATGGAAGCGCGCATGAGAAGCGCCATTCCGCTCGGCCGTTACGGGACACCCGAAGAGTTTGCCAACGTTGTCGTCTTTTTGCTGTCGGAGGCAAACTCGTATGTCACTGGGCAGTCGTTGATCGTCGATGGCGGCATGGTGAAGGCGATTTAACGGATTTCCGAAAGAAGTCTCCCATCCGCAAGGAATGTGCAGGGCGCAGCCCAATGAGTAGGTGGGAGATGAATGTCGGTTGGCTTTATGAACAACAAGGGAATGAGACAGTTAGGCGTATTCTAACATCTACTACAACCGTGGGGCACACGGGGATTGCTCGGTCAACTTCCCATCATGAGATGGGATTACCCGAGAAGCCCCCACCGCTAAGCGAAGCGTAGGTAGTGGGAGTATGTCACAAAGGTCATGATCCATGATCTAGCGTCAACACAGGCTGCAGGAAGTGTTGGTCAAAAAAAGAGGCTTTTCCAGTCCGGCATTCGGCCGTTTTAGGGAACGGTCAGGTGACGGGAAACAGTGATTTTCGCCAACCATTTAGATATAAAAACGGACAGAAGGGGAGGGGCAGCATGAAAACGATCGGATTTATCGGTCTTGGCGTTATGGGGAAAAGCATGGCGCATCATTTGCTGAAAGCGGGCTACCCGCTTCTCGTCCATACACGCACAAAGGAAAAGGCGCTCGACTTGCTTGAAGAAGGAGCTGTCTGGAAGGACACGATCGCCGACTTGGCGCGGGAGGCGGACGTTGTCATGACAATGGTCGGCTATCCGCACGACGTAGAACAAGTGTACTTGGGCGAAGGCGGCATTTTGGAAAATGCACGGCCAGGGACGTATGTCATCGATATGACCACATCGACGCCAACGCTGGCGCGGGCTATTTACGAAGCGGCCAAACAAAAAGGGATTCACGCGTTGGATGCCCCGGTGTCGGGCGGCGACATTGGGGCCCGCGAAGGAACGTTGACGATCATGGTCGGCGGCGATGAAGAAGTATTTTTGGCGTGTAAGCCGATCCTTGAGCGTCTCGGTACGAACATCGTCCTCCAAGGAAAAGCCGGAGCCGGCCAGCATACGAAAATGTGCAATCAAATCGCCATTGCCACCAATATGATTGGTGTTTGTGAAGCGATGGCGTATGCGAAACGAGCTGGGCTCGATCCGCTGAAAGTGTTGGAAAGCATCGCCAAAGGGGCGGCAGGGAGCTGGTCGCTGAGCAACTTGGCGCCGCGCATGCTGTCCGGTGATTTTGCGCCTGGGTTTTACATTAAACATTTCATTAAAGATATGAAAATTGCGCTTGAGGAAGCCGAACGCATGAATTTGCCGCTTCCTGGCCTCGCGCTCGCCAAACAAATGTACGAAGAACTGGCGCAGACTGGGGAGGAAAACAGCGGCACGCAGGCGCTGTACAAGCGCTATGTTGAGAAGTGATATGGGGCGGTTTTCGCCCCGTTTTTTTGTTGCAAAATATATTTATCGAAAAATATTGAATATTTTTTCTTACGAGGGTATAGTAAAGATATGGGGCACATACTAACCGGTTAGTATAAAAGGAGGGGATGGCATGGACTTTTCTTATTCGCCGAAAGTCCAAGAGTTGATCAAAAAATTAAGCGCTTTCATGGAAGAGTACATTTATCCGAACGAGAGGGTGTATGAGGAGCAGCTGAACGCCCAAGAGTCCAGATGGTCAGACGTGCCGCCCATCATCGAAGAGCTGAAGGAAAAAGCGAAAAAAGAAGGGCTTTGGAACTTGTTTTTGCCGGACAGCGAATACGGTGCCGGCTTAACGAACGTCGAGTACGCGCCGCTTTGCGAAATGATGGGCCGCTCGCTCATCGCTCCGGAAGTGTTCAACTGCAATGCGCCGGATACCGGCAACATGGAAGTGCTCGTCCGCTACGGCAGCGAGGAACAAAAACAAAAATGGCTCATCCCGCTCTTGAACGGCGAAATTCGTTCGTGCTTTTCGATGACCGAACCGGACGTCGCGTCAAGCGATGCGACGAACATTCGCGCTTCGATTACCCGTGATGGCGATGAATACGTCATCAACGGGCGAAAATGGTGGTCGTCCGGCGCCGGTGACCCGCGCTGCAAAGTCGCCATTGTGATGGGAAAAACGAATCCGGATGCACCGAAACATGAGCAGCAGTCGATGATCATCGTTCCGCTCGATACACCGGGTGTGAAAATCGAACGGATGTTGCCGGTGTTCGGCTTTGATCATGCGCCGCACGGACATGCAGAGATTACATATGATCGCGTGCGGGTGCCGAAAGAAAACATCATTTGGGGGGAAGGAAAAGGGTTTGCCATCGCCCAAGGGCGGCTCGGCCCGGGGCGGATTCACCATTGCATGCGCTTGATTGGGGCAGCGGAGCGGGCGCTTGAGCTCATGTGCCGGCGCGTGCAGTCGCGGGTCGCATTCGGCAAACGGCTTGCGGACCATGGCGTCATTCGCGATTGGATCGCCCAGTCGCGCATGGAGATCGAACAGGCGCGTCTGTTGACAATGAAGGCAGCGTACATGATGGATACGGTCGGCAACAAAGTGGCGCGCAAAGAAATTGCCATGATTAAAGTGGTTGCCCCGAACGTCGCCTTAAAAGTGATCGACCGCGCCATTCAGGCGTTCGGCGCCGCCGGGGTGAGCAACGACTTTCCGCTTGCCGCCATGTGGGCGAACTCGCGCACGCTCCGGTTGGCCGACGGGCCGGATGAGGTGCATAAAGAGCAAGTAGCCAAGCTTGAATTGCGGCAGTATCAATAAACAAGGGGGAGGAAGTGGCGTCCATGCATGTGCTCGACTTATTTAAAATCGCAGGAAAAACAGCCATCGTCACCGGCGGCGGGCGCGGCCTTGGTGAACAGATCGCCGTCGGCCTCGCCGAAGCCGGGGCGAACGTTGTCGTTTGCTCACGGAAGGTGGAAGCGTGCGAGCAAGTGAAAGAAAAAATTGAACAGCTCGGCGTCCGCTCGCTCGCGCTCCGATGCGATGTGACGAACCCGGAGGAAGTCAAACACGTCGTCGAAACGACCGTCAAAGAGTTTGGCGGCATCGACATTTTGGTGAACAACAGCGGAGCGACGTGGGGGGCGCCGGTGGAAGAGATGCCGCTTGACGCATGGCAAAAGGTGATCAATGTCAACGTCACCGGCACGTTTTTGATGAGCCAGGCGGCCGGCAAAGTGATGATCGAAAAACAAACGGGCGGCGCCATTGTCAACATCGCTTCGGTCGCCGGCCTTGGCGGCACGCATCCTGATATTTTAAATACGATTGGCTACAACACGAGCAAAGGGGCGGTCATTACGTTTACGCGCGATTTGGCCGCCAAGTGGGGAAAACACGGCATTCGCGTCAATGCGGTGGCGCCCGGCTTTTTCCCGACGAAAATGTCGCGCGTCATTCTTGAGCGCGTCGGTCAAAAAGTGTTGGAACATACGCCGCTCGGCCGCTTTGGCGGCGAGGACGACTTAAAAGGCGCTGTCTTGTTCCTTGCTTCACCGGCGTCCGCGTTCGTCACGGGCGCGCTGTTAGTCGTTGATGGCGGCAGCCATGCAACCGGCATTTAACGAGAAAAGGGGGAAACGAAATGAGCGAAAAACGGGCTTTGCCCCTTTATCCGGAGCATGTGTCGTTTCATATCGACATTCCGGACAAAACGGTATGCGATGTACTTTATGAGCGGGCGGCGCAATTCGGCAGCCAGCCGGCGCTGACGTTTTACGGCAAAACGATGACGTATGCCGAACTCGCCGCGGCGGTCAATCGCTTTGCCTCAAGCCTGCAGGCGCGCGGCGTGCAAAAAGGCGACCGCGTCGCGATTATGCTGCCGAACTGCCCGCAATATGTCATCGCCTATTACGGCATTTTGCAGGCGGGCGCGATCGTCACACAAGTGAACCCGATGCTTGTTGAGCGCGAACTTGCCTATTTGCTCAAAGACTCCGGCGCCGAGACGATCGTCATGTATGAACCGCTTTACCCGCGCCTTGCCGCAGTCAGAAGCGAGACAGCCGTCAAGCAGGCGGTCACTGTCAGCTTCGGGGCGCCGCCGTCCACGGCGCTGGCGGCTGGAGATGTCACATTGGATGAGTTTCTCGCCGAAGGAAGCGGAGCGGTGCGCCCGGTGCCGATTCAACCTGCTCATGACATCGCCGTGCTGCAATACACCGGTGGGACGACAGGGCGCTCAAAAGGGGCGATGCTCACTCACCGCAACATTTTGGCTAACGTCTTGCAATGCGCCGAGTTTTTCAAAGGGACGTTTGAGCTCGGAAAAGAGCGGTATTTAACGGTGATTCCGTTGTTTCATGTGTTCGCCATGACATCCGGCATGAATTTGGCCATTTACCAAGGAGCGGAAAATATTTTGCTGCCGCGCTTTGAGCTGAAAGAAGTGCTCGAGACGATCCGCGACAAACAGCCGACTGTGTTTCCGGGCGTGCCGACGATGTACGTTGCCATTACAAATACGCCGGGTGTCGAACAGTACGGCATCAGCAGCATCAAAACGTGCAATAGCGGCAGCGCGCCGATGCCGCTTGAATTGATGCGCGATTTTGAGTCGAAAACAGGGGCGGTCGTCCTTGAAGGGTACGGCTTGTCCGAAGCATCGCCGGTAACGCACTGCAATCCGCCGTTTGCCACGCGTAAGCCGGGGACAGTCGGCATCGGCATGCCGCTCACCGAATACAAGGTCGTCGACGTGGCGACCGGCACACAGGAATTGCCACCGGGTGAAGTCGGTGAGCTCATCATCCGCGGGCCGCAAGTAATGAAGGGCTACTGGAACATGCCGGAAGAAACGGCGGCAGCGCTGCGCGACGGCTGGCTGTATACCGGGGATTTGGCCACGATTGATGAGGAAGGGTATGTGACGATCATCGACCGGAAAAAAGACATGATCATCGCCGGCGGGTACAACGTTTATCCGCGCGACATCGAGGAAGTGCTGTATGAACATCCGGCGGTGAAAGAAGCGGTGGCGATCGGCGTGCCCGATCCGTACCGGGGCGAAACGGTGAAGGCCATCATCGTCTTAAAAGACGGGCAAGAGGTGGGGGAAGACGATATTCTCGCTCATTGCCGCCAAAACTTAGCGGCGTATAAAGTGCCGCGTATCATCGAGTTTCGCACCGAACTGCCGAAAACAAACGTCGGCAAAATTTTGCGCCGCGCTTTGCGCGAGGAGGCGTCCCGCCCGCAATGATAGAGGCGGCTTGCGGCCAAGTCCCGAGCAGACTTGGCCGTTTTATGGTACAATAGCTGGCAGTGACTACATGTAAGGCAAGAGGTGGGAAGGCATGAGGGAAAAAATTATCGCTGCCAGTGTCGAACTATTTGAACAAAACGGATTTAGCGAAACGTCGATTCAAGATATCGTCGATGCTCTTGGGGTGACGAAAGGGACGTTTTACTACTATTTCAAAAGCAAAGAAGAGCTGCTCATGGACATTCACCTTCGCTACATTGAAGGATTGCTTAGCGAACAGGCGCGCATTATGAATGATGAACAGCGGTCAGTGCGGGAAAAGCTGTACGCCATCGTTTATATGCTCATTCACAACGTCGACCGGCAAGGGAGGCAGGCGCGCATTTTTTTCCGTGAAATGAAACATTTGAGCGAGGAACATTTGCAAAAGGTGAAAGAAAAGCGTGACTTGTTCCGCTATCAGTTGCAAGCGTTAATTGAAGAAGGGATGAAAAGCGGCGAGCTGCGCCGCGATTTGTCGCCATCGATTGTCACCCTCACTGTACTCGGGGCGGCCAATTGGAGCTATCATTGGTTTCGACCGGATGGTGAGCTGACCGATGCCGAAGTGGCTGAACAAATGGTGACCATTTTGCTTGACGGGATGAGTGGGTTGCGCGTCTCATAGATCAGGCTAAACGCGTTTACAAAGGGGGAGAGGGAGATGACTGCCATCATTCCGGTGCGCAAAGGGGAGGAATTGCCGGCTGAAAAGCTGGGGCAATTTTTACGCACGGTGTTGCCGGATATGCCGGACGGGGAGCTTAAGATTCAGCAGTTTTCGGCCGGACGGTCAAATTTGACGTATTTGCTTCGCTGCGGGGAGTGGGAGGTGGTGCTGCGCCGCCCGCCGTTTGGCCCGGTGCCGCCAAAAGCGCACGATATGAAGCGGGAGAGCACGTGGCTTGCCGAGATTCATCCGCTCTTCCCGCTGGCGCCAAAGCCGTTTTATTTTTGTGAAGATGAGTCTGTGATCGGCAGCCCGTTTTTCGTCATGGAACGGCGTCATGGTGTTGTGATTGATAGTGATTTTCCAGACGACATCGACCCGACGGAAGACATCTGCCGCGGCATTTCCGAGACGATGGTCGAAACGCTTGTGCAAATTCATCAAATTGACTATACGAAAACGCAACTTGCTCAAATGGTGAAGCCGGAAGGGTTTATGGAGCGGCAGGTGCATGGCTGGATTCAACGCTACGAACGGGCGAAAACAGATGATGTTCCAGCGGCCGAGGCGCTCATGAAATGGCTGGCTTCCCATATTCCAACGCAGCGTGAGGCGACGGTCATCCATTATGATTTTAAGCTTAATAACGCCTTGTTTGCTGAAGGCGATGTAACAAAAATGGTCGGTTTGTTCGATTGGGAAATGTCGACCGTTGGCGATCCGCTTGCCGATTTGGCGGTGGCGATGAGTTACTGGATAGAGGAAGACGATCCGCCGCTTGTCAAACACGGTTTCGGGCGCACACCGGTCACCGTCCGCCCCGGCTTTTACACGCGTGAACAGTTTATTGCCGCCTATGCGAAAAAAAGCGGCCGCGACGTTTCCGATATGCATGTGTATTTAACGTTTGCTTACTTTAAATTGGCCGTCATCTGCCAACAAATTTATTACCGCTATCGCCGCGGCCAGACGAACGACGAGCGGTTTCGCCATTTCAACCAGTTTGTCGAGGCGCTCATCGAACATGCGTGGCAGTTGGCGACAGGGCGGTGAAGAAGCATGATCACAAAAGTACATGTTGTACTGCGCAAAGAAGATATTGATGAAACCGCGCTCGCTGACGACAAAGTGGCCGTTGTGTTCGATATTTTGCTCGCTACATCATCGATTACCGCGGCGTTGGCGGCGGGCGCCCGCTCCGTCATTCCGGTGTACAACGCCGCCGAAGCGGAACAAGTCGGACGCCGGTTGCCTGATGGGAGCTATGAACTTGTCGGGGAAAGCGAAGGGCGGACGATTGACGGTTTCTACCCACCGACGCCGCTGTTTTTGCAAACGGTTTGCCCGGGGAAAACGGTTGTCTTATCGACGACAAACGGCACCGTGGCGCTTCGCAAGGCAATGGCGGCCCGCGCGGTCTATGCGGCGAGCTTGCTGAACAGCCCGGCGGTCAGCGAACAGATCAGCCGTTCGCATAAAGAAGAGACGGTTATCGCCATTTGCGCCGGTTCATCCGGACGTTTTTGCCTGGAGGACTTTTATGGCGCCGGATATTTTGTCCATTGTCTAGTCGAGCGGGGGATCGCCGCGGCGGAGCTGTCCGACAGCGCGATGGCTGCTTGGCTGTTTTACCGGCAATACGCAGGCGAGGAAAAGGCAAAAGACGTGTTGTCCGCTTCGCGCGTCGGACGTTGGATGGCGGCTTACGGCCTCGAAAAGGAGATCGACTACATCAATCGGCACGGAGCGCTTTCCGTCATTCCGAAGCTCGAGCCCGGGGCGTTGGCGGCGGAAGTGCGCGATATCGTGCAAATGAAGATGACGAAAGAGGGGAATGAGCGGTGAAAATCGTGCAATTTGCCGAGTACGGCGGCCCGGACGTGCTGCAAGTAAAAGAGGTCGAGCGCCCATTGCCATCGGGACGGCAAGTGGTGATTGAGGCTGAAGCGATCGGTGTGAACTATGCCGATACGGCGAGACGGGAAGGACGCTACGTTGTGCCGACGCCGCTTCCGTTCGTGCCCGGCACCGAAGTAGCCGGCATCGTCCGCGAAGTCGGCCCGGATGTGGAAGCCGTCCGCCCGGGGCAGCGGGTTGTCGCATTGATTGAATCAGGCGGTTATGCCGAGTTTGTGGCGGTTGACGAACGCGCGGTCGTGCCGCTGCCGGATGGGTTGGACGTCCGCCGGGCAGCGGCGCTGCCCGTGCAAGGGTTAAGCGCCTATCATATTTTGACGACGATGGGCCGTCTTGAAGAAGGGGAAACGGTGCTCGTCCATGCGGCAGCCGGCGGCGTCGGTACGCTTGCCGTGCAGCTGGCGAAGCGGTTCGGGGCGAAAACGGTGATCGCCACCGCGAGCACGGAGGAAAAGCGGGCGTTGGCCGCGCGGCTTGGCGCTGACGTCACGATCGATTATACAAAAGACGGTTGGGCGGCGGAAGTGATGGAGACAACGAGCGGACGCGGCGTCGATGTCGCCTTGGAAATGGCGGGCGGTGACGTGTTTCACGAAACGCTTGACTGCCTTGCTCCGTTCGGCCGCTTGGTTGTATACGGGTCGGCGAGCGGGGAGATGACGCGCCTCAATCCGGTCCGTTTGATGGCGAAAAACTGGTCGGTCGTTGGCTTTTTCTTGCCGCAAGTCATGCGAAAACGGGCGCTATATGAACAAAGCCTGCGCGATCTGCTCGCCTGGGTGCAGGACGGAAGCCTCGAGTTGACCATCGGGGGCGTCTATCCGCTCGAGCAGGCCGCCGAGGCGCACCGCCTGCTGCAAGGGCGAAAAACGAGCGGCAAACTGCTGCTTGTGCCTTAAGAAAATGAAAAAAGGTGTCCCAAAAAGAAAACGGGGCACCTTTTCTCATGACATATATAGGAAAACATCCCAGTTAGGCAGGGGGAGCATGCGATATCCCATCGAAAAGGAAACGACATCTTTTTCGTTTTACCGGCTGTTTCTCCGTACTTGAATGTAATGTTCGAGCCGGTCGAGGCCTTCTTTGAGCACATCGAGCGAATAGGCGTATGACAGACGGACATAGCCTTCGCCGTATTCCGAAAAGGCGCTGCCAGGGACGAGGGCAACACCGGCTTTTTCGACAACATCAAGGGCAAAATCAAAAGACGGCATGCCAAAGGCGGCGATGGACGGAAACAAATAAAACGCCCCGTCCGGTTTTTCGACCGGCAGCCCCATCGCGGTGAGGCGGCCGTAAGCGTACTCAAGCCGTTCGGCGTAAGCCGCACGCATCGCCTCAGCATCGTGCTTGCCGGCGGTCAGCGCCTCAACAGCCGCTTTTTGGCTGATCGACGAGGTGCAGGAAACGCTATACTGGTGCACTTTCACCATTTGTTCAATGACAAACAGTGGAGCGAAGACCAATCCGATGCGCCAGCCGGTCATCGAGTGCGACTTGCTTAGGCCGTTGATGACAATCGTCTGCTCCGGCAGCCATTCGGCGATCGAGCGATGGCGGCCGCGATAGACGAGCTCGCTGTAAATTTCATCGGACACAATCCAAATCGGCCGCCCTTTCATGAGCGCCGCGATCTCTTCAAGCGCTTCGGCCGGCAGCGTCGTTCCGGTCGGGTTGGACGGATACGGAAGGACGAGGCAGCGCGTCCTGTCGGTGATGTAAGGCGCGATCAGCTCGGCTGACAGACGAAAGCCGTTTTGCCTTGTATCGATGTACACCGGTTTTGCTCCGCACAGGCGGATGAGCGGCTCATAGCCGGGGTAGACCGGCGCGGGAAGAAGCACTTCTGTTCCTTCCTCCAAAATAGTGCGAAACGTAATATCGAGCGCCTGGCTGGCGCCGACGGTGGCGATCACTTCCTCCGGGCGGTAGTGAAGCCCGTATTTGTCCGCGACAAATTGGCAGGCCGCCGCGCGCAGCTCAAGCAGGCCGGCGTTCGCCGTATACGTTGTAAAGTCGGCGGCGATCGCTTCTTGGGCGGCTGCTTTTACATGATCAGGCGTCGGAAAATCGGGCTGGCCGATCGTCAAGGAAACTAACCCCGGCCGGCCGGCGACAAGGTTGAAAAATTGGCGGATGCCTGATAATTGAATGGCTTGAACGCGTGGCTGAATGAGGTGTTTCACAGGTTGTCCACCTTTCCGTTTTTTCCTCTATTGTACCATTGCGGCTGAAAAACGGAAAAACAAAAATGAGCCCCTTTCCGTTCGGATCGTTTCCGCAGACGGAAATGGGGCTCATCCTGTCATGGACGATTCACACTCCAACCTCGTTCGCTCCTTTTACGCGCCGTATTTTTTCAACAGGTCGTTATATTGGGCGGAAAGTTTGAAAAACAGCGGCTTGTTGCCGGCAGCGAGCGCCTCGTCGATTTTTTCCATCAGTTTTTTTCTCTGAAACTGGAAGATCGCTTCTTTCAACACTTGTTCGGCCATTGGACCGTAACTGCTTTTTTCTTCCGGCTGGTTGAACAATACGGCGCCTTCATTCGGATACTGTTTTTCGTACATGATTGATTCCCTCCCGTATGGGAACGAAGGGGTTCCCTTTTTTATATTATCGTTGTTTTTGGTGAAAATGTAAAGAAAATTTAGATAAATATTTTTTGTTATTTTTTTCTCTACATGATTTCTATACCCTTTTTTTGTTGGGGTGTAACAGCTTTTCGGTTATGATAAGAAGAGAAAAAATGGCAAGGTGAGATGGCGATGATCCGCACGTGTGTCGTAACGAAAGAGTTTGAGGTTATGGATAATGTTGATTTAGCGTTCGTCAACAGCCCGGACGTTTCATGGTATTGGGTCGATTTTCACGAGCCGACAGACGAGGAGGCGGACTTGCTCGCCTCGTTTTTCCGTTTTCACCCGCTTGCGATTGAGGACTGTTTAGAATATGTGCAGCGGCCAAAGCTCGACTTTTATGACCGCTACTTATTTGTCGTCCTTCATGCGATAGCGGGGGCAACGCTCGAAGCGGAGGAAATTGACTTGTTTGTCGGACAAAACTTTATTGTTTCGTTTCATAAGTCAGCGGTTCACGCGGTCGATGACGTATGGGAACGGCTGAAGCGCGAGCAGGACGTGCAGCAGGGGCCGTTTCATGTCATGTATCGGCTGATCGACAAGCTCGTCGATGATTACTTTCCGCCGCTGTACCATATTGAAGATGTGTTGAACGATTTAGAGGAAAATACAAACAATGAGCCGATCCACGACATTATTGAAAAAGTGTTTGATATTCGCGGTGATTTATCGAAATTGCGCCGGACGATTGTGCCGATGCGCGATTTGCTGTACCGCATCATCCACTCCGACCGGCTGCAACGCATGAAAGAGCGGCAGCTGTATTTTCATGATATTTACGATCATTTATTGAAGCTGTCAGAAATGATCGAGACGAATCGGGAAATTACCGCCGATATTCGCGACAGCTATTTGTCGCTCAACTCCAACCGAATGAACAACATTATGATGACGTTTACGGCCATTACGACGATTTTTATGCCGCTCACGTTTATTGCCGGCATTTACGGGATGAACTTTGACTATATGCCCGAACTGCGCTGGAAATATGGATACTTCGCTGTACTGGCCGTCATGGCAGCCATTGGCATGACAATGTTTGTTTGGTTTAAGCGCAACGGTTGGTTCCAACTGTTGAAAGGCGACTGGGCGAAAGAGGAGCGGGAGCGCCGCCAGTAGCCGTATAAAACAAGCAGTCCCCCTCATATACATAACTATGGCAACGTGACCGCGAAGGAGGGGGAAGAATGGTAAGAGGTGTTTGGGGCGTTGATTCGGCGCAAATCGTAACGGACCAACTGTTTCAATGCGTACGGACAGAGCACGGCTACCCGAAGTTTTGGGGCCGCTATTTGGTGGAAGTGCCGAACGTGTCAGAAGGGCTGACGCGGGACGAGATCACCCGCATCCGCAACTATGGCGTCAAAGTGCTGCCCATCTACAATGCCTTTCGTGAGGCAACCGGCTATGCGAGCGGGCAGGTGGCAGCACGCAATGCGGTGTTCCATGCGCGGCGGCTCGGCATCCCAAAAAATAAATTGCTGTTTGCTAATATCGAGGATTTTTTTGCCGTTGACGCGGCTTGGATCGCTGCTTGGGTGGAAACGCTCTATCCGACCGGGTATCGCCCGGGACTGTATGCCGATCCGACGAAAGGAGACTTCGCCGCCGCCTATTGCGAGGCAGTTGGGAGAAACAACCAAGTGGCGGTGCAGGCCGTCATTTGGAGCGCGGCCCCAAGGCCGGGAACGACGAAGGAACAAAAAGCGCCGCGCTACCAACCGGCCGCCCCGCCTTGTAGCGCGAACGTCTGGGCGTGGCAGTACGGGCGCGATGCGGATGTTTGTCCGGTTGATACGAATTTGGCGGACCGCCGCCTGCTTGACTTTTTATATTGAACAGCGCCGTTGCAGCAAGGCAACGGCCTTTTTATGACCTTGACCGGGAAGACTCCCCCTTTTGAGTGAAGCGAAAGTTGAGACGGGGAAACAGTGACCTACTTCAGCAAACAGCAAAGGGAACGTGGGGCCCTTGCTTTAACATATGGAAGTGAGTAAGGAGATCAGCATGTTTTTAGCCCGTGTCGACTATATTAATAATAGGAAAAAGAGAGTAAGCGCGGAGAACGGAAGCAGTTTAGAATTTTTTTGGTTGCAACTTAGGAACTATTTACCATGAAAGAAAGGGGGAGGGAAGTTGGATTCCTATGTCGTCCCGTTACTAGGCCGGATGAAAGAACAGTATGAACAATGGGAGACTTCGTCGCCGCTCGGCGGCGCGGAGTTGGCTCGATTTTTTGGTGCCATCGGCCGGGCGGCAGAAGCAATTGGCCGCGGCGATATCGCTGCGGAGGCGGAACGGATTCTCCGCCGGGTAAACAGGCAAAAGGAACGGAAATGGACGGCCGAGGAGGCGCTGGCGGAGATGTTTCCGCTTCTTTGCCGCTGCTATGAAGGAGGGGAAAGCCACTCTCCAATTGCTCCCTCCCTGCAGCGCCAAGGGCCGGAGGCCACCGTCCTTCTCTGTGGAAACGACCCGCTGTTTTTCGCCTATATCCGCGGGGCATTGCGGGCCGTACCATGGCGTTTCATCACACTTCCTTCTCTCGAACAGGCGAGCGCATCCATGTTTCGCCTCAACCCGGACTGCATCATCGTAGACATCGGGGAGGGCGATTTGCAAACTCCTCTTTTCGTTGCTCTGCTTGAGAACGATAGCCGTCCTTCTTACATTCCAATAGTGGTCGTTAGCGAGGATAGACGAAAAGCTGTCCATCTGAAATGTTATGAGCTTGGCGCCGACGATGTCATCGTGAAGCCGACTACAGCCGGCGAGCTGTTCATTCGTGTGCGCCGTCTCGTAGAAAAAAAGCAGAAAATGGATGAACTTGTGCTGATTGATGAGTTAACGGGCGTTTACAATCGTAAATATTTGCCGCGCGTGTATGACCGCCTGCGCAGTGATCTCGAGCGTTTCGGAGCGCCGAGCTGTTTGGCGCTGCTCGATTTGGATCATTTTAAGAAAGTTAACGACCAATTCGGCCACTTGGCGGGTGATGCAGTGCTAAAAAAGCTGGCTGCCTGTTTGCTTCAACATACGAGAGGAATGGATACGGTCGTTCGTTTCGGGGGGGAGGAGTTTGTTGTCTGGCTGGCCAAAACAACAAAAGGTGAGGCGCGCCGTGTGCTTAGGAGACTGCAGCGCCGGTTCGCCTCCGAAGAAGTTGAGGTTGATGGCGTACGTCTATCGTGCACGTTTTCCGCCGGTTTTGTTGAATGCGACGACCCGAATGAATCGCTTGACCATTGGCTAAAGCTGGCGGACAAAGCGCTGTACGCAGCCAAAAGGAACGGCGGCGACCGGATTGAAGAAGCCTGGAAGCCAACAATCTCCGCCAAGGACGGTCCGGACGGGAAACAATATCGTCCAGTGGACAAACAGCGGTGGTCTGTGGCCATTGTCGATGACGATGAACTGGCGCGGGCGGTCATCACCGATCTCGTTCGCAAGCTCGCCGCTGAGCAAGAGCGGGAAGTCGACGTTTACGAATTTGACGACGGGCTTTCCTTTCTCGAATCGCCGCTCTATCGAGACGGACGGCGCGCCGTCGTCATTTTGGATCGGGTCATGCCGAAAATGGACGGTCTTGAGGTGCTACACCATCTTCGCCGCCGGCAAACACCGCATAAAGTGATGATGCTGACGTCGCGTCAAGATGAGCGGGACATCGCGCATGCCATCGACAAAGGGGCGGATGAGTATGTAACAAAGCCGTTTAAATGGCTTGAGCTTGAAGCGCGGCTGCGCCGGTTGCTAAAGGAGCTCGATGAGTAATGGCACTCGTTTTCGCCACCGTGGCGGTCGCTGCCTTGTCGGTGGTGTTGGCCGGGGTATTCATTTATTTAATCGTACGCAAATGGCGGGAAAACCGGCGTGAGACCCAACTTCGCGCCTATAAGGAAGAGCATCGGCTCCCCCTGCTCCGCTATTTGCTCGGCGAGGAGGAGCCTTCGTTTCGTTTTTCGTCGCCGCTCGAGCGGGAAGCCGTGCTCCAACTGTTGGACAGTTTTGCTTCGCTGTTGAAAGGAAAACATGTGCAGGCGCGCATTCGCGCATTTGCCGAAGCACACTTTCAAGGTTGGCTGCGCCGTTGGTTGGCAAGTCGACACTGGGACGAACGGATGAATGCCCTGTTTTTTATCGAAGATTTGCAGATGGAAGCGATGCTCCCGGACATCGAACAACTATATCGCTCCGACCGGGTTACGCAAGGAGAGGTGGCGAAAATTTTGGTCATTTTCGCCAAATTTGATTATCGTCCGATAGTGACGTACGTATTTCAACCGAAATATGAATTGACACAATTTACATATCGAGTCATTTTCGGCCATATGAGCGAGCGGTTGCTTCAGCAAGTGAAAAAGCGGTTTGCCGAACTGCCGCCGGCGGGAAAATATGCGTTGATCGACATGATCGGCATCCGCCGCTGCCAAGAACGGCTGGTTTTGCAGCGGCTGTTGGCATCGAAACAATTGGAAATTCGCGTCCGTGCGCTCAAGGCGATGGCGGAAATCGGTGTGCCGCTTGGCGCACAACAGCTTGGACGCCACTTGCGCTCGCCGCACTGGCAAGAGAGATTGATGGCGGCCCGTCTTGCCGGGAAATGCCGGGAAGAAGAGCTGCTCCCGCTTTTGTACAGGCGGCTGGCGGATCGGTCCTTTGCTGTTCGTTCGGAGGCGGCAGCCGCCATCGCCCGTCTCCCGGGCGGCCGAGCTGTATTGCGCACAGCGGCTCGAAAAGCAGACGACCGCTATGCTCGCGATATGGCAAGGCAATGGCTCGGGAAGGAGGAGACATAGTGGGGTTATGGCAGGCACTTGTGTCGGTTATCGGGCAGGCTGTGCTCGTTTATATGACCGGTGTTGTCGTTTTTTACACATTTTTGCTCGCTGCTTCCTTTATTTATTTACGGCGCACCCGCCGGCTTGACGACTGGGAACCGTACGAGGAGCTGCTGGATGCCAGTTACGCGAAGCCGGTGTCTATTCTCGTCCCCGCCTATAATGAAGAAGCCGGCATTATCGGTTCGATTCGCTCGCTGCTCAGCATTGAATATCCGCAATATGAGGTGATCGTGATTAATGACGGTTCGACAGACCGAACGCTCGAGCGGTTGATTCAGCATTTCGGGCTTCGCCCCGTTTACCGTGTGATTCGTCACCAGCTGGCAGCAAAAGAAATCAAAACCATTTACCAGTCACCATCCTATCCACAGCTGCTCGTTCTTGATAAAGAAAACGGCGGAAAGGCAGATGCGTTAAACGCCGGGATTAACGCCGCCTGCTATCCATATATTTGTTCGATTGACGGCGATTCCGTGTTGGAGCGGCGTGCCTTTTTAAAAGTGATGAAGCCGATCATCGAGTCGGACGGGGACGTGATCGCTTCGGGGGGCAGCATCCGCATCGCCAATGGCTGCCGGATTGAGCGCGGTGACATCGTGAAGGTGGGGTTGTCACGGCGGCCGCTTGTCATTATGCAGACGATCGAATATTTACGCGCGTTTTTGCTCGGCCGTCTCGGCTTAAGCCGCCATAACTTGCTACTGATTGTTTCTGGGGCGTTTGGCGTCTTTTCCAAACAATGGGTGATTGAAGCAGGAGGATATGCGGATACGGCCGGTGAAGATATGGAGCTCGTCGTGCGCCTGCACCGGTTGGCGCGGGAAAAAAACGAGCCGAAAAAAATTATCTCACATTTCGCACCCTGAATAAAAATTCGAAATAAGCCAGGTTTGACCGAATAAAAATTAATTATTTTACAATTTTTGTATAAAAAATTATTTTTATGCGCATATTCGGGTTGTTTTTTGTATATTATGCAAAGGTTGCGAAATATGAGATGTATATCCCGGATCCGGTTTGCTGGACGGAGGCGCCGGAAACATATGGCGACTTGCGTAAACAGCGCCGACGCTGGCATCGCGGGCTGCTTGAAAGCTTATGGCGCCATCGGCCGCTGTTGTGGAACCCGAAATATGGTTCAATCGGCCTTCTTTCTTTTCCTTATTTTTGGTTCATTGAACTTCTAGGCCCTGTCGTTGAACTGGCCGGATATATCGTGATGGTTCTTTCGCTTTTTCTTGGAAGCATATACGTCGAGTTTGCTCTTCTTTTGTTGGCGGTTTCCGTTTTATATGGATCGCTTTTGTCCGCTGCCGCTGTGTTGTTTGAGGAATGGACCGAGCGGAAGTTCCCGAACGTCTCTGATTTTGTATGGCTCTTTTTCTTCGCGCTGACGGAAACGTTTTGGTATCGCCCGCTGACGGCGTGGTGGCGATGCGAGGGAATCATCGATGCCATCCGCCGTCAAAAACAATGGGGGAGCATAAAACGAAAAGGGGTATCCGTCTAAATCCTTCGTAACGGGCATCGCTGGGAAGACAGGCGAAGCGATGCTCACAAACTTGCCTCACTATGGGAGGATGGGGGATCTTTAATAAGCAGAGAGAGGGGACGGAGGCGCCGGAAACATCCTGGCGCCTTTGACCACTTGGTTATAGTGGGGAAAGAAACATAAGATGCGACAGAGTGTTTTCATTTTTGAGAAATGACGTTTTGAAGCTGCTGATTCCATTAAATCCTCCGCCTTTCGTAGCGGCCACCGAGCCGCTTGACCGCCGGCTTTGTCAATCGTTTCGGCTTTCGTTCTGTCGATTCCTCCATCCCGGTGTAGGCGATGAGAATCGCTTTTGCCTGTGATAACGGCATCCGGGCGGAAGGGTTTCGGTATGAGTCGCTGAGCGCGCCGAGGTGCGGGAGGGTGGCGAAATCTTGTTTCGTCGGGGGAATGTGGAAATAGTAGTCGCCGACGGCAACAAGCACGTCCGATTGCTGCTGGCTATATTTCGGATTGCGGGAAAAGTGGAGGCCGACTTTTTTCGCCTTGCCTTCTTCAAGGAGTTTTTCAATCGCTTTTTTCTTGAGAAGATAAAGAAACGAAGGGTTCAATGCCGTCTTCGCATGGCGGTTGACCGTAAAAATGGCCTTGGCGATATTGTCGACCGTCAACTGCAACGGTTTCATCGACATGTCTCCTTTTTTCTTTCTATTATAACATAGTTGTGGTCTGCTTGCCCCATTTCTAGCGATGAATCAGTGAAAAGAGCGTCAGCTCCGGCGGGGAGAAAAAGCGAAGCGGCACCCTTGTTGTGCCGAGACCGCGATTGACGTACAGCACCAGCCCGCCGACGCGGTAAAATCCTTCATAATACCGTTCGGACAGCGGCGGTGTAATGAGCGGACCGATAAACGGCAGCTGAATTTGTCCGCCATGGCTATGGCCGGACAGCTGAACATGAATCGGGTAGCGGCACGTCTCAACGGCGCCATCCGGTTCGTGAACGAGGGCGATCGTATAAGTTGCCGGCGGAATGCCGGCTATCATTTTCGCCCAATCGGGCCGGCCGAGCATCATATCGTCGCCGCCGGCCACCGCGATCGCCTGTCTCCCGCGGCGGACGAGCACATGCTCGTTGACAAGGACGCGAAATCCTGCCCGCTCCATCAGCCGGCGATAAATGTCAGTCCCGTAGCCACCATGGTCATGATTTCCATAAACGCTAAATTTCCCAAGCGGAGCGCGGATGCCGGCCAACGCCTCTGCGACCGCTTCAGTGTCCGGGTATCGGTTCGCTTCATGAAGCAAATCGCCAGTAAAGACAACGAGATCGGGTCGCAGCTCATTGATGTGGGCGATGATGCGATAAAATCGTTCCAAGCTGTAATAATGGCCGAGGTGGAGGTCGCTGAACTGCAGCAGTTTCACGCCGTTAAACGCCTTCGGGATGAGCGGATGTGACAGCGTATGGTGCGTCACCGTCAAGTGCGAAGGCTCAATCCAGCGGGCGTAGCCGTAAGCGAATGATGTTGCCAGCGCCGTGACGAATCCGGTGCGTGTCAGCTTTTTCAAAAACGTACGTCGGGTCATTTTGGCCGTTTCAATCCGGTGCATCGTTCCGCCGTCCTTTCACAAGTAGCTTTATTATAACGAAAACCGGCAGGAAAGAACAATAGGAGAAAAATAATAGTGCCAAATGAGAAAGGCCCTCATTCTCAAGAAGACGGAAAGATGGACAAGGGACCGTTGAATTTTGTTTTTCGAAAAAATCAGTCATTTCTATTGAAAAGATGGAGGATTTGCCCTATGCTAGAAAAAAGAAAGAAAGAAGCCAACGTATGAATAGGATGAATGAATCATCAGTCATAGGGGGAGAGAGAATGAACGGGAAAATAATTATTGTTACCGGCGGGTCGAGTGGAATGGGAAAATATATGGCGAAGCGGTTTGTTGCTGAAGGAGCGAACGTCGTCATTACCGGGCGGCGAGCTGAGGCGCTCGAAGAGGCAAAACGGGAAATGGCCGTGCCGGACGGCGGACGGGTGCTCACCGTTCCGATGGATGTGCGCGATCCGGAGCAAGTCGCTGAGATGGTCAAAAGGGCTGATGCCGAGTTTGGCCGCATCGATGCCCTTGTCAACAATGCGGCCGGTAATTTTATTTGCCCGGCGGAAAAACTTTCGGTCAACGGTTGGAACAGCGTCATTAACATCGTATTAAACGGCACGTTTTATTGCAGCCGCGAAGTCGGCAACTATTGGATTCAGCGCGGCTTGAAGGGGAATATCGTTAACATCATTGCCACATACGCCTGGCATGCCGGCGCAGGAGTGATTCATTCGGCAAGCGCCAAGGCGGGAGTGTTGGCGATGACGCGCACACTGGCGGTCGAGTGGGGGAAAAAGTATGGATTCCGCGTCAATGCCATCGCCCCGGGGCCGATCGAGCGGACGGGCGGGGCCGAGCGGCTTTGGGAATCGGAGGAGGCAGAACGGATGACGATCGAAAGCGTGCCGCTCGGACGGCTTGGAACGCCGGAAGAGATTGCAGCGGTCGCCGCCTTTTTGCTTTCGGATGAAGCCGCCTACATCAACGGCGCCTGCATCGCGGTCGACGGCGGGCAATGGCTGAACCGGCGCCCGTTTTAGTCGAATTCCACCCGAACATCAGCAAGCTGTAAGGCGCGTGTGGCAGCAATATATCGGCCAACGGCGTCAGCAGGCGTTTTTTACTTTACATATGCGAAACGGCAGCTGCTGCCTAAGCGGATTCCCTATCGTTAGGGGCCGCTTTTTTTCGTGCCGGGAAAGGTTGGGCAATATGGTATAATAAAGGCAAAGATGGTCGACAAGAATGAGGTGAGCATGATGGATGCATTAGACGTTATGACCAACTTGTCGCAAGCGATCCCCCACTATCAACCGATTTTTAGCGCCGATGAGCATGGCGTCGTCGGGTATGAAGTGCTTGGACGCTTTCAAACGGAAGCGGGGCCGGTCAGCCTCGGGCCGTTTTTTCATGACGAAACAATCCCGGAAGAGTTTCGCATTGAAGTGGATGATGTCATCACCAAAAAGGCGCTTGATTATTTTCTCACGCTGCCCGATCAGACGCTGCTCATCTTTATAAATCGTGATGCCAATTTGTTAATGCTTGACCGCGGCGAATCGTTTTTACAGTTGCTCCTTTCCTATGAAGCGAAAGGATTGGCGCTTAGCCGTATTGTATTGGAAATTAACGAGCAGCATTTTAAAGGCGATTTGGATCAGCTCAGCCATTTACTGACGTATATCCGTACGTATGGCATTAAGGTGGCGGTTGACAACATCGCGGAACATAGCATTCATCTCGAGCGGATCGGCGTTTTGTCACCCGACATTTTAAAAATCGATTTGCACGAATTGCGAAAAACGTCTGTCCACCAAGCTTATCAAGAAATTGTTCATTCCATTTCGCTGTTGGCCCGCAAAATCGGGGCAACGCTTCTGTATGAGGACATTGAAACGTCATTTCAGCTCCAGTACGCCTGGCGGCATGGCGGCCGCTACTACCAAGGGTATTATTTGGCGAAGCCGGCGCCGGAAGTCGTGCCGCGCGATTTGTTGAAAGAGTTGCTCCGCCAAGAATGTCATCGCTTCATCCAACAGGAAAAGAAAAAGCTCGAAACGCTGTATCAAATTTCTGAGCAGTTTCAGCAGCGGATTACGGCGCTGCTTGGCAAATACAAAAAAGCGGGTGACTTTAATGAGCTCATTTCACTGTTGGCCGGCGAGCTTGATGACGTCTGTTTCCGCATTTACGTCTGCGATGAAGACGGTTTCCAGCAGTCCGGCAATATGTTTAAGCGCGGTGGACGCTGGGAGTTGGAGCGGCAATATTTCATGAAAAATTGGAGCTGGCGCCCGTATTTTTTGGAAAACATCATCCGTATGCGTTCGCGCCGGAGAGGGATTTTATCGGATTTATATACAGACATTGAAACCGGGGAAACGATCCGGACGTATTCATATCCGATTGACGAGCGCCATTATTTGTTTATTGACTTGTCTTACAGCTATTTGTTTGAGCATGACGCTCATTATTGACCGTATAAAATCACCTCGTTGCGGCAAAGTAAACATGAGGTGAAACTTATGGCACAGCTCACTTTTGTGTTATCTGCCCTCTCTGTACTGATCGCGGTCATCGGGTTCGTCTATACGGTTCGCCTTGGTCGCCAACAGCGCTGGCAAGGGGAGCTTGACGGGCCGATTCCGAAAACGGTGCAAGAACATGCGTATATGCGCAACCCGATGTTGCTCGCTTACGTGCTTGCGGTTTTGCTCGCTATTTTTGCCATCGGTTATTTGGCACTGCGCTATTATTGAGAGAAAGGGCCATCCCGTTCGCATGGATGGCCTTTTTCGTTGTCCGCAAATAACGCTTTTTTCCACGACTTTTTCCCCTTGCTGCTGAATATATATGAAAGCGGAAGAGGCAAAGGGGGAATGGAGATGGCGAAGCGGCTGCCGCTCAAACTGTCGGGCGAGGAGGCGTCACTGTTGCTTGAGGTGATGTTCAGCCAGCAATATGCGCTCGAACTTGTCCGTTCTGAGCTGGCGGATATTGAAAACGGGGATAAAGAGGCTGATGAACAGAGATACCGGCAGCTTTTGCGTTTGTATGACCGGCTGTTGACAGAGGAAGGATAAAAACAAGGCATGATGCTATCGCTTGTAAAGAAGCGATAGTCTTTTTTATGATATCATACAGGTGGAGAGGAGAAGATGCATACAGAGAAAGGCGGAACGTATGGATGAGCTTATTTATGAATGATGAATGGGCGAACATGACTGTCAAGCCGTTTTTGATTCCAGCTGACAAGGTGGCGCACGTCCAGGTGGGCAATTATTTGGATCATGCGCTCCTTGTCCTCACAAAAACCGGCTATTCGGCGATCCCAGTGCTTGATACATCGTACAAGCTGCATGGGTTGATTGGCATGACGATGATTATGGACGCGATCTTAGGATTGGAGCGCATCGAATTTGAACGGCTTGAGACGATGAAAGTCGAAGAAGTGATGAACCGAAACATTCCGCGCTTGCGGCTTGACGACCGGCTTTGGAAAGCGGTGGGACTCATCGTCAACCATCCGTTCGTCTGTGTAGAAAACGATGATGGCTATTTTGAAGGAATTTTTACCCGGCGGGAAATTTTAAAGCGGCTGAATAAAGAATTGCGCAAACAAAAAGGAACGCCTAAGCCGTAGACGGGTGTGCCCGGGAATTTATGCTTGTCACGATCATCTTTGTTTTGCTACAGTAAAGAAGGAACGAACATGGACAAGGAGGAGCAATGGCCCATGAAAATGATGGATGCGAACGAAATCATCTCATTTATCCAAAACAGCAAAAAATCGACCCCGGTCAAAGTATACATAAAAGGGAACATGGAAGGCATTGACTTCGGCCCGGGCGCAAAAACGTTCATCGCTGGCAACGCCGGCGTCGTGTTTGGCGAATGGCAAGACATTCAAGCTGCAATCGAAGCGAATCAAGACAAAATCGAAGATTATGTCGTCGAAAATGACCGCCGCAATTCAGCCATTCCGCTTTTGGATTTAAAAGGAATCAAGGCGCGCATCGAGCCGGGCGCCATTATTCGCGACCATGTGGAAATCGGTGACAACGCCGTTATTATGATGGGAGCGGTCATTAACATCGGCGCCGTCGTCGGTGAAGGGACGATGATCGATATGAACGCCGTGCTCGGCGGCCGGGCGACGGTAGGGAAAAACTGCCATGTTGGCGCTGGTGCGGTGTTGGCCGGAGTGATTGAACCGCCATCGGCCAAGCCGGTGATCATTGAAGACGATGTGCTTATCGGCGCGAATGCCGTCATTTTGGAAGGCGTCACCGTCGGCAAAGGGGCGGTCGTCGCTGCCGGCGCGGTCGTCGTCGAAGACGTGCCGCCGTATACAGTCGTGGCCGGCATCCCGGCGCGCGTCATTAAGCAAATTGACGAACAAACGAGGGCGAAAACGGAAATGAAACAAGAACTTCGTCAATTATAATCACGCAAAAAAGCTGTCCGCCTACAGGGCAGCTTTTTTCCAATGGAGGAGAGAAGATGGAAGCGATCAGTCCATTTGTCGCCATTCGCCGGGATTTGCATAAAATTCCTGAGCTTGGGTTTCAAGAGTTTAAAACACAGCAATATTTGTTGAATTATATTCGATCCCTGCCGCAAGAGCGGCTTGACGTCCGAACATGGAAAACGGGCATTTTTGTCAAAGTGAAAGGAACATCGCCGCGAAAAACGATCGGCTATCGCGCCGATATCGATGGCTTGCCGATCGGTGAAGAAACCGACTTGCCATACCGCTCTGAGCATGAAGGGCAGATGCATGCGTGTGGCCATGACGTTCATATGAGCATCGCCCTTGGCGTGCTTGCCCATTTTGCCCGTAACCCGATCAAAGACGATTTGCTGTTTATTTTCCAGCCGGCGGAAGAAGGGCCGGGCGGGGCGAAACCGATGTTAAAAAGCGATATCATGCGCGAGTGGAGGCCGGATATGATCGTCGCCTTGCATATTGCCCCGGAATATCCGGTCGGCACGATTGCGACGAAAGAAGGACTACTGTTTGCCAATACGTCGGAGCTGTTTATCGATTTAAAAGGGAAAGGCGGCCATGCGGCTTTTCCCCATTTGGCGAATGATATGGTTGTTGCCGCCTGCACGCTCGTAACCCAGCTGCAGTCGATCGTCGCCCGTAACGTCGACCCGCTTGACAGTGCGGTGATTACAATCGGGAAAATTACCGGCGGGACAGTACAAAACGTCATCGCGGAACGCGCCCGGCTTGAAGGGACGATCCGGACGTTGTCGACCGCTGCGATGCAGGCGGTGAAGCGGCGGATTGAAGCGATCGTCCGGGGAGTGGAAGTGGCCTACGAATGCGAAGCGGCGATCGATTACGGCGCCATGTACCATGAAGTGTACAACGACCCGGCATTGACGGCGGAATTTATCCAATTTGCCGCCACTCGCTCCGATATGACCGTCATCCGTTGCAAAGAGGCGATGACGGGTGAGGATTTTGGTTATATGTTGGCGGAGATTCCCGGTTTTATGTTTTGGCTTGGCGTTGATTCGGCGTACGGGCTGCATCATGCGAAGCTGGCTCCGAATGAAGCAGCGATCGACCGGGCCATCGACTTTTTAATCAGCTATGTTTCGTGGAAAGGAAATATGGAATGAAGTATAGTTCCGCCTCTATTAAGGCACATTATGTGTGTGAGGAGGTGGAGTGTGATGGCGAAAATCGGTGTTGAGCAATCGCTGACCGATGTGCAGGAGGCGTTGAAGGAAAGAGGGTATGACGTTGTTCCGCTGCGCGGAGAACAAGATGCCAGAGGCTGCGATTGCTGCGTCATTACCGGCTTGGATCCAAACGTCGCCGGCATCCAAAACATTGTCACGTCCGGCCCGGTCATTGAAGCGAGCGGACTTACAGCAGAAGAAATTTGCCAAAAAGTTGAACAAAAGCTTCGGTAACGATTGTCGGGCTGTGTGCGCCAGCAGCCCGTTTTTTATGGGGCCGACAGCATAGGCAAACCTAATGGGAAGGTTGGGTCAACCAATAAGGAGGCAGCGGCCGTTCCTTCTCAAAACAGAAACAACGAAACGATGACGAACAGTCATTAGTGATAACCGTCGATCCAAAATAGGGGGAGTCGCCATGAATGACGTCGGTGATCGGTATGGCATCGCTATTTTTTCGCAATGGAGGGATTACATATGGCAGAGCGCTTAGTCGGGAAACAAGCGCCGCGTTTTGAAATGGAAGCCGTCCTGCCGAACGGAGAATTTGGCCGCGTCAGCCTTGAGGAAAACATGAAAAACGGCAAATGGACCGTGCTGTTTTTTTACCCGCTCGACTTTACGTTCGTTTGTCCGACAGAAATTACGGCCATCTCCGACCGTTATGATGAGTTCGAAGACTTAGATGCGGTCGTGATCGGCGCGTCGACCGACTCGGTTTACTCCCATAAGGCGTGGATGGACGTGCCGCGCGATCAAAACGGCATCGGCCAAATTAAATACCCGCTCGCCGCTGATCGGACGCAGCAAGTTTCGCGCGATTACGGCGTGCTTATCGAGGAAGAGGGCGTCGCGCTGCGCGGTTTGTTCATCATCGATCCGGAAGGCGAGCTGAAATATGCCGTCGTTCACCATAATAACATCGGCCGCGATGTTGATGAGATCTTGCGCGTGCTGCAAGCGCTGCAAACCGGCGGCCTCTGCCCGGCAAACTGGAAGCCGGGGCAAGCGACGTTGACGGTATAAGGAGATTCGCGTGAATCATAAAGAAAGGTCTAACGGGCGTTAGACCTTTCTTTTCCGATGGGGGGATGAAGCGTGAAACGGCGCGAACTAATGCCGGAGCTGACTGGGGCAATGGCCACGTTAAATGGGACAGTATCAAGGGATGAGTTGATCGGCGAAAAACCGGCGTTTATCCATTTTTGGTCGGTCAGCTGCCATTTGTGCAAAGAAGCGATGCCGCAAGTGAACGAATTCCGCGGCCGGTATAAAGACAAGCACAATGTCAGATCTGTTCATATGCCGCGCTCGGAACACGATTTGGACATTGGGCTTGTGAAAAAAACAGCTGAAGAGCACGGCATTATCCAGCCGATTTTAGTCAATAACGAGCATAAAATTACGTGTTTGATTCCGAAGGGAAGCTCCGCCATTTCCAAGCGGGCAGCAGCGGCATGAAAATGCTTGAAAAACGTGTCAATCGCGTGCTCGAAGAAACGGAAAAGGCGGAGCAGGCATAATGGGCGGTTGAAAAGGAGCGAAGCATTATTTTCGATCCTTTTCTTTTTTGCTACAATAAGGGGAAAAAGTGATGATTGACAAGAGATGGAGGAATCAACGGTGAAAAAGAAACAGTTTGCCGTCATCGGCCTCGGACGGTTTGGCGGCAGCATTTGCCGCACGTTGAGCGAACAAGGGATGGAAGTGCTCGCGATTGACATTGATGAAGACCGGGTGAATGAATTTGCGGCGATCGCTTCGCACGCTGTTGTCGGCGACACAACTGATGAAAATGTGCTGAAAAGCTTAGGTGTCCGCAACTTTGACCATGTCATTGTGGCGATCGGCGACAACATTCAGGCGAGCATTTTGACGACGCTCATTTTAAAAGAGCTCGGTGTCAACCATATCACCGTCAAGGCGACGAACGATTACCATGAAAAAGTGCTCAAAAAAATCGGCGCTGACCAGATCGTGCACCCGGAGCGGGATATGGGCGAGCGGATCGCCCATAATCTTATTTCAAACAACGTCTTGGACTATTTGGAGTTGTCGGACAAACATAGCATCGTCGAAATTGTGGCGAGTGAGCGGCTTGACGGCCATTCGCTTTTGGAGCTGGACATCCGCGCCCGTTACGGCATTAACATCGTCGCCATTAAGCGTGGGGCAAGCGTCATCGTCTCCCCGCTCGCCTCGGAAATCATCCGCAAAGGCGATGTGTTGGTCGTGATCGGTGCTGACAGTGACATCGACCGGTTTGAGGAAAAAGTCGTCGGCTAATGTGAAGAAACGAAGCCTCCGCCCTTGGGGTTCGCTCTAGCTTTGTTTTTGGCGGAAAGGGAAGTACCCGGCGCTTCACACTCACGGACGGCAGTGTTTACAAGTCGATTGTATAAAAAAGGGGGCCTTGTGAAAGGCTCCCTTTTTTGGAGGCGTTTATATCGGTACAAATCTCTGCGTCAGGCTTAATCGAACCGCCGTATATCGAACGGTACGTACGGTGGTGGGAGACGACGAGGGCTAGTCCTCCTCTCCTGCTCAATTAAATCTCCATGATGATCGGCAAAATCATCGGCCGCCGTTTCGTTCGTTCGTACAAGAACGGAGCGAGCGTTTCTGTAATTTCATTTTTAATTTCCGACCATTGATTTGTTTTCCGTTCGAGCACTTTTTCGAGGTGTTTGGCGATGAGCGCCTGCGCTTCACTGATTAAGTCGCCTGACTCGCGCATGTAGACAAAGCCGCGCGAAATGATATCCGGACCGGCAGCGATTTTGAACTCTTTCATGTTGATGCTGACGACAACGATCACAAGCCCTTCCTCCGATAGAATGCGGCGGTCGCGCAAGACGATGTTGCCGATGTCACCGACGCCGCTGCCGTCGATGTAGACGGAGCCGGACGGAATTTTGCCGACGATGCGCGCTTCGCTGTCGCTGATGCCGAGCACTTCGCCGTTATCCATAATAAAGCAGTTTGCCTCCGGCACGCCGCAATCAATGGCGAGCTTAGCATGCATCTTTTGCATCCGGTATTCGCCGTGGATCGGCATAAAATATTTTGGTTTCATCAACCGGATCATGAGTTTTTGCTCTTCTTGCCCGCCGTGTCCGGACGTGTGGATATCGCTGAGCGGGCCGTGGATCACTTCGGCGCCGGCCCGGTACAGCATGTTGATCGTCCGGTTGACGCTCACCGTGTTGCCCGGAATCGGCGACGAAGAAAAGACGACCGTGTCGCCTGGGATGATTTGAATTTGCCGATGCGTGCCGTTGGCAATGCGCGACAAAGCCGCCATCGGTTCACCTTGGCTGCCGGTGCATAAAATCGTCACCCGGTTGGCCGGCAGCCGGTTGATTTCATTCGCATCGACGAACGTACCTTTCGGACATTTAATGTAGCCGAGATCTTGACCGATTTCAATGGCCGCTTCCATGCTGCGGCCGAAGACGGCGATTTTTCGGTTATTGGCGACCGCAGCTTCCGTCACTTGCTGAAGCCGGTGAATATTGGAGGCAAACGTCGCGAAAATAATCCGTCCATCCACTTTGCGGAAAATGTCATGAATGCTTTCACCGACACGCCGCTCAGACATCGTAAAATGTGGAATTTCGCTGTTTGTGCTGTCTGACAGCAAGCAAAGAACGCCTTCTTTCCCGATTTCGGCCATTTTCGTCAAATTGGCCGGCTCGCCGACCGGTGTGAAGTCAAATTTAAAGTCTCCGGTATGGACGATTTGCCCGACCGGCGTTTTGACAACGATGCCGTAGCTGTCCGGGATGCTGTGCGTCGTCCGGAAAAAGGTGACCGCTGTTTTTTGGAAACGGATGACATCATCTTCGCGAATTTCAATGAGTTTAGCCTGACGAAGCAATCCGTGTTCCTCGAGTTTGTTGCGGATAAGTCCGAGCGCCAGTTTGCCGCCGTAAATGGGGATATTCACCTGCCGGAGCAAATATGGGATGCCGCCAATATGGTCCTCATGTCCGTGGGTAATGAACAACCCTTTTACTTTTTCGGCATGTTTGACTAAATACGAATAGTCAGGGATCACGTAGTCAATGCCGAGCAATTCGTCTTCCGGAAATTTAATGCCCGCGTCGATGACAATAATTTCGTCTTGAAATTGTACGCCGTATGTATTCTTCCCGATTTCACCCAGTCCGCCGAGGGCAAACACGCCAACTTGTTGATCGGTCAATAGTTTCATGATGAAGTCTCCAATACTTGAAAGTTAGTGCTTCGCTTTTCGTACTCCAAATGCGCTCCCTCTAACGGCTGAATATACTCGATATTGATCGGACGGTCCTGCAGTTTTCGGCGTACGTCCCGCTCTGACTCGGCTTCGATATACAGCGTTTTCGTTTTTTCTCTCACGGGCACTTCATCTGCATTTTCTTGATAAAACACTTTGAAAATCATCGTGAACTCTCTCCTTATCGTACAATGATTGCTTTTTTATTATATAGGAATTAACCATCGTTTTCATGTTTTTTATTGCCAAAAGCAAAAAGCAGGCGAGGGATGTGCCGACGATATGTACCATCTTTGACGAGTTTCAATTGTTTCATTCGCCAAAGTGGGAAAGAAGCCCTTCGTGCGGAAGGGCTATTGTTGGAACAGTTAGGCGATCAGTTTTTTTCGGAGCAAATCTTTCCATTGTTGAAGCAGCTTTTTTTTCAGCTTTTTCAACATTTTTCATCACTCCTTACTTTTTATTGTACTCATTTTGCGACGAAAGTAAATGTTCTATTATATATGATATGTAGGCGAAGGTTTGTTTTTCGTGGGTAAAAATGGAACGAATCGTGGCGTTTCGGTTGACATCTAGCCCGTTTTTCAGTACGGTAGACAGTGAATATATTTTCGGCAAGGGGAAGAGAATGTGGGCAGAAAAATCGTATTTTTCGACATCGACGGCACGCTCCTTGACGAGCAAAAACAGTTGCCGCCGTCAACGATTGAGGCGATCCGCCGACTGAAACAGGCCGGCGTCTATGTGGCCATCGCCACCGGACGGGCGCCGTTTATGTTTGAACATGTACGCTGCCAGCTTGGCATTGATTCATTCGTCAGTTTTAACGGTCAATACGTCGTTTTTGAAGGGAACGTGCTGTATAAACAGCCGCTCCGTCGCGAGAAGCTGAGGGCGCTGATGGAAGAGGCCCACCAAAACGGTCATCCGCTCGTCTTTATGGATGCGGAGAAAATGAGAGCGAGCGTCGACGACCACCCGCATATTCACGTCAGCATGGGAAGCTTGAAATTTGCCCATCCGCCCGTCGACCCTTTGTATTATGAAAACAAAGATATTTATCAAGCGCTGTTGTTTTGCCGCGCTGAAGAAGAAGCGCCGTATGTGCGCAACTATCCGGAATTCCGCTTTGTTCGTTGGCACGATGTGTCAACGGACGTGCTGCCGGCGGGCGGCTCAAAGGCGGAAGGGATCCGCCTTATGATCGAGAAGCTTGGGATTGGCAAAGAAGATGTGTATGCGTTCGGCGATGGACTAAATGATATCGAAATGCTGTCGTTCGTTGGAACCGGGGTGGCAATGGGCAATGCCCATGAGGAAGTGAAACGGGTCGCCGATTTTGTCACCAAACCGGTCGCCGAGGAAGGCATCTGGCACGGGCTCAAGCAATTGCAATTGCTTCCATAAAAAACGGTCTCCGCTCATCTGGCGGGACCGCTTTTTGTTTGTAAAAAACGTCGGGCGCCGCCCGGAACTTGACATTGTTTCAGCGCCCGATCGGGATCGCTCCTTCCGGCGCTTTAAACGGGTCGGCCGGATTGATATGGTCGTAAAACATAATGCCGTTTAAATGATCAATTTCATGCTGAAAGACGATAGCTGGCAATCCCTTAAGGCGCAAGGTGACTTCTTCGCCGTCGATCGTTGTGCCGGTGACGGTGATGCGGGCGTAGCGCGGCACATACCCTGGCACATCGCGGTCGACGGACAGGCAGCCTTCCCCGGTTGTCAAATAACATTGCTGTACAGAGTGGCTGACGATTTTCGGGTTGAACAAGGCGTAGCTGTATAGCGTTCCGTTTTCGTCAGTAACATGGACGGCGATCATCCGCTTTGATACGTTAATTTGCGGAGCGGCCAGCCCAATGCCGGGCCGCAAGCCGTACTTGGCCGCCAGTTCCGGGTCTTGGCTCGTTTTGACATAGTCAAGCAAGCTTTGCAAAATGCGCTTGTCTTCCTCCGAAGGCGGCAGTGGAACGGGCTCGGCGATCTTCCGCAGCGTCGGATGTCCTTCTTTAATGATATCTTTCATCGTGATCATCCGCTTTTTCACTCCCTGTCTTTGGCATGGCTGTTTATATTTTAGTCTAACAAAAATGCTCACATGCCGTAAATGAAAATGCGGTTGTCTAGATATATTATTGAGGAATAAAGAAAAAATAACATTTATGTTAGAAAACGCTCTCAACAATAAGAAAGGTGGCAACATGATTTATATTTTTTCAAAAATATAACACAGAATTAATACAGTCATTCGCCTATGTAATATAACAGTTTTATAAAACCGACCTCTATTAACCAAATATATCCATTCCAGAAAGAGAAAAAACAAGACAAATCAAAGAGATTGACGACTAAAAAAATAAAGTGTAAACTAAATCTTGTGGATGGACATTGTACTAATTTGAAAGTAAAAAACAATAATACAGATTTGGGCGCCTGATTCGTTTGCAGCGGCGCCAAGTGGTGGCCCTTTTTTATTTCTTCTTCATTTTGGGTACATTAATAGTATATGGGTGAATGTAGCCTGATTTCTAAATTTTTGATGAAAGGCAGAGGTGAACAAAATGGGTGTGAAGACCTCCCAGTTTCGGTTTGCGGAGCAGCTCGAGAAAGTGGCCGAGCAGTTTCCGACGTTCCAAATTTTGAATGAAGAAGGCGAAATCGTCAATAAAGAGGCGATGCCGGATTTAAGTGACGATCAGTTAAAAGAGTTAATGCGCCGCATGGTGTATACGCGCATTCTTGACCAACGCTCCATTTCGTTAAACCGTCAAGGCCGCCTCGGCTTTTACGCGCCGACTGCCGGGCAGGAAGCAAGCCAAATTGCCAGCCACTTTGCGCTTGAAAAAGAGGACTTCATTTTGCCGGGATACCGGGATGTCCCACAAATCGTTTGGCACGGGCTGCCGCTTTACCAAGCATTTTTGTTCTCACGCGGCCATTTCCATGGAAACCAAATCCCAGAAGGCGTCAACGTCTTGCCGCCGCAAATCATCATCGGCGCCCAATACATTCAAGCAGCCGGCGTGGCGCTCGGCCTGAAAATGCGGGGCAAAAAAGCAGTAGCCATTACATACACGGGCGACGGCGGTACATCGCAAGGCGATTTCTACGAAGGGATCAACTTTGCTGGAGCGTTTAAAGCACCGGCCATCTTTATCGTGCAAAACAACCGCTTTGCTATCTCGACGCCGGTCGAAAAGCAAACGGTGGCCCAAACGTTGGCACAAAAAGCGGTTGCTGCCGGCATTCCGGGCATTCAAGTCGACGGCATGGACGCGCTCGCGGTCTACGCAGCGGTGAAGGCAGCTCGCGAACGCGCCATTAACGGTGAAGGGCCGACGCTCATCGAAACGCTTTGCTTCCGCTACGGCCCGCACACGATGTCTGGCGACGATCCGACCCGCTATCGTTCGAAAGAGCTGGAAAACGAATGGGCGAAAAAAGATCCGCTTGTACGTTTCCGGAAGTTTTTGGAAGCAAAAGATTTATGGAGCGAGGAAGAGGAAAACCGCGTCATCGAGCAGGCGAAAGAGGATATTAAAGAGGCGATCAAAAAAGCAGATGAAACGCCGAAGCAAAAAGTAACCGACTTGATCAGCATCATGTACGAAGAGTTGCCGGCGAACTTAAAGGAACAGTATGAAATTTATAAAGAGAAGGAGTCGAAGTAAGCCATGGCGCAAATGACAATGGTTCAAGCGATCACCGATGCGCTGCGCATCGAGTTGAAAAATGATCCGAACGTGCTTATTTTTGGGGAAGACGTTGGGGTCAACGGCGGCGTATTCCGGGCTACCGAAGGGCTGCAAGCCGAGTTCGGCGAAGAACGCGTGTTTGATACGCCGCTGGCCGAATCGGGAATCGGCGGTCTGGCAATCGGCTTGGCGCTGCAAGGGTTTCGTCCGGTGCCGGAAATTCAGTTTTTTGGCTTTGTTTATGAAGTGATGGATTCGATTTCCGGGCAAATGGCACGTATTCGCTATCGCACTGGCGGCCGTTACCATATGCCGATTACGGTTCGCTCGCCTTTTGGCGGCGGTGTTCATACGCCAGAGTTGCATTCGGACAGCTTAGAGGGGCTTGTTGCTCAACAGCCGGGTCTGAAAGTCGTCATTCCATCAACGCCGTATGACGCCAAAGGGCTGCTCATCTCGTCCATTCGCGACAACGACCCGGTTATTTTCCTTGAGCATTTGAAGCTGTACCGCTCGTTCCGCCAAGAAGTGCCGGAAGGGGAGTACACAATTCCGATTGGCAAGGCGGACATTAAGCGCGAAGGAAAAGACTTAACGATCATCGCATACGGCGCCATGGTGCATGAATCGTTAAAGGCGGCGGCAGAATTAGAAAAGGAAGGCATTTCTGCTGAAGTCGTCGACTTGCGTACCGTGCAACCGCTCGATATCGAAACGATCATCGGGTCGGTGGAAAAGACAGGACGCGCCATCGTCGTCCAAGAGGCACAGCGGCAGGCCGGCATCGCCGCCAACGTCGTTGCCGAAATTAATGAGCGGGCCATTCTAAGCCTTGAGGCGCCGGTATTGCGCGTGGCTGCACCGGATACGGTGTACCCGTTTGCCCAAGCGGAGTCGGTGTGGCTGCCGAACTTTAAAGATGTGATCGAAACGGCGAAAAAAGTGATGAACTTCTAATAGCGGACAAATCCGGGGGAGCGGAACGATTTCCCCCGCCTATTTTCGGCAAACGATAGGAGGTCGACATACAGTGGCATTTGAATTTAAGCTGCCGGACATCGGTGAAGGCATTCATGAAGGCGAGATCGTTAAATGGTTTGTGAAACCAGGCGATGAAGTCAACGAAGATGACGTACTGTGCGAAGTGCAAAACGACAAGGCGGTTGTCGAAATTCCGTCCCCGGTCAAAGGGAAAGTGCTTGAAATTCTCGTCCCGGAAGGAACGGTGGCGACGGTCGGGCAAACGCTTATCACGCTTGATGCGCCGGGATATGAAAACATGACGTTTAAAGGCCAAGAGCACGAAGAAGAGACGAAAAAAGAGGAAAAAACGGAAGCGGTGTCGAAAGAGGAAAACGTTGAAGCTGCTGCTCCGGCAGCCGCGGCGGAAGTGGATCCAACCCGCCGAGTCATCGCGATGCCGTCTGTGCGCAAATATGCGCGTGAAAAAGGTGTGGACATTCGCCTCGTTCAAGGAACAGGCAAAAATGGCCGCATCTTAAAAGAAGATGTCGATGCCTTCCTTGCCGGCGGCGCAAACGCCGCGGCCCAACCCGCTCCGGCGCCGGCGGCCGAGGAAAAAGCAGCGCCGCAAGCGGCGGCGAAACCGATCGCGCCGGAAGGGGAATTCCCGGAAACGCGCGAGAAAATGAGCGGCATTCGCCGGGCGATCGCCAAAGCGATGGTCCATTCGAAACATACTGCTCCACACGTGACGCTTATGGACGAAGTCGATGTGACGAAACTCGTCGCCCACCGGAAAAAGTTCAAAGCGATCGCGGCCGAAAAAGGCATCAAGCTGACGTTCTTGCCGTATGTTGTCAAAGCGCTCGTTTCCGCGCTGCGTGAATACCCGGTGCTGAATACGTCCATCGATGATGAAACGGAAGAAATCATCCATAAGCATTATTACAACATCGGCATCGCCGCTGACACAGACCGCGGCTTGCTTGTGCCGGTCATTAAACATGCCGACCGGAAGCCGATTTTCGGCTTGGCGCAAGAAATCAACGAGCTCGCCGAAAAAGCGCGGGACGGCAAATTGGCGCCAAATGAAATGAAAGGCGCGTCGTGCACGATTACCAACATCGGCTCAGCCGGCGGGCAATGGTTCACCCCGGTCATCAACCATCCGGAAGTGGCCATTCTTGGCATCGGCCGCATCGCGGAAAAACCGATCGTCCGCGATGGCGAAATCGTTGCTGCTCCGGTTCTGGCGCTCTCTTTGAGCTTCGACCATCGGATGATCGACGGAGCAACGGCGCAAAAAGCGCTCAACCACATTAAACGGCTGTTAAGCGATCCAGAATTATTATTAATGGAGGCGTAAAACGATGGTAGTTGGCGATTTTGCAATTGAAACGGAAACGCTCGTCGTCGGTGCCGGTCCTGGCGGTTATGTGGCCGCCATCCGCGCCGCACAGCTCGGCCAAAAAGTGACGATTGTGGAAAAAGGGAACTTAGGCGGCGTTTGCTTAAACGTCGGCTGCATCCCGTCAAAAGCACTGATCTCCGCAAGCCACCGCTATGAGCAGGCGAAGCATTCCGAAGAAATGGGCATTAAGGCGGAGAACGTCACTGTCGATTTTGCCAAAGTGCAAGAATGGAAAGCAAGCGTCGTGAAAAAATTAACGGGCGGCGTCGAAGGGCTGTTAAAAGGAAACAAAGTGGAGATTGTCAAAGGGGAAGCGTATTTTGTCGACGCCAATACGGTGCGTGTCGTCAACGGCGACAGCGCGCAGACGTATACGTTCAAAAACGCCATTATCGCCACTGGTTCGCGCCCGATTGAGCTGCCGAGTTTCAAGTTTTCCGACCGTATTCTTGATTCGACCGGAGCGCTCAACCTTGGGGAAGTTCCGAAATCGCTTGTTGTCATCGGCGGTGGTTATATCGGCATCGAGCTTGGTACAGCCTACGCCAACTTCGGAACGAAAGTAACGATTTTGGAAGGGGCCGGTGAAATTTTGTCCGGTTTTGAAAAACAAATGGCGGCCATCATTAAACGCCGCTTAAAGAAAAAAGGCGTTGACATCGTGACAAATGCGCTGGCAAAAGGAGCCGAGGAGCGCGCGGATGGCGTCACGGTCACGTATGAAGCTAACGGCGAAACGAAAACGGTTGATGCTGACTACGTGTTAGTCACGGTCGGCCGCCGTCCGAACACGGACGAGCTCGGCCTTGAACAAGTCGGCATTAAAATGACGGACCGCGGCTTGATTGAAGTGGACGAACAATGCCGCACAAGCGTGCCGAACATTTTCGCCATCGGTGACATCGTCCCAGGGCCGGCGCTCGCCCACAAGGCGTCGTATGAAGGAAAAGTAGCGGCTGAAGCCATCGCCGGCCATCCGTCAGTCGTCGATTATGTCGCCATTCCGGCGGTCGTGTTCTCCGATCCGGAGTGCGCTTCCGTTGGTTATTTTGAGCAGCAGGCAAAAGACGAAGGCATTGATGTGATCACGGCGAAGTTCCCGTTTGCCGCCAACGGCCGCGCCTTGGCGCTGAACGACACGGACGGCTTCCTGAAGCTTGTCGTTCGCAAAGAAGACGGCGTCGTCATCGGAGCGCAAATCATCGGCCCGAGCGCATCCGATATGATCGCCGAACTAGGATTGGCCATTGAGGCTGGGATGACGGCGGAAGATATTGCCTTGACGATCCATGCGCATCCGACGCTTGGCGAAATCGCCATGGAAGCAGCCGAAGTGGCGCTCGGCACACCGATTCATATTATTACGAAGTAACAGCAATGCGACCGGATTGAAGGACAAACTTCACCCGGTCGCTTTTTACTCATGGCTATGTCAAGGCAGCGCCTAACGGGGGAGCGGCGTTTATCTGCCTGCATCTGAATCAAAGACGGTCCGGGCGGAAATGGCGTTCCTCTTCGTCTGTTTCTTGTCCAAAATTCCATACTATTTTCCGCTGTTGCTTCATATCGTTATGGTAAAGAAAAGCGGGAGATGGGTTCGAGATGAAAGCATACGTTGCTTTTTTGTTGCAGATGATGATTTGGAGCAGTTTTTCGCTAATTGAGTGGTTATCAGGGCGGGATCGGCCGTTTTTTCGCGGGCTGATGTTGTGCGTCTTTATGTACATAGCATTTTTGCTGGCGCGCCAACTCGGTCTGGCAACGCGTCAAGCAGCGCTGACGACGATTGTAACGGCGGCTGTTTATTTTGCCGGCCAGCATTTCATTTGGCAAGCTGTCCATTGACTTTCCCCGCTTATCCAAGGCCGGGGATTCCGATACTCCCCTTTCGGCAAGGCCAGTTCATTTGCCGTTTCCCCTGGCTTTCGGATCATAAAAAACAGCGGTTGAACGCCCGCTGTTTACGCGCTGCCAAACACCATCGTCCGGCCGCTGAACAAATGCAGTTCGCCACCAAGCGCTTTCCCGAGCCATTTGCTGAATTCATTTGCTTTCCCTTTATCCCCGTGCGTCGCCCCCGGTGGCAGCGCTACATCAATGAACGTTGCTTCCTCGGTTGTCCGCACTGAAATAACGATTCCTTTATACAGACGGCCGTCGCCTTGCAAGTAAAGGGCGGCTTCATGTTCGCCGACCGCATACGGAAACGCGGCCTGTCCGTAAGCCCAGCCGAGCTGTTCTCCTGTTTTGCCAAGCGCTGTTCGGTAGCGCTCGAGCAGCTGTTTCACTTCCTCGATTGTAACCGTTTTCCCAGCCGGCAGCTTCAAGCATGTGTTCAATTCCCTTCTCTCCTTTCGCCATCCCTATGTTTCGTTTGTATTCATTGTACCACGTTTTTCCGGATAGCGGCGAAAAAGTTTCATGCTGCAAAAAGTGATTTCTATTTTAAATGTGACATACAAATTAGGATTGACAATCGAAATGTGATATATTATTATGAAATCAACAACGAAATTTATCATCATAAAGGGGTTATGGGGATGGGCACGATCGTATGTCAAGCATGTGAAGCGACGATTGGGTATTTCGAAGACGAAAAGGTGACAACGCTTTACGGAAAATGCGATTGTTGCGAGCATGACAACGAAGGGGAAGAAAGAGAGTAAAACGGTCAAACTGATGGGGGAAGGAACGGATAGGCGCGCATGTGGAAGGGGCACATGCGCGCCGTTTATTTGACAAAAAAAGCACAAGCCGGTGTTTGTCTGGCTTGTGCTGTTAGCGAATCGGTTTATATTCTTTAATCACGCGCAGCGTTTGCAGCGTATCATCCTCAGGGCCTTGGACAGGGAGGCCAGCGGCCAAATTCGTTTCGATATACTTTAAGTTTTCTTCCGTAATGATTTCGCCCGGGATAAAGATTGGGATGCCAGGCGGGTACACCATCACAAATTCAGCGATAATTCGGCCCGCCGACTCGTGAAACGGCACAACTTCCGTTTCGGCATAAAACGCATCGCGCGGCGTCAAGGCTAAGGCCGGGATGTCCGGGAGCAGCACTTTCGGTTTGACCCCAGCGGCTGCTTGGTGGCTGAACTGTTCCGACAGACGGCGAAGCGCTGAAACGAGCAGACCGGCTTCGCGCTCGCTGTCACCCGGGGTGATGATGCACAAAATGTTATATAAATCGGAAAGCTCCACCTCGATGTTGTACGTTTCGCGGAGCCATTGTTCGACATCATGGCCGGTCAAACCGAGCTCCTTGACAGAGATGATCAGCTTCGTCGGGTCGTAGTCATACGTCGCTTCTGTGCCTAAAATTTCTTTACCGACGCAGTATAAATACGGAATTTCATTGATTTGCCGCCGCGTCCATTCCGCGAGGTGGATCGCCTTGTCGATGAGCTCCCGTCCTTTCGTCGCCAGCTGTTTGCGGGCGACATCAAGCGAAGCAAGCAGCAAATACGATGTTGATGTCGTTGTCAACATGCTTAAAATGGCTTGCACATGGTTGGCGGAAACGAGCCCCTCACGCACGTTTAAAATCGAGCTTTGCGTCAGCGATCCGCCGAGCTTATGGACGCTTGTCGCCGCCATATCAGCGCCGGCTTGCATCGCGGAGAGCGGCAAGCGTTCATGGAAATGGATATGCACGCCATGCGCTTCGTCGACGAGCACCGGGACATTGTACGAATGGGCGATCTCGACGATTTTTTTCAAATCGCCGGCAATGCCGAAGTACGTCGGGTTGATGACGAGCACCCCTTTGGCATCCGGGTGTTGTTCGAGCGCTTTTTCGACCGCTTGGGGGGTGATGCCGTGGGAAATGCCAAGCTCCTTATCGATTTCCGGATGGATGAAAATCGGCGTGGCCCCGGAAAAGACGATCGCCGACATCACGGATTTATGGACGTTGCGCGGCACGATAATTTTATCGCCCGGTCCGGCGACCGACATGACCATCGTCATGATCGCGCCGCTCGTCCCCTGTACCGAGAAAAACGTATAATCGGCGCCGAACGCTTCAGCAGCAAGTTCTTGCGCCCGTCTGATCATCCCTTTCGGATGGTGTAAGTCATCGAGCGGGCTGATGTTGATTAAATCGATCGCCAAGGCGTTTTCCCCGATGAAGGCGCGAAATTCCGGATCCATGCCGGCTCCTTTTTTATGGCCGGGAATGTGAAATTGGACCGGATCTTTTTTGGCGTGTTCCAGCAGTCCGGTAAACAATGGTGTTTCGAGTTGCGACAATGGTTTTCCACACCTCTTTGCCTTAAAATAAAACAAATGCATTATAGCATTTATTTTTTCGTTTGCAAAGAAGAAATGAATGTCACGCGGAAAAAGGAAAACCGCGATGGAAACAAGAAATATAAAGAAGGAGAAAACAAAAAAGGAGGCATAACGTGATGGAATGGAAAACGAGGGTGACAGAATTGCTCGGCATTACATACCCAGTGATTCAAGGGGGATTGGCTTACTTGGCGTACGCCGATTTGGCTGCCGCTGTCTCGAATGCAGGCGGCCTCGGGCAAATTACGGCGATGTCGCTTGAAAGTCCGGAGCGGCTGCGCGAAGAAATTCGCAAAGTGAAAGAAAAAACTGACCGGCCGTTTGGCGTCAATTTCGCCATCGGTCAACATGGCCGCCCGTTTGCCCACATGCTGGAGGCCGCGCTTGACGAGGGCGTGCCGGTTGTTTCGGTCACCGGCGGCAACCCGGCGCCGTTTTTTGAGCAACTAAAGGGAACGGGCGTCAAAACATTGGTGCTTGTTGCGGCTGTCCGCCAGGCGGTGAAAGCGGAGGAGCTTGGCGCCGATGCGGTGATGGTTGTCGGCCAGGAGGGAGGCGGACATCTTGGCAAATATGACACCGGCACATTCGTCCTCATTCCGAAAGTCGTCGACTCGGTATCGATTCCGGTCATCGCCTCGGGCGGGATCGCGGATGGACGAGGCCTGATGGCCGCGCTGGCGCTCGGGGCGGAAGGAATCGAAATGGGGACGCGGTTTATCGCCACAAAAGAATGCGTTCACGCCCATCCGATATACAAAGACATGATCGTAAACGCCAGCGAGAACGATACGGTGGTCATTAAACGATCGCTCGGAGCGCCGGGACGGGCGATTGCCAACAAGTGGACAGAGAAAATATTGGAAATTGAGCAACAAGGCGGCACGTATGACGATTTGAAAGAATATATTAGCGGAGAGGCGAACCAACGCTTTATTTACGAAGGAAAGGTGGATGAAGGATTTGCCTGGGCCGGGCAGGCGATTGGGCTTATCCGTGATGTTCCATCCGTTGCCGAGCTGTTTGCCCGCATGATCGGCGAGGCGGAACAAATTCGACGCCGCTGGGCAAACTAACGGCGGAGGTGAAACAATGGGTTATTCGTATCCGTTTTGTTACGATTGGTCGACGCAAGAAATCATTGATGTCATTAAGTTTTTTACGGCGATCGAAACGGCGTATGAACGCGGGATGAAGCGCGAAGAACTGATGGACGTCTACCGCCGCTTTAAAGAGATCGTTCCGTCCAAAAGTGAGGAAAACCGTTTGTACGCCGAATTTGAAAAGGAAAGCGGCTATTCGTCGTACACGGTCATGAAGCAGGTGAAGGAAGCGAAAAACGGCGACTGGATCCGCATCGAGCCAAGCGGTCGAAACGCGGTAGGTAAACGCACAAATTAGTTGCATACACCCCTTTTTCCACATAATATAATATAAAACAAAACGAAGCAGCACATTCGGTAAAGGGCGCCGGAAGTTTAGCGGATGATATGGAAAGGGGTGCGGACGGAGATGAAAAAAACCGCCAATTCGCTGAAACGGCCAGATGGGGACAAACGCATGGCGGTGTTGCGGCTTGAACTTGATTATGAATTGGCGACGTTGTATGAGGCTATGATGGAAAACGATGAAGAAAAGAAAAGAGAATGCAAACGGCGGCTTGAAAAGCTGCGCCAAGAACTGATGCGCCTTCAAGTATGACCATTTTTAAGGCGAACCATCTTTGCGGTTCGTTTTTTTCTTGAGCGGTGCCCACCCCTTTCCAGCAACTGCATACATAACGAAAGCAGGAGGAATCGACATGGCAGGGAAATGGGAAGAGATCGACCACTATGCCCGGCAATGGATTGAAGAAGCTGGACGGCGCATTCGCGCCTCGTTTACCGAACAATTGACCGTCGAAACGAAAGAAAGCCGCAACGATTTAGTAACAAACGTCGACCGCGGCATTGAACAGTTTTTGGCCGAACAGATCCGCCGCCAGTTTCCCGGTCATCATTTATTGGGCGAAGAAGGGTTCGGTGACGAGCTCGCCGTATTGGATGGGATCGTCTGGGTGATTGACCCGATTGACGGAACGATGAATTTTGTCCATCAACAGCGTCATTTTGCCGTATCGATCGGCATTTTTGAGGATGGGATTGGTCAGCTTGGCTATGTGTATGACGTCGTCTTTGGCGAGCTGTACTCGGCGCAAAAAGGGCGGGGATTGTTTTTCAATGGCAAACCGCTTGACCGCCTGCAGCCGGTAGCGGTCGCGGAATCGGTCATCGCTGTCAACGCAACATGGCTGATGGAAAACCGGCGCCTCGACCACCGCCCGCTCGTGCGGCTGGCCAAAGCGGCGCGCGGCACGCGCTCGTATGGATCGGCGGCGCTTGAGCTCGCCTATGTTGCCGCCGGCCGCTTGGATGCCTACATTTCGCCGCGTCTGTCGCCGTGGGATTTTGCCGGTGGGATGATTTTAATCCAAGAGGCAGGCGGGATCGTGACGAATCTCGACGGAAAGCCGCTCGATCTGCTCAGCCGCAATTCGGTGCTTGCCGCCAAGCCGGGCGTGCATGAAGAAATTTTGCAGCGCTACCTCCAGCACTGACAACAGAGTGGGTCCGGAATGGCTTCCGCAAGAACAACTGCAGGAAGAATGGTTGAAGTCAAAAAGGACAAGCCGGGAGGCTTGTCCTTTTTATGAACGTGTCCGTTTTTTACGGGCAAATCCGGCGCCCATAATGGCAATAAACATGAGTATCGAGGCGGCGATGCCGATTGCGCTTTGTTCGGCGATGAAAACGCCGATCGCTATAATAGCGGCAACGGCGAGAATGGCGAGCAACAGGGGCACAGGCTCGATGCGTTTCATCCGCTTGACTCCTTTCCGGCAAAATAGGACATCTTTTTTTAGTTTACCGGAAAATATGCTGATTTTCTATAGGTGTGATATAATAGACAAGCAGTTTGCCCAATAGGAGTGACCAACATTGACGGATAAACGATTAGATTTGCGCAATATTGCGATTATCGCTCACGTCGACCACGGAAAAACAACACTCGTCGACCAGTTGCTTCGGCAGTCAGGAACGTTTCGTGAAAACGAACAAGTCGAGGAGCGAGCCCTTGATCGCAACGATTTGGAGCGCGAGCGCGGCATTACGATTTTAGCGAAAAACACAGCGGTTTTGTATAAAGGAACGCGCATTAACATTTTGGATACGCCGGGACATGCCGATTTCGGCGGGGAGGTTGAGCGGATTATGCGCCTTGTCGATGGCGTGTTGCTCGTCGTCGACGCCTACGAAGGCTGTATGCCGCAAACGCGGTTCGTGCTCAAAAAAGCGCTTGAGCAGCAACTTGTGCCGATCGTCGTCGTCAACAAAATCGACCGCGAATTTGCCCGCCCCGCGGAAGTTGTCGATGAAGTCATCGATTTATTTATCGAGCTTGGCGCTTCCGAGGAGCAACTCGAGTTTCCAGTTGTGTATACGTCGGCGCTGCGTGGAACAGCAAGCCTTGATCCGGACCGGCAGAATGGCGACATGACGGCCCTGTTTGAGACGATCATCGGCCATATTCCGGCGCCGGCTGACAACCGCGATGAGCCATTGCAATTCCAGGTGGCGCTGCTCGATTATAATGACTATGTGGGTCGCATCGGCATCGGCCGCATTTTCCGCGGCACGATGAAAACCGGCCAGCAAGTCGCCTTGATGAAACGCGATGGTACGGTGAAACTGTTCCGCGTCACGAAGCTGTTCGGCTTTATCGGTCTAAAGCGGATCGAGATTGAAGAAGCCCATGCCGGCGACATCGTTGCTGTTGCAGGGATGGAAGATATTAACGTCGGCGAAACGGTGTGCCCGCCTGACCATCAAGAACCGCTGCCGCCGCTTCATATTGATGAGCCGACATTGAAAATGACGTTTTTGGTCAACAACAGCCCGTTTGCCGGGCGCGAAGGCAAATATGTGACGGCGAGAAAGTTGGAGGAGCGGCTGCGCACGCAGCTCGAAACTGATGTCAGCTTGCGCGTCGAGCCGACCGAATCGCCGGATGCGTGGGTCGTTTCCGGCCGCGGAGAGCTCCATTTAGCCATTTTAATCGAAAATATGCGCCGCGAAGGATACGAATTGCAAGTATCGAAGCCCGAGGTCATCTTAAAGGAGATGAACGGGGCCCTATGTGAGCCGATTGAGCGGGTTGTAATCGATGTTCCTGAACAATATACCGGGGCCATTATGGAATCGCTCGGCAGCCGCAAAGGGGAGCTTGCTGATATGGTGCACGGCGGCAATGGGCAAGTGCGCCTTGTCTTCCTCGTCCCGTCACGCGGCTTGATCGGCTACCGGAGCGAGTTTATGTCGTTGACGCGCGGGTATGGCATTTTAAACCACTCGTTTGACCATTACGCCCCGGTGCAGCCTGGTGTGATCGGCGGCCGCCGCCAAGGGGTGCTCGTCTCGATGGAAACCGGTAAAGCGACGGCGTACAGCATCATGCAGCTAGAAGATCGCGGCACGATTTTTGTTGAACCGGGTACGGAAGTGTACGAAGGGATGATCGTTGGCGAGCATAATCGAGAAAATGACCTTGTTGTTAACATTTGCCGCGAAAAACACATTACGAATGTGCGTTCTTCAACGAAAGAGCAGACGGTGACGATGAAAAAGCCGCGCCTTTTGACGCTTGAAGAAGCGCTCGAGTATTTAAATGACGATGAATATTGTGAAGTGACGCCAACATCGATCCGGTTGCGCAAAAAAATCTTAAACAAAAATGAGCGCGAAAAGGCGGAGAAGAAAAAGAAAGCCGCCCAACAGGCGAAATAACCGGCAACGGCCTTCCTAAAGCAAGGGGAGCGGACGTATGCATAGCTGCCGACTGCAGTGCCTGGCGCTCAAGAAATCCGAAATGGCCTAGGTTTTGGCAGGCCATTCGGAGGAATGGGGAGGGAACATTGTGAATGTGTTCGAACGGCTGACGTTTTTCGCTTCACTTTATAACGTGCACGACAATCCTGAGCGCGGCATGTGGCTGCTTTATGTCACCGTGTTGTTGCTTTCCGCGCTTGTGTATCAGCTTGGGTTTGCCCGCCGCCTACCGATGTTAAAAAATGTCATCATTTATACATTGCTTGCGCTCGGTTGCACGATTTTAACGTTTTTCGCCGTTTTTTTGCCGGTAGCGGAAGGATTGGCGGTTGCTGCTCTCGTATTAATCATTTACAAAATTCGCCTCAAGCAGGCGAAACAAGAGGAAAGGCCATAGACAGAAGGCGGTGGCGTGATGAAATCGGTTCAAGAGGCCCTTTACAATTGGTTGACGATTCACCTTGTCGCTGCTGCCCGCCCGCACGATGCGGCGGCGCACGAAACGGCGTCGTTTTTTCTCGCCATTCTGGAAAGCGATTTTGGCGTGACGGCGGTGAATGCAGCTAAAGACGAAGCGAACGGGCAATACGTTGTCGAATATGTGCGCGGAGGGGAAAAAAAGTCGGCCTATTTCCCCGTGGAGTTGGCCGAAGCGATGTGGCGGCAAATTGAGGCCGAGCCGGAAAAGTATGGTTCGTAGCCGTGAAAAACGGCACGGAAAAGCGGTCGCCTTTCCGTGCCGTCTTTTTGTCATTACCAGTCATCATCGACGTGGACGCCGCGGTAGAAACGGAATTTTCCCGTCGCCAGCCGCTGCTTTGTTTTTTCGGCAATGCGGTCATGACATTGGCGGCACATGTACGTATGGATCGGGCGGTTGCGCAGCCGTTTGGCGAGCGGTGACTCATCATCAATCGTACCGATTTGTTCGCAAAGCACGCATTTAACTCTCATTGTTCACCTCAGTAAATAGAAAGCGGAATTGCGGGCTGTTCTCCCGTTCCATTATACCATAGCCGCACCGGAATCGTTTAGCGATTTAAATGTTCGTTCGACTGTTTTTCTTGGCGTTCGTTCAGTTGTCGTTCTTCCCGCCTATTCAGTTGCCCGTCATTTTCCTCGGTCGGTTCGGGCGTCGTTTCAAATAAGTCGCTTGGCACTTCCGGCATCACCCGCCCGACGATGTCGGCAATTTCGTCCATAAATGCTCGCACCGGACGGCCGTCATCAATTTGCTGACCGATGTTGCGCACGCGGGTGTAAAGATCCGGATCAGCGACGATAATCGCATTGGCCCCATACGGATCTTTTTGCAGCGCCTCGGCGACTGAATATTTGATCGTGCCGACGCGCGAAGCATCAACGTTAGCGCCGATGTCAATGCCGACGATCGCGTACTTGCCGACGACGATGGCTGCCGCGTCATGGACGTTCGGGACGCGATTGGCGATTTCCGCCAATCGGCGGGCGATTTCCTGCCCAGATTTGTTTTCCACCTGCTCATCGACGGTATTTTTTACGCGCACGAGCGAGCGGTTCGATTCGCCCGCTTCATGATCATTTCCGATGTTGCACCCGCTTAAAAGGAGAAGGCACAAAACGGCCAACCAGCAGTTTCTCTTCATCATCTGCTCACCTCGACTTTTTTTACTTTATTTTGCAAATATCCTTCTATCTTTATACATTTTTTCATATGCTATACCACAGCCATTCCCATCCGGTGTAGAAGGTGAAAAACGGATATAGGGGGAAGCGGAATTTGGGAAAGAAAATCTATGTGCTCGATACGAACGTACTCCTGCAAGACCCGTATTCGATCTTTTCATTCGAAGACAACGAGGTCGTCATCCCGGCTGTCGTGTTGGAGGAAGTGGATTCGAAAAAACGGTATATGGATGAAGTCGGGAGAAACGCCCGCCAAGTGTCGAAGCTGATCGACCGCCTGCGTGAAAACGGCAAGCTGCACGAGAAAATCTTGCTCGAAAACGGCGGGGTGCTGCGCATTGAACTGAACCACCGCTCCTTCCACCAACTTCAGGAAATTTTTGTCGAAAAGACGAATGATAACCGTATTTTGGCCGTAGCAAAAAATTTATCGCTCGAGGAACAGGCGAAAGAAAACGGCCGTTCGGTCATTTTAGTGAGCAAAGATGCGCTCGTGCGCGTCAAAGCTGATGCGATCGGGCTGCAGGCCGAGGACTTTTTAAGCGACCGCGTCGTTGACGTCGACCATATTTACACCGGGTTTTTGGAGCTGTACATAGGAAAAGATCACCTGCAGCGCTTTTACGAGAAGGGGGAACTTGTGCTGGCCGATATTACCGACCATCCGTTTTATCCGAACCAGTTCATTATTATGAAAGATGCGTTCGGCAGTTCGGCCTCGGCGATCGGCATCGTCGACCAAAACGGAAAAAAAGTGAAAAAGCTCGTTTTTCATTATGAGCATATATGGGGCATACGCCCGCGCAATGTGCAGCAAACGATGGCGTGTGAGCTGCTCATGCGCGATGACATTCCGCTCGTGACGTTAATCGGCAAAGCCGGAACCGGAAAAACATTGCTCGCGCTTGCCGCCGGACTGATGCAAACCGAGGATTTGCGCACGTATAAAAAACTGCTCGTCGCCCGGCCGATTGTTCCGATGGGAAAAGACCTCGGCTTTTTGCCGGGGGAAAAAGAAGAAAAGCTGCGCCCGTGGATGCAGCCGATTTTTGATAACTTGGAATATTTGTTTAACACGAAAAAACCGGGGGAGCTGGACGCCATTTTAGCCGGCATGAGCTCGATCGAAGTGGAGGCGCTCACCTACATTCGCGGCCGCAGTTTGCCGGAACAGTTTATTATTATCGATGAGGCGCAAAATTTAACGAAGCATGAAGTGAAGACGATTTTAACGCGCGTTGGCGAAAAAAGCAAAATTATTTTAATGGGCGACCCGGAGCAAATCGACCACCCGTATTTGGACGAATATAACAACGGCTTGACCTATGTGGTCGAAAAATTTAAAGACCAAAAAATTGCCGGCCATATCCGACTCATTAAGGGAGAGCGATCGGCGCTCGCCCAGCTCGCCGCCGATTTGCTGTAGCCCCGCTTTCGAGCATAGCTGCCCGAAACGCTCGAGGCCTGACAGCGCCCGAAAACGAGTCAAAAACCGGGCGCCCCGTGAAAGGGGCGGCCCGGTCAGCGGACGATCAGCTGGCGCACATGGGTAATCGGCGTTTCGCGGTTCGAGCCGTCGCCGAAATAAATATGCACCGGGCCGTCATCACGCAGCGGTTTTCCGTTTTTCGAAAAGGCGAAAATCAGGTCATACGCTTTCTCCAGTGGAATGACAGTTTCTCCGTTTTCGGCTGCAATGACGAGTTCAGAAGCATCTTCATGTGGTTCGGCGTTTCGCAAAAACGGGGCAAATGGCATGCCGAACGAACCTGTGATGATGTTCTCTTTCAAAAAGCGCCGCTCTGTTTTCAACGTCGGTGGAAAAACGGCTCCCTCTTGAATTTCCCGATCCCAAAAAGCCGACCATTTTTTGATTTCCTCTTCCTCTTGGTCCGCTTCTGCTATGTCTGGTTTTGGGTGCGAAAAATACGTGTCCAAATCGATTTTTCGGTCGTCGAAAATCCAGACGCCGGGGTCAAGCGTGATCGTAAATTTTACTTTTCCAGTCAACATCATAATATCGCTCATCCAAGCATCCTCTCCTCTGCATTTTCCCGCTATTTTTAGTATAATAATAAATAACGGGTTTGTCATGTTCCAAGCCGTTCGCTGTCAACTGTTTCAACTTGCAAAATGGCTTGTTTCACGTTAAGATTTAAAGAAGGATAGGGGAGAGAACGGAGGGATCGATGTGACGGACGAATCGATGAGCTACCAGGAAAAGGCGTACGCGCTGTTGCAAGCGGATGCGGAAAAAATTATTCAGCTCATCCGCGTGCAAATGGATCATTTGACGATGCCGCAATGCCCGCTGTATGAAGAAGTGTTGGACACGCAAATGTTCGGTTTGTCGCGTGAAATTGACTTTGCGGTGCGCCTCGGCCTTGTCGAGGCGAAAGACGGGAAGGCGCTCCTTGACCGGCTCGAGCGGGAGCTCTCCGCGCTGCATGAGGCAGTAACGAAAAAGCGCGTACGATAACGATACATGACAACTCAAACGACCGTCCCGCCGTCGTTTGAGTTTTTCTGTTTTTCGGCAGGAAAACGGTGCGCCGCTGCGAATGATTTATGTACATATGTGTAAATGGGGAAGAGGGAAGATGGAACGACAATTGTGGAAGAAAGTGCTGAAATGTTACGATTATCCGCTTGTGACTGCCGTTGTTATGTTGTCGTTGTTCGGCTTGATTATGGTATACAGTTCAAGCATGGTCACCGCTGTCATCCGCTTTGAGGTGCCGAGCGACTATTTTTACGAACGGCAAAAGCGATGGCTCATCGCCGCGTTGCTCGCCTTCGCCGTTATGGCGGTGATCCCGTATAAGGTATGGCGAAAAGAACGATGGGTGAAACTTGTGTTTGTTGCTTCCCCATTGATGCTGGTTGCGGTTGCGCTTCTCGGCCATACGGCCAACAACGCCACGAGCTGGTTTCGCGTCGGTGCGCTCTCTGTCCAACCGGCGGAGCTGGCGAAGCTCGGTCTGATTTTGTACTTGGCGGCGGCGTTTGCCAACAAGCAGAAACGGTTGGCTGAGCCGGTGAAAAGCAATTTGTTCCCGATTTATTACACGCTGTTTATTTGTTTTTTAATCGCCATCCAGCCGGACTTTGGCACGGCGGCGATTGTGTTTTTCATCGCGATGTGCATCATCGTTTCATCCGGGTTGCGCCTCATTTTGCTCCTAAAGCAACTGCTCTTTTTTACCCTCATTGGGGCGGTGCTGTCGCCGTTTTGGTTTCCGGCTGTAGGTGAAAACATTTTTTCCGATGAACGGATGTCGCGCCTTTATAGCTATTTAGACCCGTTTCAATACGCGAGCAGTGACGGCTACCAGCTTGTCAACTCGTACTTGGCGATCGGGCTTGGCGGGTTGAAAGGGCTCGGCCTTGGAAAGGGCGTGCAAAAATACGGCTACCTACCGGAATCGCACACGGATTTTATTATGGCGGTTATTGCCGAGGAGCTCGGGTTGTTTGGCGTGATGTTCACGCTTGGGTTGCTTTCGTTTATCGTGCTGCGCGGGTTATGGATCGCCCGCCGTTCTGCCGATGCGTTCGGCAGCTTGCTCGCCATCGGCATTTCCGTCATGATCGGCTTTCAAACGTTTATTAACGTCGGTGGAGTGACAGGGCTCATTCCAATCACCGGGGTGCCGCTGCCGCTCGTCAGCTACGGGGGGACATCGCTCGTCCTGATGATGGCCTCACTTGGCTTGCTCGTCAATATTTCCATGTTTACAAAGTACGAACAACGGTATAAAAAAGGCGAAAAACTAGCCGCTGGCGGGCAGAAAAAAGGTCTGACTTTTTAGAAAGTGTATTTACAAAATAGAAAAATTTTTATAGTTTAATTAGAAAGGAGGAGAGACGATGAGGACAAGACGAATTCGCAAAGTACTCGTAGCCAATCGCGGGGAGATCGCCATCCGTGTCTTCCGCGCCTGCACAGAACTTGGCATCCGCACCGTGGCCATTTACTCGAAGGAAGATGCCGGTTCGTACCACCGTTATAAAGCAGATGAAGCGTATTTAATCGGCGAAGGGAAAAAGCCGATTGAAGCGTATCTGGATATTGAAGGAATTATTGAGATTGCCAAAACCCACGATGTTGATGCTATTCATCCGGGATATGGGTTTTTGTCGGAAAATATTCAATTTGCCAAACGGTGCCGCGAAGAAGGAATTATTTTTATCGGCCCGAACGAAGATCATCTTGATATGTTTGGTGACAAAGTAAAAGCGCGCCATGCGGCGGTGAACGCGGGCATTCCCGTCATTCCGGGCAGCGATGGGCCGGTCGGCGGCCTTGAAGATGTCGTCCGCTTTGCCGAGGCGCACGGCTATCCGCTCATCATTAAAGCGGCGCTTGGCGGCGGCGGACGCGGCATGCGCATCGTCCGCTCAAAGTCGGAAGTGAAAGAAGCGTTCGAACGCGCCAAATCAGAAGCGAAGGCAGCATTTGGAAGCGACGACGTCTATGTCGAAAAGTTGATCGAAAAGCCAAAGCACATTGAAGTGCAAATTTTAGGGGATTGCGAAGGAAACATCGTTCATCTTTATGAACGTGACTGCTCGGTGCAGCGCCGCCATCAAAAAGTCGTCGAAGTCGCGCCGAGCGTTTCGCTGTCGGACGAGCTGCGCCAGCGCATTTGCGAGGCGGCAGTCCAACTCATGAGAAGCGTCGGTTACGTTAACGCCGGAACGGTCGAGTTTCTCGTTTCGGGTGATGAGTTTTATTTTATCGAAGTGAATCCGCGCATCCAAGTCGAGCATACGATCACCGAAATGATTACTGGCATTGATATCGTCCAGTCGCAAATTTTAATTGCCGACGGCTTTTCGCTTCACAGCCATGAGGTCGGCATCCCGAAGCAGGAAGACATTCGCATTAACGGTTATGCCATTCAGTCACGGGTGACGACCGAAGATCCGCTCAACAACTTTATGCCGGATACCGGGAAAATTATGGCGTACCGCTCGGGCGGCGGCTTTGGCGTGCGCTTGGACGCCGGGAACGGCTTCCAAGGGGCGGTCATTACGCCGTATTACGATTCCTTGCTCGTCAAGTTGTCGACATGGGCGCTGACGTTTGAGCAGGCGGCAAGAAAAATGCTGCGCAACTTGCGCGAATTCCGCATCCGCGGCATTAAAACGAACATTCCGTTTTTGGAAAATGTCGTCCAGCATCCAAAATTTTTGTCGGGGGAATATGATACATCGTTCATTGACACGACGCCGGAGCTGTTTGTGTTCCCGCGCCGGAAAGACCGCGGGACGAAAATGCTTACTTACATCGGCACGGTCACGGTCAACGGCTTTCCAGGCATCGGGAAAAAGAAAAAGCCGGTGTTTGACAAGCCGCGCGTGCCGAGAGTAGGCCATACGGAACCGATTCCGCCCGGAACGAAGCAAATTTTAGATGAGCGCGGCCCTGAGGGGCTCGTTCGTTGGGTTCAAGAACAGCCGCGCGTTCTGCTCACCGATACGACGTTCCGCGACGCCCATCAGTCGCTGTTGGCAACGCGCGTGCGCACGACTGATTTGTTGCATATTGCCGAACCGACGGCGCGCCTATTGCCGAACTTGTTTTCGCTTGAAATGTGGGGCGGGGCGACGTTTGACGTGGCGTACCGCTTTTTAAAAGAGGATCCGTGGGATCGGCTTTTGAAGCTGCGCGAGCGCATTCCGAACGTGTTGTTCCAAATGTTGCTTCGCTCGGCCAACGCTGTCGGCTATAAAAACTATCCGGACAACGTCATCCGCGAGTTTGTCGACAAATCGGCCCATGCCGGCATTGACGTCTTCCGCATTTTCGACAGCTTAAACTGGGTGAAAGGGATGACGGTGGCAATTGATGCCGTCCGGCAAAGCGGCAAAATCGCCGAGGCCGCCATTTGCTACACCGGCGATATTTTAGACCCGAACCGGCCGAAATACAATTTGGACTATTATAAGGCGCTGGCGAAAGAGCTTGAGCAGGCTGGGGCGCACATTTTGGGCATTAAAGATATGGCGGGGCTTTTGAAGCCGCAGGCGGCGTACGTGCTCATTTCCGCACTCAAGGAAACGGTCGATATTCCGATTCATTTGCATACGCACGATACGAGCGGCAACGGCATTTACACGTACGCCAAGGCAATCGAGGCGGGCGTCGATATTGTCGATGTCGCCATCAGCTCGATGGCCGGCTTGACGTCGCAGCCGAGCGCCAACACGCTCTATTATGCGTTGGAAGGAACGGAGCGGGCTCCGGAAGCCGATATTTATGGCCTTGAGCAGCTGGCGCGCTATTGGGAAGATGTGCGCAAGTTTTACCAAGAGTTTGAGAGCGGCATGAATGCGCCGCATACGGAAGTATACATGCATGAGATGCCAGGCGGCCAGTACAGCAATTTGCAGCAGCAGGCGAAAGCGGTCGGCCTTGGAGACCGCTGGGATGAAGTGAAAGAAATGTATCGCCGTGTGAACGACTTGTTCGGTGATATCGTCAAAGTGACACCATCGTCGAAAGTTGTCGGCGATATGGCGCTGTACATGGTGCAAAACGGTTTGACGGAGCAGGACATTTTTGAACGGGGCGAAACGCTCAACTTCCCGGATTCGGTCGTGGAGTTTTTCGAAGGTTATTTAGGCCAGCCGCACGGCGGATTCCCGAAAGAGCTGCAACGCATTATTTTGAAAGGGCGCGAGCCGATCACCGTCCGCCCGGGCGAACTGTTTGAACCGGTTGATTTCGAGCAGATCAAGCGGGAACTGTATGATAAGCTTGGCCGTGAAGTGACTGACTTTGATGCGATTGCCTATGCTCTTTATCCAAAAGTATTTTTGGAGTACGCAGAAACGGTGGAAAAATACGGTGATGTATCCGTGCTTGATACCCCGACGTTTTTGTATGGCATGCGCCTTGGCGAGGAAATCGAAGTGGAAATCGAGCGCGGAAAAACGTTGATTGTGAAGCTCGTGTCGATCGGCCAACCGCAGGCGGACGGCACGCGCGTCGTCTACTTCGAGCTGAACGGTCAGCCGCGCGAAGTCATCATCCGCGACGAAAGCATCAAAGCAGCGGTTGCTGAACGCATTAAGGCGGACCGGACGAATCCGAACCATATTGCAGCGACGATGCCAGGTACGGTTGTGAAGGTGCTCGTCGAAAAAGGGGAGAAAGTAGATAAAGGCGACCATTTGATGGTCACGGAAGCGATGAAAATGGAAACGACGGTGCAGGCGCCGTTTGCCGGCATTGTGAAAGACATTTATGTGAAAAGCGGCGATGCTATTCAAGCGGGTGACTTGCTGATCGAATTGTCAAAATAAAGAAAAGAGAAGGTGTCTCCAGAACGGTGGAGACACCTTTTCTAATAAAACGGTGGCAACATTTTGTGGAAAGAAAAACGGTCTTGTAGGACTTGTCTCTTTTTATGCCGACTTTTAAAAGGCGATTATCGGTATTTTAATGCAGCCGGCGCTGTTTCTCCAACCGGGCGGCTGACGGATTGAGCCGGATTGCGGCGGGTGCGGAGCGCCAACAGCAACAAGTAGCTGAGCACCCCAAATAAGCACGAGATGAAAAAGGCGTGCGCTAGGGCCACATATAAATTCAGCTGTGTGAACACAACGAGCGCTCCGGTCGCCATTTGGGCAAGGACGAGAAGAAAAGCGATGATCCACCCGTAATAAATGACCGGCTGGCTGCGGTAATGGCGGGCGGCATGCAGTGCCGCGATGGCAATCCAGATGACGATCAGCCCTGCCGCGAGCCGATGGCCCATTTGTACCCACTCGTGAAACTGTACCGGGAAAAGACGCGTTTTGGCGCATAGCGGCCAGCTTGGGCAGGCAAGGCTGGCGTTCGTATGGCGGACGAGCGCCCCGGTATAGACGACGATGTACGAGTAAATAATGATCCCATAAATATGAAAGCGCATGGGTCTGCGAAGCGTGAGTGAAGCGGCGGAAATGGTTTTGTCCGCTTCAAAAATGAGCAGCGTCAGCAGCAGCACGGCGGCAAACGAGATGAGCGAAATGCCAAAATGCAAGGCCAGCACAAAATCAGACTGCCCCCAGACGACAGCAGCGGCGCCGATCAGCCCTTGCACGACAAGAAAGACAAATGAGACGACAGCCAAAAACTTCGTTTCCCGCACATGGCCGACGGCCCGCCACGCCCAAATGGAAAGGATAAGCACCATAATGCCGGCAAGCCCGGAAACGAGTCGATGGCTCAGCTCAATGACCAATTCCGGCGTAATATCATCCGGTAGCCACTGGCCGTTACACAGCGGCCACGACCGGCCGCATCCTAAGCTGGAGCCGGTTTTCGTCACAAGCGCTCCCCCGATCAGTACAAACAGCATCGCCAATGTCGTTACGCATGCAAACCACTTTAATGAATGTAACGGACGTTGCAAAATCTTCACCTTCTTGTATTGAGAAATTATGATTTTGTCCATATTAGTAAAGTGATGGAGTTTAGCGCTGTCAATGGCGCATTCAAGTCAAGTCTATTTTACACGATGACGCCAGGAAACACAAAATGACGTTTGCATATTGAATAAGTCGGTTAAGTTTGCTAGAAATATTAATGGGACAAGCGTATAAACCGTTTTCGGTCTTGGGGATTCGAAAATTTGACACAAATTATTCAAAAAAAGTTCACATGATGAGAAAAAAATGTGATTTAATATAAAGAGAAAACAACCCTATTTTATTCTTTATTTTCGCATTCGCATTGGATGGAATTTCAGGCAATATGACGGCGCTGTCTCATCATGGGCGGCGCGGCGAGGAGGAGCAGGAGAAATGGCCGATTTGAAAGCGGTGCATGGGGCCGCGGCCGATGCCGGGCATCGCCCGCAGGCAAGCATAAAGGCACTTTGGAAGGAATTGTCGTCGGTTGTAAAAATCGGGATCGTCAATTCCAACTTGATCACGACGTTTGCCGGAATGTGGCTGGCGTTTTATTTTACCGGGGAACACTTTTTGGAGAATTTGCATCTTGTGTTTTTTACGCTGTTTGGCGCAGCGCTCGTCATTGCCGGCTCATGCAGCATCAATAACTTTATCGACCGCGACATTGACCAGCATATGGAGCGGACGAAGGGGAGACCGACGGTGACAGGAGCAATGGAGCCGCGACGGGTGCTTTGGCTTGGGGTGACGCTTGTTGCCGTCGGGACGATGAGCTTGCTTATGACAACGGTTACGGCTGCGGTTGTCGGGCTGATTGGCATGGTGACGTACGTGTTCCTGTATACGCTTTGGACGAAGCGCAACTATACGCTTAACACCGTCGTCGGCAGCATTTCCGGCGCCGTGCCGCCGGTGATCGGTTGGACGGCGGTCGATTCGGATTTCCATATTGTTCCGCTTGTCTTGTTTTTAATCATGTTTTTATGGCAACCGCCTCACTTTTTGGCCTTGGCGATGAAGCGGTGTGAAGAGTATCGCGCCGCCGGCATCCCGATGCTGCCGGTCGTCCACGGTTTTGCCATGACGAAGCGGCAAATCATCGTCTGGGTGGCTTGTTTGTTGCCGTTGCCGTTTTATTTGTTTCCGCTTGGCGTTCCGTTTTTAACAGTGGCGACGCTGCTAAACGTCGGTTGGCTGTTGCTCGGATTATGGGGGTTGAAAATGAAAGACGACATCAAGTGGGCGAAGTGGATGTTTGTCTATTCGCTCAACTATTTGACGATTTTGTTCGTGGCGATGGTCATCGCCACGCTTTGGTGAACAGGTTAAAATTCTTTCTCCACGAAAGAATTTATATATATTTCAGAACAAAGAAAGAGGGGTTTGATTAGGCTATGAACAAAGGGCTACGGAACTGGCGCTTATTTTCCCTGTTTGGGATGATGGCGCTGTTGCTCGCCGGCTGCGGCAAGCCGTTTTTGTCGACGCTCCAGCCTGCCGGCGAAGTAGCGGAGATGCAGTACTCGCTCATGTTGTTGAGCACGGCGATCATGGTGCTTGTCATTGTCGTTGTGGCGATCATTTTCGTCTATGTTGTCATCCGCTTCCGGCGGCGCAAGGGAGAGGAAAATAAAATTCCGAAGCAAGTGGAAGGAAGCCATAAGTTGGAAATCATTTGGACTGTCATTCCGATTATCCTCTTGCTGATTTTGGCGGTGCCGACGGTATCGGCGACGTTTAAGCTGGCGGATGTCAAGCCGATGAATGACAAGAACCGTGATAAAGACACGGTTGTGGTCAACGTTCGCGCCAACTTGTACTGGTGGGAGTTTGAATATCCGGATTACGGCATTATTACAAGCCAAGATTTGGTCGTGCCGACGGACGAAAAAGTCTATTTTAACTTGATTGCGTCAGACGTCAAACACTCGTTCTGGATTCCGGCGGTCGGAGGCAAGATGGATACAAATACAGACAACAAAAACCAGTTCTGGCTTGTCTTTGACCAAGAAGCGACAGACAAAGCAGGCGGCATCTTTTACGGTAAATGCGCCGAGCTTTGTGGTCCGTCCCATGCGCTGATGGATTTCAAAGTGCGTCCACTGCCGCGCGCAGAGTTTGACGCATGGGTAGAAAAAATGCAAAATGCGAAAAAGCCGGTTGTGACAGATCCAGTCGCCAAACAAGGGGAGGCCATTTTCAATAAGAGCTGTATTGGCTGCCATGCTGTATCGCCAGTCGATCAGCGTCCGGAACAAGCGCGGACAGCGCCGAACTTGGCGAATTTTGCGGATCGGGAAACCATTGCCGGCATTTTAGAACACAATGAAGAAAACTTAAAAAGATGGTTGAAAGATCCTGAAGGCGTAAAACCTGGAAATAAAATGACAGGTACATATGGCCAACTGACGGAAGAGCAGCTTGATGCATTAACAAAATATTTAATGAGCTTGAAAGTGGAATAAGGCATAAATAAGGAGGTTTCACTGTGAGTACGATCGCTCGCAAAAAGGGTGTCGGTGCCGTTTTATGGGATTACCTGACAACGGTCGACCATAAAAAAATCGCCCATCTGTACTTAATTGCCGGTGGGTTTTTCTTCCTGCTCGGCGGTCTCGAAGCGTTGTTCATCCGCATTCAGCTTGCTAAGCCGAACAGCGATTTTCTCGTCGGCGGCTTGTATAACGAAGTGCTGACGATGCACGGGACGACGATGATTTTCTTGGCTGCCATGCCGCTTCTTTTCGCGTTTATGAATGCAGTTGTGCCGATTCAAATCGGCGCGCGCGATGTCGCGTTCCCGTTTTTGAACGCGCTCGGATTTTGGCTCTTTTTCTTCGGCGGTTTGTTTTTAAACTGTTCGTGGTTTTTAGGCGGCGCGCCTGACGCTGGCTGGACGTCGTATGCGTCGTTGGCGCTTGATTCAAAGGCGCATCACGGTGTTGACTTTTATACGCTTGGATTGCAAATTTCTGGTTTTGGTACATTGATAGCAGGTATTAACTTTCTTGTTACCATCATCAATATGCGTGCCCCTGGCATGACGTTTATGCGCATGCCGATGTTCACTTGGGCGACGTTTGTGGCTTCGGCGCTTATTTTGTTTGCGTTCCCGCCGTTGACCGTGGCGTTGATTTTCCTAATGATGGATCGGTTGTTTGGCGGCAACTTCTTCAACCCGGCTGCCGGTGGCAACACGATCATTTGGGAGCACTTGTTCTGGGTGTTTGGCCATCCGGAAGTCTATATTTTGATCTTGCCGGCGTTCGGTATTTTCTCGGAGATTTTTGCCACATTCTCGCGCAAGCGCCTGTTCGGCTATTCGTCGATGGTGTTTGCGACGGTGCTCATCGCCTTTTTCGGATTCATGGTATGGGCACACCATATGTTTACAGTTGGGATGGGGCCGATTGCGAATGCGATCTTTGCCGTTGCGACAATGGCGATTGCGGTTCCGACGGGGATTAAAATTTTCAACTGGCTGTTTACGATGTGGGGCGGAAGCATTCAGTTTACGACGCCGATGTATTATGCAGTAGCGTTTATTCCGTCGTTCGTCATGGGCGGGGTCACAGGTGTCATGCTCGCATCGGCTGCCGCTGACTACCAATACCATGACAGTTATTTCGTCGTGGCGCACTTCCATTACGTCATTGTCGGCGGGGTTGTGTTTGCCCTGCTTGCCGGTACGCACTATTGGTGGCCGAAAATGTTTGGCCGCATGCTGAACGAGACGCTTGGCAAAATTACATTCTGGCTGTTCTTTATCGGCTTCCATTTGACGTTCTTTATCCAGCATTTCCTTGGTTTAACAGGAATGCCGCGCCGTGTGTTCACGTATTTGCCGAACCAAGGGTGGGAGACCGGCAACTTGATCAGCACGGTCGGAGCGTTCTTTATGGCAGCCGCGACGGTTATTTTACTTATTAACATTGTGATTACGACAGCAAAAGGCGAAAAGGCAGCGGGAGATGCGTGGGGCGACGGCCGCACGCTCGAATGGGCAGTCTCTTCGCCGCCGCCGGTGTACAACTTTGCGCAAACGCCGCTCGTCCGTGGACTCGATGCCTTATGGGTTGAAAAAATGGAAGGCAAAAAAGAATTGACGCCGGCCGAGCCGCTTGGCGACATCCATATGCCGAATCCATCGTTCTTGCCGTTCGTCATGTCGTTCGGCTTGTTTATCGCTGCCTTCGGCTTTACGTATCATCAAGAAACTGCCTGGGGCCTGCCGGTAGGCATCATCGGCTTGCTCATTACGTTTGGCGCGATGTTCTTGCGCTCGATCATCGATGACCACGGTTTCCATATCCATAAAGAAGAAGTGCTTGAGTTTGAGAAGAAGGAGGCGAACGCTTGATGCATGTCGAGGAAAAGTTGACGGCCGAGACGTTCCCGGCTGCACCGGAACGCGCCACCCTTGAGGGAAAAAATAAATTTCTCGGCTTCTGGCTGTTTTTAGGCGGAGAGACGGTGCTGTTCGCCTCTCTCTTCGCCACCTATTTGGCGCTCAAAGACAAAACAAACGGCGGTCCTTCCGCCGAAGAGCTGTTCCAAATGCCGCTCGTGTTTATGATGACAATGCTCCTGTTAACGAGTAGTTTGACGAGTGTGTATGCCATTTACCATATGAAAAACTTTGACTTTAAAAAAATGCAGCTTTGGTTCGGCATTACCGTCCTGCTTGGCGCGGGGTTTTTGGCTTTGGAAATTTACGAGTTTTATGAGTATGTTCACGAAGGCCATAAGTTTACGGCAAGCGCCTTTGCATCTGCATTTTACACGCTTGTTGGCACACACGGTGCACACGTGACGTTTGGGCTGTTTTGGATTTTAACGCTCATGATTCGCAATGCAAAGCGTGGGTTAAACTTATACAACGCTCCGAAATTTTATGTTGCGAGCCTTTACTGGCATTTCATTGACGTCGTCTGGGTGTTCATTTTTACCGTTGTATATTTAATGGGAATGGTGGGGTGAACGTATGGCGAACCAAACGAATTCAGGAAATGAGCGCATCGACTTAATGTACCGCCGCCGGAAAAATGCCGAAGAAATGCGCCACCAAGTCATTGCTTTCGTGTTGATGATTTTGTTGACATTGATCGCTTTTGCTGCGGTCGGCTACGAAGAGTTTTCCCATTGGTTTGTCATTCCATTTATTTTGCTTTTAGCCGGCGTGCAAGTGGCGTTTCAGTTGTACTATTTCATGCATATGAGCCATAAGGGACATGAATTTCCAGCGCTATTTATGTATGGCGGCGTGCTTGTCATGTTAGTTCTCGTTTGGGCGTTTTCGACGGTCATTTGGTGGTAAACAGACAGTGGGGGGAATCGGTGCACATACCGGTTTCCCCTTTTTGATGGCCCTTGTGCTGCTGCATGTAGTATAATGAGAAAAGGACAAAGCAGGAGGGATTCATATGTTTCAATCGCTGCAAATGTTTGGTCCAGTGGCGCTTTGGAGTCCGTTTTTTCTGTTGGCATTAGTGACTGTTGTCTTGTTGTACCTCGGAGCTACCGGACCGTGGCGGCAGCGGTTTGGCCTCGATGCCCCTGTTTCGAGAAAGCAAAAAGCGTACTTTTTGACAGGAATCGCCCTTCTTTACGTATGCAAAGGTTCCCCCCTTGATTTACTGGGCCATTTGACGTTTACCGCCCATATGGTGCAAATGGCGCTGCTTTACTTAACTGTGCCGCAATGTTTGATTTTAGGGATTCCGGAGCCGTTTTATGAGCGGATATTCCGGATTGCAGCGGTGCGCCGTTCGTTTCAGCTGTTGACAAAACCGATCGTGTCATTGCTTTTGTTTAACGGTTTATTTTCCTTGTACCATGTTCCAATGATTTTTGACGTTGTGAAAACAAATATGTTTTTGCATGCTTTTGTTACAACGGCCATTTTCGTTGCGGCCTTTTTCATGTGGTGGCCGCTCGTGAATAAACTTTCCGGATGGACGGCATTATCAGGACTAAAAAAAATGGGTTATATTTTTGCCGACGGCATGCTGCTTACGCCGGCTTGTGCGCTCATTATCTTTGCCGGCACCCCGCTCTATAAGACGTACACGGATCCGGAAGCATGGATGACCAGCTTGGCGCTTTGCGTGCCGCCGGGAATACTGGCTTCGCTTGACTTGACCGGACCGCAAATGTTTTTGTCGATGTCCCCGCTTCATGATCAGCAGCTTGGCGGGGTATTGATGAAAATTATTCAAGAAATTGTGTACGGGATTATGCTGTTCTTTATTTTTAGCGAGTGGTATCGGAAAGAACGGGAAAAAGAACCGAGCATGGATATGGCACCGCGGCCGACTAAACTGTAGAGCGCCATTTACTACCAATAGATAAGCGTAGGAAAGGGAGAGAAGCCATGGCGATTTTACCGACGATCAGCACGAGTTGTATTGTGATCAGCGCCTTGCTGGTCGCTTACGGCTGGTACTTGATCAGCCGCAAGCGGACGGAGGCACATAAAAAGGTGATGTTAGCCGCTGCCGCCTTTGCGCTTTTGTTTTTTATCATTTATATGTCGCGGACGTTGTTTATTGGCAATACGAGCTTTGGCGGACCAGAAGACGTCAAAGTGTATTATACCGTATTTCTCATTTTCCATATTGTTTTAGCGACGGTCGGGGCGGTGTTTGGGCTTGTGACCATTTGGACCGGATTAAAAGACAAGCGATCCCGTCATCGCCGTCTCGGTCCGGTGGCAAGCATCATTTGGTTTGGCAGTGCCTCAACCGGTGCTGTTGTCTATTGGCTGCTTTATGTGCTTTACCCGGGGGGACAGACGACTTCGCTCATTAAAGCGGTATTGGGCTTTTAGTCGGCAAAGTAACGCCGGCTCCCGGCGCCGCATAGCATAATATAAGGGGAGAAAATGCAGCGGGGGGAGAATGCGGTGAATACGTTTCGATACCGGAAGCGGAGCGCTGTGGAAGCGACGCTGCTGACGGTTGTCATGATGTGTGTGTGCGAGTGGGAAGAGGTTGTGCCGGATGACTGCGAAGTGTTCGTGACGGTCTCCCAGAGCGGTGGGTGCCACATTACGGTGAAGCTGTCCATCCGATACGGGGCGCCGGTGCTTGCCGTCTGCCGGCAGCTGCAGCAGCAAATTGCCGAGGAGATCGCCGCGATGACGCCATACAGCGCCGAGTCGGTCGACGTGACGGTCAAGCGGCTTGTCGCACCGTAAAAAACGCATGAGAAACGAGCTCTCATGCGTTTTTTCTTTACTCTTTCGTCTTGTCGATTTCGCTTTTGACCTGCTCCAATACTTTTTGGCATTGGCTGACAAGAGAAGACGGAAAATGTTCACCTTCGCCATATTCAACACCGTGCGGATAGTAATGTTTTCCTAAAATCGGCGTGAGCAGTTTAATGAGCGCATAGCGCGAGCCGACATCCCCTTCGATCGCGTACCCTTGAACGCGCAAATAGTACGTTCCTTCTTTAATCACGTATTTCCGATCGTACGTGACCCGCTCGTAATCCCACTGCGCCGCGCGCACAAAACCGTGGTGCGCCATGATGTCATCAAGGCGGGACAGTTCAACCGTCTGATTTTCAAGGCCGCTATTTTCAAATTTCATGTTTCTTCCTCCTAACAACACAATATGGAAAGCGCCAAATACGGAAATTATCCCCTCATTTATAATAGTACGAAAACGGTTTGCATTTCAACGAATTGTTTGCCATTGTTTCCGTTTTGCTTGCATTTTTTCTCGCCAGCTGACACACAATAAAAGCAGAAAGGAGAGACGGACAATGCAAACGGTACGGGACGTCATGTCGACGGATGTGCAATATTGCACCCCGCTCGACAACATGTATGAAGTAGCTGTGAAAATGCGTGAATTTAATGTTGGCGCCATTCCGATTGTCGATCATGGCCGCCTCGTCGGCATGATTACCGACCGCGATTTAGTCGTGCGCGGCATCGCGGAAAAGCACCCCGGTTCGACGGCGGTGACGGAGGTGATGAGCCGCGAGCTTGTAACAGTATCGCCGGACGATTCGGTGCAAAAAGCGGCAGATTTGATGGCGCGCCATCAAATTCGCCGTCTCCCGGTCGTGGCAGACGGTCGTTTAGTCGGCATCGTTGCGCTTGGTGACCTGGCGACGAACCGCTATTCTGATGAAAGCGCCGGCCGTGCGCTGAGCGAGATTTCCGAACAACATACGGTCCATTAGCCAAGTGGGCAGGGCACGGCTTCTTTTCGTGAGATCGGACGCTCTTTTTTGGGCGTCCTCTTTTTTTTGTCTTTGAAAAACGGCTATAATGGCAGTAAGGATATTGTGTAGAAAGCGGGAGTTGCGGTGTGAAATGGTTTTTCCTTTTTTTGTTATTCTTGATCGGATTTTATTACTTTGCGCCGAGTCCGCCGCCCCCGAGCCCTCCGGAGCAGCCGAAGACAGACGGTTATGTGTTGAAAGAGCCGGAGGCGACGGCCGGCATTGTCGCCTTAATTGGCCAACCGGCGCAAGAGGCGACAAAACAGCTCGGTACGCCGGATCGGATCGATCCGTCCGCCTATGGCTATGATTGGTGGGTGTACAGCCGCCGTCCCGAGTCGTATGTGCAAATTGGTGTGTTCGAAGGTCGGATCGTCACTGCCTTGGTCGGCGGGAAAAAGGTGAATGTCGAGCCATTTGCGGTCGGCCAGCGCTTACAAACGATTTTTCAAACGATGCCGGTTCTATCCAACATTGAAATTAAGCTAAACAGCGGAACGTACCGGTTTGAGCTGTCTGAACAAGATTACTCGTCAAGACCGGTCGTCAAAGTCGGCGATGTATATGCCCAGCTGTACATCGATCGGTTCACCGGCAGCGTGGCAGCTGTTCGTCTCATGGACGCTGAAACGTTTGTAAAGCTGCGGCCGTACGAGCTTGTTTACCGTGGCCGTCTGCCTGCAGCTGCCTCCTTGTCGGAAGAAGAGCAACGAAACGTTGATGCAGCCAATGCGAAGCAAATTTTCGACTGGACGAATTTGATCCGCCGCCGCCATGGGCTTTCTCCTCTTATCTGGGATGACAAAGCGGCCGCCGCCGCTGCCAAGCATAGTCGGGATATGCATGACCACCGATTTTTCTCCCATGAGTCGCCGCAATACGGTGATCTGTCCAAACGGTTGAGCGCACTGAACGTATCCTTCCAGTTGGCCGGGGAAAATATCGCCGCCCATCAGGTGGACGGTGTGGAGGCGACCGCCGGATGGTTAAACAGCGAGAAACATCGGGAAATTATGCTGAACGAACAGTTTACTCACCTTGGCGTCGGTGTTTATGCCGATTATTACACGCAAAACTTCTTGACGCCGCTATAAAAATTGGGCGCACCTTTGCCTGTTGGGCGCGATATGATATGGCAGATAGGCATGAGTGGATGAAAGGGATGAGAATGTCCATGGCCAAGCCTCTGCATCCTTCCGTTGAACAGTTCAAACAGTTTGTCAAAAAACACCCGAAACTCATCCAAGAGGTGCGCAGCGGCAAAAAGACGTGGAAGCAAGTGTACGAAGACTGGTACTTGTTCGGAGAGGATGACGACATATGGGAGCCGTACCGCGACGTAAACAACAAGGAGAAAGAGGAAGAAAAAGGAACAGGCAAATGGCTTGATAAGCTCGCCGCAATGCTTGGGCAGCTTGACGCGGCAGAAGTGCAAAAACATTTGACGAACGTCCAGCAGGCCATTGCTGCGATCCAAGGCATTCTTTCCGAATTTCAAGGAGCCGGTCCGCAACGTCCGAACAACGAGACGCATCCGTTTTCCTTCCGTAAAGACTAAAGGGTGGTAGCGATGAGAAGAGACGTATGGCAATATGTGCAGGCAAATCCAATGTTGCGTGCGTTTTTGCGTGAACAGCCGCGCTGGTACCGGTTGCTTGCCCGCCGCCCGCATGAGCTGTCGACACTTCAGTTGGCCGCTTTGCGCCACTATGAGCAAACGATTCCTGATAAAGTAGAAAAAATTTCCCAATCGCTGCAAATGGCCTCGCTTATGTGGCAAATGTTCAAAGCGCTGCGCGACTAATTTGACGGCAAACGGCAAAGACTAGCTCTAAAAGGGAGTGATGTCTTTGCTAAAATGGTTTGTATGGACCGGGTGTGCGCTGCTGCTTTTGGCGTTTGCAACCGTCTGGCCGGCTGCAACGTCAGCTGCTCCTCATGCGCTGTCTGCGGCCGGTCAATTGCAAGTAAAGCATGAGGTGAAAGGGAACGACATCTTCATTGAATGTTTTGCCGTTCAATTTCCGTTTCGCAAAGGAGATGGGGGCGGCCATATCAACGTGTATCTCAATGGACAGAAAATGACGGAAGTGTATACAGCCGCCTTTATCGTGCGTGGTCTGCCGAGCGGAAAGCACGTCATTCGCCTTGAACTCGTCTACAACGATGGGAAAGCGGCCGGTATGGCGCATGAGTTTGAAGTGACGATTTCGTAAAGATGGCAGGCGGCTTAATTCGCTTGCGGCGGCAAGGCTATCCGGTTGAGTTTTTTTTCGGCTTTCGGATAGTCTTTTTTTGCGCCCTTCTTTCCCCCGTAATCTCTTCCCTTTTCATTTTTCCTTCATTCATGGTATGATGGATAGTGGAGGTGCCTATTTGTGAGGATTGCTACTCTCGAGCGCATCGAGATTTTGGATAAAGCGGAAGCATTAGCGAAAATGGTTGTTGAGTCAGACGTGGCGGACGAATATCGCCGCGCGTTTTGGCGGCTCAAGCAAGACCGCCGCGCCCAACAGTTGATCGGCCGCTTTGTGAAGCTGAAGGAACGGTACGAGGAAGTGCAGCGCTTTGGCAAATATCATCCCGATTACCGCAGCGTGATGAAAGAAGTGCGCGAGGCGAAACGGGAGCTTGATTTGCACGAGACGGTCGCCGTCTTTAAAGAGGCGGAAAAGGCGCTGCAGCAGCTGCTTGATGATATTAGCGTGCTGATCGGCAAGGCTGTATCGGAACATGTGAAAGTGCCGACCGGCAATCCGTATTTTTTGTCGGCCGGCTGTTCCGGCGGTTGCGGGGGCGGTGGGAGCTGCGGCTGCCGCATATAGAAAAAAGGGGAAGGGACTATGTTTCCAAAACGGCAAGGGATTATCGTTTGGCTTCACTCGCTGAAATACGGGAAACAGCTGCGCAAGTTCGGCAACATTCATTACATTTCCAAGCGGCTGAAGTATGCAGTTCTTTACTGCGATATGGAGCAGGTCGACCATGTGATGAAAAGGCTTGCCGCACTCCCGTTTGTCAAGCGGGTCGAGCCGTCGTACCGACCGTTTTTAAGGATGGAGTTTGAATCGAAAAGGGAGAAAGAAAAAGACTCCCCATATCCGCTTGGATGAAAGAAACGAGCGGGCCCTAGTTGGCATCAGCCATACGGGCCCGCTTTTTTTTTCACTATTGAAGCGGCGGAATGAAGCGATTCATCCGCATAATGCCGATTAAGTGCTGGTAGTACAGATCAAGGTCAGCGAACATGGTCGATGGTTTGACATCGAGATGGATGATGGTTGTACCAAGCTCTTTTCCGGTTTCTGCGAACAGTTCGTACCGTCTGTTCGGTTTGACGGACGGATCAGGAATGCCTTCACGGCAAATATAAAGCGGCTGAAAGTCGCCCGGGTTGGTTGGGTGAAGCACAACGGCCAAGGAGACGACGGCCTGGTCTTTTTTCAGCGTATGAAAGGCAAAGAAGCCGGATAAGCGATGGCGATTGACCCGCGCCAACTCGATCAATTCGTATAGATCCGAATAGCCTTCGCCAAGTTCGATAAAACGTTGAATCATATACGATCCCCCTTGCAATCATCGTCCATCCTTCACTTTACCGGCCATCTGCAGAAATTGCAATAAAAAAAACCTTGCGGACAAAACGATCCGCAAGGCTCTTTCCAATTCCTTGACCCCGCGCAGGGCGGAAACAAGGGATGGAAAGAAAAAGAAAAGGGAGAGGAGAAACCGGAGGAAGAACTTATGGGGAAACGTAAGTCTTCTCCGTCATTGGCAACAACGCCATTTACGATGTTGCCATTACTCATTATGGACGGTTTGCCGATTTCTATACATTCGCCGATAAAAAATTCTTGGGTTTGCCGATGACTAACTTTATGGTAAGATTACGGTGAAAACGACGAATTAGGTGAACGCGATGAGAGTAATTTCCGGAACATGTAAAGGCCGGCATCTGCAAGCGGTTCCAGGGATGTCGACGCGTCCAACGACCGATAAAGTGAAAGAAGCGATCTTCAATATGATCGGACCATATTTCACGGAAGGAATCGGCCTTGATTTGTTCGCCGGCAGCGGCGGTTTAGGCATTGAAGCGCTCAGCCGCGGGCTCGAGCGCGTCATTTTCGTTGACCACGATGCGAAGGCAGTGCAAACGGTCCGAAAAAACGTTGCTGCCTGCGGGCTCGAGAAACGGGCGGAAATCTACCGCAACGATGCCGAGCGGGCATTAAAGGCAGTAGCGAAACGCGGCTTGCGCTTCTCTGTCATTTTTCTCGATCCGCCATATAAGGAGAAAAAGTGGCCGGCGCTTTTATCGTTGATTGCCGGTCATGACTTGTTAGAGGCGAGCGGCGTTGTAGTCGCCGAACATCCCGTCGGGGCCGAGCTGCCGGAGGAAGCCGGCAACCTGAAGCAATGGAAACGGGAAACGTATGGCATTACCGGCGTCACCATGTATCGCCGGACAGACGAACAGAAAGGGGACGAAAGCGATGGCGAGCATTGCCGTTTGCCCAGGGAGCTTTGACCCTGTGACATACGGGCATTTGGATATTATTAAACGGGGAGCGAAAGTGTTTGACCAAGTTTATGTTGCCGTGTTAAACAATTCGTCAAAAAAGCCGCTGTTTACCGTCGAGGAGCGGATGGAGTTGCTGCGCGAGGTGACGCGGACGCTCGAGAACGTTCGTGTTGAATCCTTTCACGGCCTGCTTGTCGACTATGCCCGCAGCAAAAAGGCGAACGCCATTTTGCGCGGTTTGCGTGCCGTGTCCGATTTTGAGTATGAAATGCAAATTACGTCGATGAACCGCGTCCTCGATGAGAACATCGAAACATTTTTTATGATGACAAACAGCCAATATGCGTTTTTAAGCTCTAGCATCGTCAAAGAAGTTGCGAAATATAATGGCGATATTTCCGAGCTCGTCCCCCCGATCGTGGAAGCGGCGCTAAGGCAGAAGTTTGCATCTGCCGCCGATTAAAGGCGGGAGCAGCGTCCGGCTGACAGCTGAAACACGGCTTGGAAGTGGGCTGATAACGGAAACAATAACAGCGTTGTCTTGGCTGCCGGATGGCCCTGGGGGGCCGGGCGCCTAACGGCTACAAGCGCCCACGGGTTTCATTGGCTGCTTTGGCGGCCAGCCATATATACAGGCAAAGAAAGAGAAGTGTCACTAGCGGCCCATATTGCTGCAGCAGCTGCCAGCCTTCATCCCAAGCGCCGCCCGAGGCGGTGGGCAGAAACGCCGGAACGATGCCCGGCTCTCCGCTGGCTGTCCGTACATACAACGGCTCCCAAAGCAAGTATGTAAATGAAGCCGCGAATACTCCGTGCATCAGACGGGCGACAAAAAACGGCTGAAAGCGAATGTTGGCTTCGGCAAGGATGCTGGCGACTTGCGCTTGAACCGAAAAGCCGCCGAAAGCGAGGACGAAGCTTGCCGCCACCGCTTTTTCAAGCAGCGTCGCCGCCTCTGTTTGGCTGATCATTTGACTGCCGAGCGTAATTTCAAACAGTCCGGAAAACACTGGGATGTCAAGCTGCTCCGGCAGCTGGGCGAGGCGAAGCAGATGGCGCAGCAGCGGAGCGAGCTGTTCCGTCAGGTGCACCATGTACAACAGTTTGTTGACGACAGAAAAGAGAATAATAAAACCACCGATCATTAACAACGTCTGGACGGAGGAGCGGACAGCGTCGCCGAGCAGTTTGCCAAGCGGTTGTTCGTTTTTCAACCGCGTTTTGTGCAACGTGCGCAGCGCATACGGAAACGAAAACGGGCGGGGGCTTCGCTTTGGCCGCCCTTGTTCCTTTCGGATGCCGTGAAAACGCATGATCAATCCGACGCCAATGTTCCCTAAATAATGGGAAACAGCCAACACAAGACCGAGATGTGGATTGTTGAAAAATCCAGCCGAAACAGCGCCAAAAATGAACAGCGGGTTCGACGAGTTAGTGAAGGAAGCGAGCCGCTCGGCTTCAATGGTAGATAGTTGTTTCTCCTGGTACAGGCGGGCGGTCAGTTTGGCTCCGGACGGGTAGCCGGACGCCATTCCCATCGCCCAGGCAAACCCGCCAACGCCCGGGACCCGAAACAACGGGCGCATCAGCGGTTCAAGCAAGACGCCGAGAAAGTTCACGACGCCAAAACTGATGAGCAGCTCTGAGACGATGAAAAACGGCAAGAGCGACGGAAAAACGACTTCCCACCACATATTTAAACCGCGAATGGACGCCTCAAGCGACTGTTTCGGGTAGCAAATGAGCGAAAACGCAAATAAGGTGACAGCGGAAGCGAGCAGTGCCGTTTTCAATTTTGTTCCCCAGTTTCGTTTCAACGTTCTCCCCCCTTTTCTCGCCGTGCGGCTTTGCGCGGTACAACCTCATATAACCTAATATACGAGCATAGGGGGACGTTTTAGACCATAAGATGAAAGCGGGGAGCGCCGCAGCGAAGGGGGGAGGATTGTGCCGCCGAAGGTCGGATTGGCGCTCGGTTCAGGAGGGGCGCGCGGATTTGCCCATCTTGGCGTATTAAAAGTATTGGAGGAGGAAGATATTCCGGTGTCCTGCTTGGCCGGCAGCAGCATCGGGGCTCTGATCGCCGTTCTTTATGCGAGCGGTCATGGCCTCAACCGGCTCTATCGGCTCGCTAAATCGTTCCGGCGCAACGATTTTCTTGACTGGACGGTACCAAAAATGGGGTTGATTGCCGGCGATCGCATCGCTGAGTTCATCCGTTTGTTGACGAAAGGGAAACGAATCGAGGATCTTTCTCCGCCGGTGGCGGTTGTCGCTGCCGATTTGCAGACGGGGGGGAAAGTCGTGTTTCGGCAAGGGGAAGCGGCTCAGGCGGTGCGGGCGAGCATTTCGATTCCCGGAATTTTTGTGCCGGCTGAGATAGATGGGAGGCTGCTTGTCGACGGCGGCGTCGTCGATCGGGTGCCGGTATCGGTCGTTCGGGCGATGGGGGCGGATATTGTCATCGCCGTCGATGTCGCCCCGCTTAACACGAGGGCAGAAATTACATCGATTGTCGATGTAATTTGGCAGAGCCTCGACATTTTGCAAGCCGAGCTCGTCGCCTACCGCCAGCTCGCCTCAGACGTGATGATCCGGCCGCGTGTTGAGCGATACAGCTCGCGGGCGTTTACGGATGTTGAGGAAATTATCGCCTGCGGCGAAGAAGAAGCGCGGAGACGGATCAGGGCGATCCGCCAAGCGATCGAACAGTGGAAGGAGCCATGGCACGAATGAAAAAACGGACGTATATCGCAGCGTTTTTCTTTGGCATTGCCCTCGCATTTCTGCTCATTTTTATGAAGCTCCCATATTATGTAACGATGCCGGGAAGTGCACAAAACTTAAAGCCGCTCGTTCATGTCGAACACGGTGACCGCGATGCGGGAACGTTTATGTTGACGACGGTCCGCATGGGACGGGCGAACGTCATCGCGTATTTGCTCGCCCATATCCGCCCGTTTTACGAGCTGCATCCAGTAGAGGAGATCAGACAGGAAGGGGAGAGCGACAAAGAATATACGATGCGCCAGCTTGAGCTCATGGAACAGTCAAAAGAGGCGGCGATCGTTGTCGCTTACCGGCACGCCGGAAAGCCGGTCGCGTATGAGGCAAAAGGTGTGTACGTGATGAGTGTTCTTCCTAATATGCCAGCAGCCGGTCTCCTGGAAGCCGGCGACCGCATTGCTGCGATCGACGGTCGGCCGCTCAACTCGTCAGAGCAAATGGTAAACTACGTTCGGGAAAAAGAAGCCGGCGATCGTGTCCACATCACGTTTGTCCGCGACTGGAAGCGGCAGGAGGCCGTGCTTCGGCTGAAGCCGTTTCCGCACCATCCGAATCAAGTCGGCCTTGGTGTGACATTGATGACGGACTATGACGTCCGCACCGATCCGCCGGTGGACGTCGATTCGGAACAAATCGGCGGTCCGTCAGCCGGACTCATGTTTTCACTCGAAATTTATAATCAGCTCGTAGATGAGGATATAACGAAAGGACAGAAAATCGCCGGCACTGGAACGATTGACGTTCATGGGAAAGTCGGCCCAATTGGCGGCATTTCGCAAAAAGTCGTGGCGGCCGACCGTGAAGGAGCGGATGTGTTCTTCGCCCCGAATGAGCATGGCGCGCCGTCGTCAAACTATCGTAAAGCGGTCGAGACGGCGCAAAAAATCGGGACGAAGATGAAAATCGTCCCGGTCGATACGTTTGATGACGCGATCCGCTATTTGCGTTCGATGCCGGAGGAGTAGATGGGCGCCGTCGCGTATTCTTCCTTTAGCGCGGCGCTGTATAGCGGCTCGGGAAAGGCGGCGGCATAGACGGCTGTCGCCTTTTTTTCTTGCTCATATAGCGGATCGCCGTTCAGTTTGGCAGCCTTGGCGGCGAGCGGCAACGCCAGTTCCTTCTTCACCTGCTGCAAGTAGCGGCGGCCGGTTTCGTTCATGCCGAGCAGCCGGATGTACGTCGGGGCCATTGCCTTATTTTGTTCCTCTTTTGTGAAATTCGTCAATACATGCGCGCATAGACGCTGCAGCCTCGTCCAGGTGTACCGTTTTGTCTTCGTGGCGGCGATGAAAGCAGCAAACGTTTCGGCGCCGGCAATTTTTTGCTTCAGTCGGTATTCGATGCCTTCCTCGACTCCGGCGATGCGGCGCAATTCCTCTTCGGTGGCTGTCAACAGCCGGTATTTCAGCAGCGGAAAATACATCTCCCAATCGTGCCAACGCCCGTACGTCAGCCGATATTGCCGCAGCTGTTCGGCGGTGGCGGACGGGATGTACGCAGCAATTCGTTCCAGCTGCCCGGTTTGCCCCAACGCGTTCCGCAAGCTTGTGGCGCTGGCGATGGATGGGTGGGAAAACGATTCGTCATGATACCCGGCTGCCAGGCGTGGGATGGTGCGCGGTACGATTGCCAGCTTGTTTTGTTGAATCGCTTTCACGTACGCAAAGCCAAGCACATTGTTTGGCTTTGATAAGTCGAGCGGGACGGAACCAAGCTGCCGCCACGCTTCGGCGTTCGCTTTCGGGAAGCTTTGCCCGCGCGCAAGTCCGGCACGGACGAGGGAGTCAAACTCCTCTTTTCGCTGAAACAACGTTTCGACGGCAGACAAAAAGGCGGTGATGTCACCAGATTCGCTGCCAAAGCAAAGTTCCCGACAGCCGAGGGCATCAAGCAGCCGCACCGCTCCGTGCGCAAACTGCTCGGCCGCCTGAACGGCGAATACGTACGGCAGTTCGATGACGAGATCCACGCCTGCAGCCAGTGCCATTTTCGTCCGCGCCCATTTTGAAACGATAGCCGGTTCGCCGCGCTGCAGGAAATTTCCGCTCATGACGGCAATAAGGCAGTCGGCCCCAGTTTTTTTCTTCGTTTCTTGCAAATGATGCCAATGGCCGTTATGAAACGGGTTGTATTCAACGATGACGCCGGCAGCTTTCATGGCCAATCTCCCCAACAGAACACATGCCGACTGATGTTCAAACGATCGTTCGTCAATCGTCACACCTCCTGTATGTAATCTAGTATGAAAGAAGCGGCAGCGGAGATCAACTGCGAGTGTGGAGATGACGCTTGTCAAAGAAGCAAAAAACAGCCGATGGCAAGCACAGCGAGGAGCAGTGTCGACTTTGGTCCAGTTGCCAACAGGCAAAAGCGTGCATGTTGACAGGGAATTTTGGAAATGATGGGAGTATGCCTTTCCGTCCGCTTTATTTCCCTTTTTCCGAAAGGCGAAATGGTTGTAAAGAAAAAACATTGACAAAAATACAAACGGAACGTATAATTTTATTCGTTGCCTTGAGGTGATCATATGAAATGGACGGTTCAACAGCTTCGCCGTTTCCAGCATAAAGAAATGGCGATTGACGAGACGGTCGATGTGTCTGATTTAAAGCAAATCGACACGTTGATCCGTGAGATTTCACCGGTTCGCGTCCAAGGAAAAGCAGATGTCGGTTCGACAAAGTTCACGTTTCACTTGACGCTGTCGGGAACGATGGTGTTGCCGTGTTCGCGGACGCTCGTCGATGTTGCGTATCCGTTTTCCATCAAGACGACGGAGACGTTTTTTGCCGACGGCGGCGATTTTGTCGAAACGGACGAGGACACCCATATCGTGACCGGGGAAACTATTGATTTGAATCCCGTTATTCGCGAACTTATTTTGCTTGAAATCCCGTTGCAGCTCATTGCTGACGACCCGGCCGCTGGCGGGGCGCCGCAGCACGGAGAAGGATGGGACGTTCTTTCGGAAGAGCAATGGGAAAAGGCGCTCGAAGAGCGGACAGCGAACAAAGTCGATCCTCGTCTAGCAGGGTTGGCCAAGTTTTTTGAAGAGAAAAATGAGGAATGACATCTACCGGCGTTGCCGGCCGATGGCGCCGATGAAATGCGCACCGTCCGGCAGCTGCCTTGTTTGCCGGCGGACGGCGGCCCGATCAACGGTTGTCCGCCTGCTGGCATCGATAAGCTGAATGTGCCGGACAAGGAGGTGGGAACGATGGCAGTACCTTTTAGAAGAACATCGAAAACGAGAAAAAGACTGCGCCGCACACACTTTAAACTGCAAGTGCCAGGCATGGTGCAATGCCCGAACTGCGGCGAATGGAAATTGGCGCACCGCGTCTGCAAAGCATGCGGAACGTACAAAGGAAGAGATGTCGTCAACAAATAATGACCGGCATCACGCGAAAGGCTGTCCGAACATAGGGCAGCCTTTTTTATCAACTCCCGCCTCGAAGCGTTTGCATAGGTGGGAGAACGTTCAACATACGAAAGGGGAGACAGGTCATGGAAGCGATGGTAGAACATCACGGCGGCATCGCACTGTTTACGATTTGCCGTCCCGAAAGGCGCAATGCAATCAACTTTACTGTTATGCATGCTCTCGAACGGGCGCTCGAGCAAGCGGCGGTCGATGATGAAGTGAAAGTGTTCGCCATTACCGGCACTGGCGGCGAGGCGTTTTGTTCTGGCGGCGATCTAAGCGAGTTCGGGCATTTGCGCGGCGCCGAGGCGAAACAAATGCTCATGCGCATGGGGGAGTTGCTGTACAAGCTGTTGACGTTCCCAAAACCGACGGCGGCGCTTGTCAACGGAACGGCGATGGGTGGGGGCTGCGAGCTGGCGACCGCTTGCGACTTCCGCTTTGTGAAGGAAGGGTGCCGAATCGGGTTTGTTCAAGGCCGACTCGGCATTACGACCGGTTGGGGCGGCGCGTCCATGCTGTTGGAAAAGCTTCCATATGCGCGGGCGCTCGATTTGTTGTTACGCGCTGAGCCGATGACGGCTGAGGCGATGGCCGCGTATGGCTGGGCCGATGCTGTTCTGCCGGCTGACTGCTGGCGCGAACAATGGCAGGCTCAGCTTGCCCCCTATGCGGCGCGCTCGCTCGCTGTCTTGCAAGCCTATAAGGCGGCGGCGGGCGAAAAATGGCGAACGGCTTGGTTTCGGGAGCGATTTTTCGCCGAAATCGATCGCTGTGCCGAGCTATGGGGATCGGCGGAACATGAACAGGCATTGCGCACTTTTTTTCGCAAGAAGTAATTTTTTCCTTCTACCGTTTCTATTAGCCGCATACATATAATGACAAAGCGGCGATAAGGGGGGAAGGGGATGACAGGAGTACGCCAGGATGCGTGGACGAAAGAAGAGGATGAACTGTTGGCTAATGTCGTGCTTCAGTATATTCGTGAAGGCGGCACCCAGCTCGAGGCGTTTGCCGAAGTAGGGCGGCGCTTGTCACGGACGGCCGCAGCGTGCGGATTCCGCTGGAATTCGTACGTTCGCAAACAGTACAAAGAGGAAATTGAACAGGCAAAACAGGAGCGGAAAACACGCAAAAAAGAGACGGCATCCGCAAAGGAAGGCGGGGGGCAAACGGAAATGGAAGCGGCGGTTGAAAGCAAGCTGTCATGGCCGGAAGTGCTGACCTTTTTGCAAGCTGAAGGGCAAAAGGCACGTGACGCCCGGCGGATAGCCGATGAAAACCGGGCGTTAAAAAATGATATGGAACAGCTGCAGCAAATGGTCACAAAATTGCAAATGGAAAAAGAGATGTTGCAAAAACAGTTGGCGGCTGTCCAGGAGGAGTATAAAACGCTGCTCGCCATTATGGAGCGGGCCCGGAAAATGGTGACAGGCGCTGAAAAACAAGCCGAACAGGCGGCAGAGGGCGTTGGCGAAGGATAAAAGCTGGCTTTTGGGCCGGCTTTTTTTCTTAACGGATTAAAGGCACATTTGCTAAAATAAGGCTAACGTGGTTTTGCAAGAAAGTGGGGGAGAAGCGTGAATATTGGCATTGTCGGCGGCGGCGCAGTCGGGCTGTTGCTCGCTGCTTATCTCGGGCAGCGCCACAAAGTAACGGTTTATACGAGGCGCTTGGCCCAAGCGGAGCAGCTTGCCAAACATGGTGTTTCTCTGAAAAAAAATGGAGAAACGGTGACTGTGGCGGTTCAAGCGCGGCCGTTTGCCGGAGCAGAGCTCGTTGAGCCGCTCGTATTTGTGACTGTCAAACAGTATGATATCGCTGCTGTTTGTGCACAACTCGACTCGTTTCGCCGCGTCCGCACGCTTGTTTTTTTGCAAAACGGCATGGGGCATCTCGAACAGTTGTCCGTTTTTGCTGACAAAAACGTCGTTGTCGGTGTGGTGGAGCACGGCGCTTTCAAACTTGACGATCGGGCTGTCGTGCATACAGGCGTCGGCAAGCTGTTGCTCGCTCCGTTATACGGGTCGCCTGCTATGGCTGCCGAACTGTCCGGGGATGATGATTTTCCGATCGAATGGGCGGATGATTGGGAGCGCATTCTTGTCGACAAGCTTATCGTTAATGCGGTCATCAATCCGCTGACAGCACTGCTGCAAGTAAAAAACGGGGCGCTCTTGGACGTTGCGCCGTATCGGGAAATGATGGCACAGCTGTTCGACGAAGTGCGGCAAGTGCTGCCTCTTCGCGACGCCGGACAGGCATGGCAGCGCATTGTCCATATATGCCGAAACACGGCGGACAACTATTCATCGATGTATATGGATGTGGCAAACGGGCGCCGGACGGAAATCGATGCGATTTTAGGCTATGTGCTAAAGCAAGGGGAAGCGCGCGGTATTGCGTTGCCGCTCATTCGCTTTGTCGTTTGTGCGCTGAAAGGAAAAGAAGGGGGGAACGCGGATGGGTGATTGGCTCGCACCGATGCTGGCGACATTTGTGACGCTGCCACTTTTACTATTTTTGCTCATCTATTTGGGAGCGCGCCTGTTTGGCGGGCGGAAGCGGGCGGCGTTTTACGCTGCGGTCAACGTTGCGACCGCATTTTTCATCGCTGCTGTCTATTTTTTGCTGGCTGTGTTGTTCGGAAAATCGTATTTGGTTCATCTCCTTCTCTTTTTGTTCGGTCTGCACACCGCCATCGCGCTCGGCTATTGGCGGAAAAAGATAGATTTTCGCCCGGCGGCAGTGTTCCGCTTGTTTTGGCGGGCGAGTTTTCTCATTTTTGCTTTCCTTTATGCCGGGCTGCTCGTATACGGCATGGTGGCGCGCGTCGCCGCCAACCTTTGAGCAATGATTTTTCTCTCTTTATACCGAACGTGCTATACTCATGAAAGAATACATAGGAAAGGGAGTTTTCGCCATGGAAGTTCGCGAAGTTCCGCTGCCGGCGGCAACGAAGCTGGCTGCTGATTACATAACCGGTGCATTTCCGGCTGAGAAGGGGTTTGCCTATGTCCGGGCAGATGATGATGCGTTTCGCCGGCGGCTGTCCCATGTGCAAGGAAAAACGTATGACCGGCGCGCGCTTGCCGATTACTTGTCCGCCTATCATCGCCGTTTTTCCGCCAGCGCGGCGACGATGAACAATATCGATAAGCTGCGCGATGAAAACAGTGTTGTGATCGTCGGCGGGCAGCAGGCCGGACTGCTGACCGGGCCGCTTTATACGATTTATAAAATCATTACGATTATCCAGCTTGCCAAAGAGCAGGAACGAAAACTTGGCGTACCCGTCGTGCCGCTGTTTTGGATCGCCGGCGAAGACCACGACATCGCCGAGGTTGACCATGTATATGTTGTCGAGGACGGCGAAGTGAAAAAAGCGGCGTATCCGCACAGGCTGAACGAAAAGCGAATGGCCGCCGATGTGCCGCTTGATCGCGAGCTCGCTGGCGCATGGGTTGAGCGCGTCGTCAAAACATACGGGGAAACGGACATAACGAATGAACTGCTCTCATTTCTCACAGCGTGCTTGGACGATTCCCGCACGTTTGTCGACTTTTTTGCCGCCATTGTCCTGCGCCTGTTTGCCAATGACGGTTTAGTCGTTCTCAACGCCGGCGATGCGGCGGTGCGCCCGCTTGAGCGCCGTTTTTTCGCCGCGCTCATTGACCGTCATCGCGATGTGACATCAGCCGTGCTGGCCCAGCAAGAGACGCTGCGGGCGCTCGGATATACGCCGCTTATCGAGATCGCGCCGGATGCGGCCAACTTGTTTTATTACGACGGCTATGAGCGCTCTCTTTTGCACTATGATGCGGGGCGGAGGGTGTTTCGCAATAAGGCCGGGAATATCGCCTTCACAAAGCAAGAGCTGCTCGAACTCGCTGAAACGAAGCCGGCCTGTTTAAGCAACAATGTCGTCACCCGCCCGCTCATGCAAGAATATTTGCTGCCAACGCTCGCCTTTATTGCCGGTCCTGGGGAAATTGCCTATTGGGCAGAGTTGAAAGAGGTGTTCTCCCTGTTTGGGATGGAAGTGCCGCCGGTTGTGCCGCGCTTGCAGGCGACGATCGTCAGCCGCTCGCTGCAAACCGATCTGGCCGATATTGGTCTTGAGGCGGCTGATGTATTGTCTGGACGGCTCGAGGAGGCCAGGGAGCAATGGCGCAAGGAGACGGCTGAAGTTCCACTGGCTGAGGCGTTTGCCAAGGCGAAAGCCGACATCGAAGCGGCGCACCGGCCGCTGCGCGCGCTTGGCATGGAAATTGACCGCGGATTGGAAGGATTGGTGGCGAAAAATGCCGCCATCATTCAGTCACAAATCGAGTTTCTTCAGCAAACGTTACAGCGGGCGCTGCTGCGTAAACATGAGGCCGAATGGCGAAAATTTTGGCGCGTGGAAACGGCTCTACGGCCGAACGGTGCGCCCCAGGAGCGGGTTTGGAATGTGTTTTACTATGTGAACCGTTACGGATTTGATTTTGTAGAAAAACTTTCAGCGATCGGCGCCCCGGAAAACGGGATGCATAAAATTGTATATATGTAAGGCTTTTTCAAAGAAAAAGTCGAAAAGAAAAATCCTGTTTCAAGCAGGATTTTTTTTTCTTGAAATGAATAGTAAAAAAACAACGCAAAACGAATGGAAATAAAAGTAAAGGAGTGATCCCGCCATTTTGGCTATGATTGGTTTCATCCGACAAAAATAAACAAAAAGGGACGTTTTTTTACAAAAAAAGCTAAAATTTTGTTCGTCTTTGCGATATAATAAGGGAGCGGCCACTGGCCGATGCAAGTGCGTGCGGAAGCAGCAAAGGTGGTGGACATGTGTTTGAACATACAACCGTGTTGTTAAAGGAAGCGATCGATGGGTTAAACGTCCGCCCGGACGGTGTCTATGTCGATTGTACGTTAGGCGGAGGCGGCCATAGCGAATATTTGCTTTCCCGTCTCTCGGAAAAAGGGAAACTGTTTGCGTTTGACCAGGACGAGGCCGCCATTTTGCACGCGCGCAAGCGGCTCGCCCGTTACGGCGAACAAGTGCAGTTCATAAATCGGAATTTCCGGTTTTTGCGCGAGGAGCTTTCAGCCCTTGGCATCGATACTGTTGATGGTATAGTGTTTGACTTAGGCGTTTCTTCCCCGCAGCTCGACGAGCCGGAACGCGGCTTCAGCTATCAGCATGACGCGCCGCTTGACATGCGGATGGACCGCAAGCAGCGGCTTACGGCGGCGGAGATCGTCAACTGCTGGTCATATGAGGAGCTTGTCCGCATTTTTTTCCGTTACGGCGAAGAAAAGTTTTCGAAACAGGTGGCGCGCAAAATCGAGGAGATGCGCCGCAAAAAGCCGATCGAAACGACCGGGGAGCTCGTTGAGGTGATTAAAGCGGCGATCCCGGCCCCGGCGCGCCGCAGCGGCGGACATCCGGCCAAACGTATTTTCCAGGCGCTTCGCATCGCGGTCAATGATGAACTGGAGGCGTTCCGCGAGGCGCTCGAGCAGGCGATCGATCTGTTGGCGCCGGGCGGGCGAGTGAGCGTTATTACGTTTCATTCGCTCGAAGACCGGATTTGCAAAGAAACGTTGAAAAAAGCAAGCGAGAGCCCGCCATTGCCCCCGGGGCTTCCGGTTCTCCCCGATGACTACCGCCCCGTGCTGAAAATCATTACAAGAAAGCCGATCGTTCCTTCCGACGAGGAGCTGGAACGAAACAACCGCGCCCGTTCGGCCAAACTTCGCATCGCCGAAAAACTGTGACGTGAATGATGAAAAAGAATGAGTGGAGAAACAGGAGGGGAAAGCTGTGAACGATTTGGCAGTCAAAGTAGTGCGCGAACAAAAGCGTCCGGCTGTACCACCGAGCCCGCAGCCACAGCGAAAACGGCGTTTTCGTTTCACGTTGGCCGAGAAGCTGCTCGTTGTCTCGTTTTTGCTGTTTACCTTTTACGTGGCAGTTCAGATGGTCTCAAGCCAAGTGCAAATTTATGAGCTCAATAAAGACGTGCAAAAGTTGGAGGCGGCCATTGATGAACAGAAAAAGGAAAATAATGACCTATACGTTGAAGTGCAGCGGCTGAGCGCGTACGAGCGCATTTTGCAAAAGGCGAAGGAGCTCGGGTTGTCGCTTAACGAAAATCATGTAAAAGTCGTGCAGGAATGATGGGGGATGGAAATGAAAAAGCATTACAACACCCATCGGGGAGCAGGGGTTTTGTTTATTATTTTTAGCCTGCTCTTTTTCTTGCTTTTTGCCCGTTTTCTCCAGCTGCAATGGACTGGAAAAGCAGACGGCCATGTGTTGGCCGCGAAAGCCGAACAGCAGCATAAACAAACGCGGACGATCGAAGCGAAGCGCGGGACGATTTTTGACCGCAACGGCACCATTTTAGCGCAGGATGTGCCTTCCTATACGGTCGTGGCCATTTTGGATCCCGAGATGACGACTGACCCGGATCATCCGCGCCATGTCATCGACCCGGAAAAAACAGCGAAAAAGCTGGCGCCGTTGCTTGGCATGGATGTTGAGGACATGGAGCGCATTTTAACGAAAAAGGCGAAGCAAGTTGAGTTCGGCTCTTACGGCCGCAACATCAGCTTTGAGCTGAAGCGGAAAATTGAGGCGCTCGATTTGCCGGGCATCGCCTTTATCCGCGACACCGCCCGTTTTTATCCAAACGGCACGTTTGCTTCGCATGTCATTGGATATGCGCAAAAAAACGGGGAAAACGAAACAGTCGGCAAAATGGGAGTGGAAAAATGGCTTGACCGCTATTTGCGCGAAAAAGACGGCTATGTGTCATTTGCCGGCGATGTGAACGGCTTTCGCCTGCCGGCGGCAAAAGAGCATATCGTCAAGCCGGACAATGGGGCGAACGTCTACTTGACGATCGATGGAAAAATCCAAACGTTTTTAGAAGATGCCATGAATAGCGTCGAGAAGCAGTACAGACCGAAAAAAATGATCGCCATTGTCGCCGATCCGAAAACAGGAAAAATTTTGGCTATGGCCACCCGCCCGAGTTTCGACCCAAACAAACGTGATATTACGAACTTTTTAAATGACGCCATTTCCTATCCGTACGAGCCGGGATCGACGATGAAAGTGTTTACGCTCGCTGCGGCCGTCAATGAAGGAGTCTATAACGGCAAGGAAACGTATCGCTCCGGCTCTTACAAAGTCGGGCCCAATACGATTCGCGACCATAACGATGTCGGCTGGGGGACGATCACGTTTGAGGAGGGGGTGCAGCGTTCATCGAACGTCGCCTTTTCCATTTTAGTGAAAGAAAAGCTCGGTGAGGACCGGTTTTTGCAATATTTGCATCGCTTCCGTTTCGACCAGAAAACCGGCATTGATTTGCCGAATGAGGCGGTTGGGCAAATCCGCTATCGCTATCCGATCGAACGGATTACGACCGGATTTGGCCAAGGGACGTCGGTGACGCCGATTCAGCAAATTCAAGCGGCAACCGCGATTGCTAACGATGGGAAAATGATGAAACCGTATGTGATTGAAAAAGCGGTCGATCCGGACAACGGCAAAGTCGTTCTTGATCATGAACCGACTGTCGTCGGCGAACCGGTCACGGCGGAAACGGCGCGCAAAGTGCGCGACATTTTAGAAACGGTTGTCACCGCGGAACACGGCACCGGCCGCCCGTACCAGATCGATGGCTACGGTGTCGCCGGCAAAACCGGGACGGCGCAAATTCCGTCGGCTGCCGGCGGCTACTTGACCGGCCGGGAGAACTATATTTTTTCGTTTTTAGGCATGGCGCCGGCCGATGATCCGCGGCTCGTCATGTATGTGGCTGTTCAGCAGCCGCAACTTGATGTTACTGAAACCGGGGCGGCGCCGGTGTCACAAATTTTTACGACAGTGATGAAAAGCAGTCTGCACTATTTGCATATTGAACCGGATGAAGACAAACAGGCGGAGCCCGAAACAGCGGGGCGGCGCGCGCTTGACTCGTTGATCGGCCAGACGGCCATCGCAGCGGCAGAACAGCTGAAAGAAAAAGGATATGTGCCGGTCGTCATCGGCAACGGCAAATATGTCGAACAGCAGCTTCCACGCGGCGGCGAGCGTCTTCTTCCCGGCGAGCGGGTCGTGCTGAAAACGGACGGGGCGGCAACGATGCCGGATTTGCGCGGCTTTTCGCTGCGAGATGCCATGAAAGTCGCCAACGTGCTCGGGCTGCGGCCAAGTACGAAAGGAACCGGTTATGTTGTCAGCCAAAACATTCGTCCGGGAGCGGAAGTGCGCAAAGGGGATTATTTGATTGTCGAGCTGGCTCCGCCGCGCCAATGGGAGGAAGCAGCGGCGAAGAAAGAACAAGAGGCGGCCGAACGGGAAGACGACGAGCCGCACGAATGATTTTTGTCGTTCTATAACGGGGCGTACAAGCATATAGTGGAACGAGCCCATCACGAAGGAGGTTCCGCCATATGCGCGTGTCGTACGTTACCGTGCGCAAGCGGTTGACAATCGTGTTTTTGATCGGGATTTTCATTTTTGCCGTTATCGATCTCCGTCTCGGCTACGTCCAATTTTGGCTCGGCGATATGTTAGCGGAACGGGCGAAAGGGCTATGGGGCCGGAACATCCCGTTTGAACCGAAACGCGGCGAAATTTTGGACCGCAACGGCGTCCCGTTGGCGACGAATATGAGCGCCCCGACGGTGTACGTCATCCCCCGGCAAGTGAAAAATCCGGCGGAAGCGGCCGAAAAGCTGGCCGCTGTGTTGGGCGCGCCGGTCGAATCCATTTATAAGCAAATTACGCAAGCAACATCGATCGTCCGTCTAAAGGAAGGACGGAAAATTTCTGATGAAAAGGCGGCGAGCGTGCATGCGCTCGACTTGGACGGGGTGTATATCGCCGAAGACACGAAGCGCTACTATCCGTTTGGCAGCTATTTGTCGCATGTGCTTGGCTTTACTGGCATTGACAATCAGGGGCTCACCGGGCTTGAGCTGTACTATGACAAAGAGTTAAGCGGAGAGCGCGGTTCTGTGCAATTTTATTCCGATGCAAAAGGACGGCGCATGCCCGATATGGCCGATGACTATACACCGCCGACCGACGGTTTGAACTTAGTGTTGACAATTGACTCGCGCATCCAGACGATTATTGAACGAGAGCTCGATATCGCGGAGGCGAAATACAATCCGGACGGCATCATCGCCATCGCCATGAACCCGAATACAGGCGAAATTTTGGCGATGGCGAGCCGCCCGACATTCGACCCGGCCAACTACCGCAACGTTCCTCCTGAAATTTATAACCGCAACTTGCCGATTTGGAGTACATATGAGCCGGGGTCAACGTTCAAAATCATTACGCTTGCGGCAGCTCTTGAGGAAGAGAAAGTGAATTTGCTCAAAGATCACTTTTTTGATCCGGGCTATGCCAAAGTAGCCGGCGCTACGCTTCGCTGTTGGAAAAAAGGCGGCCATGGGGAGCAAACGTTTTTGGAAGTCGTGCAGAACTCGTGCAACCCGGGGTTTGTGGCGCTGGGCGAACGGCTCGGAAAGGAAACGTTGTTTGATTATATTAAGCAATTTGGGTTTGGCGAGAAAACCGGAATCGACTTGCAAGGGGAAGGAACGGGGATTTTGTTTGATCTAAAACGGGTCGGGCCGGTTGAACTGGCGACGACTGCATTTGGTCAAGGGGTGTCGGTGACGCCGATCCAGCAAGTCGCCGCCGTATCGGCTGCGATCAATGGAGGTGTTTTGTACACTCCATACATCGCCAAGGAGTGGCGCGACCCGGAAACAGGCGAAGTCGTCCGCCGCAATACGCCAAAGGCGAAACGGCGCGTCATTTCCGAGGAAACGTCGAAACAAGTCCGGTATGCACTTGAAAGTGTCGTCGCCCAAGGAACAGGGAAAAAGGCGTATGTCGAAGGATACCGGGTCGGTGGAAAAACCGGGACGGCACAAAAAGCGCAAGGAGGCCGCTATTTGCAAAACAACCATATTGTGTCGTTCATCGGCTTCGCCCCGGCCGACGATCCGCAGCTTGTTGTATACGTTGCGGTTGACAACCCGAAAGGAACGGTTCAGTTTGGTGGTACGGTTGCCGCTCCGATCGTTGGAAAAGTGATGGAAGACAGCCTGCGCGCCATGAATGTGAAGCCGCGCAAGGACCAACTTGCCAAAGAGCGGGATTGGAACGATCCGAAAGTGATCGAAGTGCCGAACTTAATCGGATTGACAAAAAAAGATTTGCAAGAACAACTTTTTGACTTAAAATTAGATGTTAGTGGCGAGGGAGATATGGTCGTTGAACAGTCCCCAGAGCCAGGGGCGAAAGTGAAAGAAGGGTCGACGATTCGCATTTATTTGGCGAAAAACGAGGCGGCAGAGGGACAGTAAACGATCGCACAAGGGGCGGCCGATGCGATGACTCATCGGGTTGGTTATGCCCCTTTTTTCCGCTGTCCGCACCGTTGGGCGGGCTATTTATAAGCGAAAGGGATGAAGCAAACATGAAATTACAAACGCTGCTGTCGCGCTTGCCCGGCTTTTGGGCGCATCGTGGAGGCAACCCAGACATCGTTGCGCTGGAGATGGACTCGCGCCATGTCACGCCCGGCTCTCTCTTTTTTTGTCTGAAAGGCTTTACCGCCGATGGGCACAATTTTGCCGAACAGGCGGTGGCGCGCGGGGCGGTGGCGATTGTAGCCGAGCGTCCGCTCTCGGTGAACGTGCCGGTCGTTCTCGTATCGGACAGCCGGCGGGCGATGGCGATTTTAGCGGATGCGTTCTACGGTCACCCGACTCATCGCCTTCATTTAATCGGAGTGACGGGCACAAACGGTAAAACGACGACGACTCATATCATTGAGCAAATTGCGAGAAAGGCCGGCAAGAAAACTGGGCTCATCGGCACGGTCGGGATGAAAATCGGCGACCGCTCTTACCCGGCGGTGAATACAACACCGGAGTCCCTCGTTTTGCAGCGCACGTTTAAACAGATGGTTGACGAAGGCGTGGAGTTGGCGGCCATGGAAGTGTCGTCGCATGCCCTCCATCAAGGGCGAGTGCACGGCTGTGATTACGATGTCGCCGTGTTTACGAACTTGACGCAAGACCACTTAGACTATCATGGGACAATGGAAGAATACCGGAACGCCAAAGGGCTTTTGTTTGCCCAGCTCGGCAACCGCTACGACGAGCAGCGGCCGAAATTTGCCGTTTTCAATCATGATGATCCTGTTTCGCAATATTATAAACATATGACGGCAGCGCCGGTCATCACATATGGCATTCGCGAGAAAAGCGATGTGACGGCGGAACAGATTGCCATGACCCCGTCCGGCATGGCGTTCCGGCTATGCACGCCGCACGGGTCGGCAGCGGTGGAAACGAAGCTTGTCGGCTTGTTTAACGTCTATAACATTCTCGCCGCTGCAGCTGCCTGTCTTGCCTCTGGTTTTTCGCTTGAAACGATTGTGACGGCTTTGGCTGCCGTCGCTCCGGTGCCGGGGCGGTTTGAAACGGTCGATGAGGGGCAAAATTTTACTATTATCGTCGATTATGCCCATACGCCGGACAGTGTAGAAAACGCGCTGAAAACGGTGCGTCAATTTGCGAAGCGAAACGTATATGTGGTGATCGGCTGCGGCGGTGACCGCGACCGGACCAAGCGGCCGCTCATGGCGCAAGCGGCGGTGCGTTACGCGGATGTCGCTGTTTTTACCTCCGATAACCCGCGCTCGGAAGATCCGGGGCAAATTTTGCGCGATATGGAGGCCGGCGTCAGCGCCGGGGACGGAACGTATGTGACCATTCCCGACCGGGAAGAGGCGATCCGTTATGCCATTGGGCAGGCGCAAGAAGGAGATGTTGTGTTAATTGCCGGCAAAGGGCATGAAACGTATCAAATCATCGGCGGCGATGTGATCGACTTTGATGATCGTGCTGTCGCCCGAGCGGCGGTGAAGGAGAGAAGATGATGGTCACGTATAAAATGGTGCAATCAATCGCGGAGGAGGCGCGCGGCATTGTCGATGAGACGATCCGCTTTCACGCCGTATTTGTCAACCCGGCAAAGCAAGTGAAAAAAGGGTTGTTCGTTCCGCTTGAAAATGGGGCGGAAACGTTAAAAACGGCCATTGAGCATGGGGCGATCGCTTCATTTTGGCCGGTCGGTGATCCGCTGCCCCGCTATATTCCAAACCAGTTTCCGCTCTTTTTCGTTCCGTCGCCGCTTGAAGCGGCTGCGGTGTTGCTTGAGCAGTATTTAGAGAAAAGCGGGGACGATGAAGACACGGAATTTTCTTTTATGTTTCCGGAAAAAGACGGAACATACGTTCCGGATGATGAGGCGATCCGCTTGCGGCTCGCCGAATTGCAGAAACGGTGGCTCGGCGCGCGGCGGGCAAAAGGATGTGACGATTCATGCCAGAGCAAATAATCGTCATTGCGATGGCCGTTTCCTTTTTGGTCACCGTCATTTTGTCGCCGCTGTTTATCCCGTTTTTGCGACGGTTAAAATTTGGGCAAAGCATCCGTGAGGAAGGGCCAAAGTCGCACCAAAAAAAATCAGGCACTCCGACGATGGGCGGCATCATGATTTTGCTTTCCATCGTCGCGACGACCGTATGGATGACGGCCAAATTTGCTGTCCTTTCGGCGGGAACATATTTATTGTTGTTTGTAACGGTCGGTTACGGGGTGCTCGGCTTTTTGGACGACATGATTAAAGTCGTGATGAAGCGGAATCTTGGACTGACAAGCCGGCAAAAATTTGTCGGCCAGCTCATCATTGCTGTCATTTTCTTTCTTGTCTATCGGCAAAGCGGTTTTTCGACGGCGCTACATATTCCCGGCACCGACTGGTCATTTGACCTTGGTTGGGCGTACGGGGTGCTGCTCTTGTTTATGCTCGTCGGCGGCTCAAACGCGGTCAACTTGACCGATGGGCTTGACGGGCTTTTGGCAGGGACGGCGGCGATCGCTTTTGGCGCTTACGCTGTCTTGGCTTGGAATCAAGGCCAGTACGACGTCGCGGTGTTTTGTGTGGCCGTTGTCGGCGCCGTGCTCGGCTTTTTAGTGTTTAACGCCCACCCGGCGAAAGTGTTTATGGGCGATACCGGTTCGCTTGCGCTCGGCGGGGCGATCGCGGCGGTCGCGGTCTTAACGAAGCTTGAGCTGCTGCTTGTCGTCATCGGCGGCGTATTTGTTATTGAGACGCTATCGGTCATCATTCAAGTCGCCTCATTCAAAATGACTGGCAAGCGTGTCTTTCGTATGAGTCCGCTCCATCACCATTACGAGCTCGTCGGTTGGTCGGAGTGGCGCATTGTTGTCACGTTTTGGGCTGTCGGCCTTTTATTCGCGATGCTAGGAATTTATATCGAGGTGTGGATTTAATTGAAACCGACTCCTTTTTATCAACATCGTCGTGTGCTTGTCATTGGATTGGCGAAAAGCGGGGTGGCGGCGGCCCGGCTGCTTGTTGAATTAGGGGCTGAGGTCGTCGCCAACGATCAAAAGCCGTTGGCGGAAAATGCGGAGGCGAAGCAGTTGGAGCAGCTCGGCATCCGCGTCGTTTGCGGCGGTCATCCGCTTGAGCTGCTTGATGAGCCGTTTGATCTCGTCGTGAAAAATCCGGGCATTCCGTATACGAACCCACTCGTCGAAAAGGCGCTCGAAAAAGGGCTTCCGGTCGTGACCGAAGTGGAGCTTGCCTATCACATTTCCGAAGCGCCGTTTATCGGCATTACCGGGTCGAACGGAAAAACGACGACGACGACGCTCATTTACGAGATGATAAAGGCAGACGGCCAAGACCCGCTGCTTGCCGGCAATATCGGCCTTGTCGCCTGCGAGGTGGCAAAGGAAGCGAAACCGGGTCAATGGCTTGTCACCGAACTGTCTTCGTTCCAACTCGCTGGCATCGGCAGATTTCGGCCGGCGATCGCCGTTTTGCTCAACATTTTTGACGCCCATTTGGACTACCACGGGACGAAGGAGGCGTACGCGGCGGCGAAGGCGAATATTTTCCGCAACCAGACGGAACGCGATTACGCCGTCGTCAATGCGGATGATCCGCTTGTGATGAACATCGCCTCGTCTGTTCGGGCGCAAAAGGTGCTGTTTTCGGCGACGAAGCCGCTTGGTGAAGGAGCGTACGTTCAAGATGGCGCCATTTATTGGAACGGTGAACCGGTCATCAAGATTGCCGACATCGTTCTTCCCGGTCAACATAACTTGGAAAACATTTTAGCGGCGGTCGCAGCTGCCAAGCTGGCCGGTGCCGGCAATGAGGCGATTGTTCGCGTGTTAATGACGTTTACCGGTGTGAAACATCGGCTTCAATACGTGGCGGAAGTCGGTGGCCGGCGGTTTTATAACGATTCGAAGGCGACGAATATGTTGGCGACGCAAAAGGCACTTTCGGCGTTCGACGGTGAACCGGTAATTTTGTTGGCCGGCGGACTTGACCGCGGCAATGAATTTGACGCCCTTCTCCCATACTTGCAACAGGTGAAAGCTGTGGTGCTGTTCGGCCAGACGGCGGCTAAAATTGGCCGCGTGGCCCGCGAAGCGGGAATAGAAATGGTCGAATATGTCGATAATGTGGAAAAGGCTGTCCCGGTTGCCTTTCAGCTCTCAGAACCGGGCGATGTCATTTTGCTCTCTCCGGCATGCGCCAGCTGGGATCAATACAAAACTTTCGAGGAGAGAGGGGACATTTTTATCAACGCCGTGCATAAGTTGAAATAGAGGGAAAGGGACAGCCCTTTCCCTCTAGTTTACAAAATAGAGGTGTTGGGCATTGCCGCGGAAAAAGTCTGCACCGGATTTTTTGCTCATTATTTTAACGTTTTCGCTCTTGGCCATCGGGCTTATTATGGTGTACAGCGCGAGCGCTATCTGGGCGGAATACAAGTTTAACGATTCGTTTTTCTTTGCCAAGCGCCAGCTTTTGTTTGCCGGTGTTGGCATTATCGCTATGTTTTTTGTAATGAACATTGATTATTGGACGTGGCGCGACTGGTCGAAGGTGCTGCTCATCGTTTGTTTCGGGCTGCTTGTTCTCGTCTTGATCCCGGGCGTCGGCATGGTGCGCAACGGGTCGCGCAGTTGGATTGGCGTCGGGGCGTTTTCCATTCAGCCGTCCGAGTTTATGAAGCTGGCGTTGATCGCGTTTCTAGCCAAATATTTATCCGAGAATCAAAAAAAGATTACATCGTTTAAACAAGGGTTGCTGCCAGCGCTGACGCTCGTGTTTGCCGCCTTCGGCATGATTATGCTGCAGCCGGACCTAGGAACAGGAACCGTGATGGTCGGGACATGTGTGACGATGATTTTTGTTGCCGGCGCCCGTCTCAGCCATTTTGCCGGTCTCGGCGTATTAGGGCTGGCCGGGTTTGCTGCCCTTGTTTTATCGGCTCCATATCGAATCAAACGGATTACATCATTTTTAAATCCATGGGAAGATCCGTTAGGGAGTGGATTCCAAATCATCCAGTCGCTATACGCCATTGGGCCGGGCGGCTTGTTCGGCCTTGGGCTCGGGCAAAGCCGGCAAAAGTTTTTTTATTTGCCGGAGCCGCAAACGGATTTTATTTTCGCGATTTTAGCTGAAGAGCTCGGTTTTATCGGCGGGTCGCTCGTCCTTCTTTTGTTTAGCCTCCTTCTGTGGCGCGGGGTGCGCATTGCCCTGGGCGCTCCCGATTTGTATGGCAGTTTTTTGGCGCTTGGCATCATTTCGATGATCGCTATTCAAGTAATGATCAATATCGGCGTGGTTACTGGACTGATGCCGGTCACCGGCATTACCCTCCCGTTTTTGAGCTACGGCGGGTCCTCGCTGACGCTGATGCTGATGGCGATCGGCGTGCTGCTCAATATTAGCAGGCATGCCCGCTACTAGGCGCGGGCAGGCGGCGGCTATCCGCCGCTTTTGTTTGCCCTAGTCATCCTTAGGTGTGTTCTGCCGTCGAATAGTGGCGGCAAATGAGATAAAAAACAGGCTCTCTCTCGCATTCTATTTGTGATATAATGAAAACAAGTGCAAAGAACAAAAAACGGCAGCGGATGCCGTTTGTTTTTATTCAAATGCGGCAACGTGTTTTGTCCATGGGCGAGAATGCGGGCGTTGGACAAGAAAGCGGTGAATGCGATGGAAAAAGGAAAGGTCGTTGTTCTTGAGGACCGCGTGCCGAAATTGAAGGAACGGCGCCGCCAAAAAGCGAACCGCCGGCTGATTTTGTATTTGTCCTTCTTTTTTCTGTGTATCTTGTTCGTTCTTTATTTCCAATCGCCGCTGAGCGCCGTCAAGCATATCGAAGTGAGCGGCAACCGTCATTTGCCGGCAGAGCGCATCATCAGCTTGAGCGGCATTACGAAACGGACAAGCTTTTGGAAAGTGGACGAACAAAGCGTGGAGACGAAAATCGCCCGTCACCCGGAAATTAGGGAGGCCACAGTGGAAAAGCGGCTGCCGAACGCGATCGTCATCCACGTTCGTGAATGGCGGCGGATCGCCTACGTATATAACCGGCAAACGTTTTTCCCGCTGCTCGAAAACGGGCGGCTGTTAAAGCAAGAAGCGACAAAAACAGCTCCGAACGATGCGCCGGTATTAGTCGGCTGGAAAAACGGCGATGCTATTGCGGAAATGACCGGACAGCTCGCCGAGCTGCCGGCGGCGGTGCTCGGCGCCATGTCGGAAATCCACTACAAGCCAAACAGTGAGTACGAAGACCGCGTCGTCGTCTATATGAATGACGGCTATGAGGTAAGTGCGACCATTCATAACTTTGCGGACAAGCTGTCGCATTATCCGGCAATTATCGCCGAGCTCGACCGGGATGTCAAAGGAGTCATTCATTTAGAAGTGGGCAGCTATTTTGTTCCGTACGAACCGGCGAAAAAGGAGGATGACGATGAGACGACAAGCCCGTAGCCGCGTCCTCCTTACTTTTATTTGTTTTGTCTTCGGCACCATGCTCGGGTTTTCGTACCAGCATGCGAAGGAGGAGGCGCCCCGCCGTCAATGGAGCGATAGCGAGTGGAAAAAGGAATACGAGTACCGCTCGGCGCTTATTGCTTTGCAAAAAGAAAACCGGTCGTTAAAGCAGCAGCTTGTCAAAAAGCAAGATGAATTAGCCGCATGGGAAAAAAAACTGGCCGAGAAACAGTCGAACGAAGCCGGATTGGCGAAAGAAGCGGAACAACTGCGCATGCATGTCGGAAAGGCGAGGGTTAAAGGGAAAGGCGTAGCAGTCACACTTTCCGATTCCTCTTACATCCCCTCTGAAGCGAGTGCTACCGATTACATCGTTCACGAACAGCACGTATGGAAAGTTGTTCATGAGCTGCTTATTTCCGGCGCCGAAGCGGTCGCCATTAATGGGCAGCGCATTTCCCATCGCTCTTACATTGTCTGCAACGGCCCAGTCATCGAAGTGGACGGGACGCAGCATGCCGCTCCGTTTGTCATTTCGGCGATCGGCGACCCGGATGTGCTCTCGTCCGCGCTCGGGCTACCCGGCGGCGTCGTCGACGAACTTGTCGAAGACCACGTCGATGTGAAAGTGGAAAAACAAGAGGCCATCGTCCTCGATCCAGTATTTGCACCCAAGCCATAAAAAGAGGACGGGAAGGAGCGGTGAAGTGTATTGGAATGGAAAAGACGGTTATCTTTTGCCGGCGTGGCTGCCGTGTTTGGTGTGATGCTTGCAGTTGGACTGCGGACAACGCTGCCTTCAGAGGAGCGTGACACGCGCGACATTTGGGAACTGCGTGCCGATTTGACGAAAGAGCAGCAGCTCGAACAGCAGCTTCTTGAGGAGCTCGAAGATTACGAGGAGAAATTGCACTATTATCGGCAGCGGGAGACGGCAGACGGCGGGGCGGCGCTCAAGGCGACCGTCGCTGAACTAAGGGAAGAAGCCGGACTGACCGAGGTGAAAGGGAGCGGCATCGTGCTGACCATTGCACCGTTCTCGGCAGCCGGCTACGTCGGGCCAGTCACTGCGACCGTGTCCCCGGAGCTGCTGCAACGGTTAGTGAACGAGTTGAACAAATATGGGGCAAAGGAAATCGCTATCGGCGGCGAACGGCTGACGAACCGGACCGCGATTCGCGATATCAACGGCATGACGAAAGTCGGGCGTCGTCCAATCGGGCTGCCGGTTGAGGTGAAGGCGATTGCGTCCGATGCGGACAAGCTGTACAGCGGGTTAGCGGTTTCCCCGATTCGCGACGATTTTATCGTCGAAAACCTAGAGCTTTCGATTTCCAAGCCGAAACCGTCAATGGTCATTCCACCATCAACCGAACGGCCGGATGTGAACTATATGGAGACGGCGAGCGTCGGCAAGGAGGAGAAGTAGCATGTGGCTCCCGCTTCTCGGGTTATTGCTCGGGTTTGCTATCGGCAGTCTTGCCGGTTGGGAAGTCCCCGATGAATATTCCAGTTATTTATCGATTGCCATCTTGGCCGCCTTTGATACATTAATAGGGGGATGGCGCGCCCATTTACAGCGGACATACGACGAAACTGTATTTATAACCGGGTTTTTTTTCAACATGATCCTTGCCGCAACTTTAACTTTTCTTGGGGTACATCTTGGTGTAGACTTGTATTTAGCGGCCGTGTTTGCGTTCGGTGTCCGCCTTTTTCAAAACATCGCCATCATCCGCCGCCTCTGGCTTACTGAATGGGCGGAGCGGCGGCAAAATCGCGAAAAAAGTTAAGCAAAAGACAGGGAAAGTCTTTTGGCATGTTGAATTATATGGAGTAAAACAAATGTAGTGCTTTTGCGGAATTCATAAACTAGACATAGACAAATAGACAAAGAGATGGATCGAGAAACTTCAGCCGAAAAAGGAGGTGTCGCTGCTTACTGAAACGTCGGCCGACACCGGCGCGTTTTTAGTAGGCAGATGCCAAAAGATGAGCAGCAATGAAATCGTCGTTAGCCTGGATGTCGGGACATCGAGCGTCAAAGTCATCATCGGGGAAATGTTAGGCAGCTCGATCAACATTATCGGGGTAGGCAATGTAAAAGCGGAAGGGCTCAAAAAAGGGGCGATTGTTGATATAGATAAAACGGTGCACTCGATCAAGCGGGCGGTCGAACAAGCAGAACGGATGGTCGGCCTGTCGATCCGCCGCGTGGTCGTTGGGGTGGCGGGCAGCCATATTCAACTTCATGACTGTCATGGCATTGTCGCCGTTGCCAGCGACAACCGCGAAATTGGCGACGAGGACGTCGCTCGCGTCATCGATGCCGCGCAAGTGGTTTCCATCCCCCCGGATCGGGAAATTATCGGGATCGTTCCGCGCCAGTTTATCGTTGACGGATTAGACGGCATCCACGACCCCCGCGGCATGCTCGGCGTCCGTCTGGAAATGGAAGGGACAATGGTGACCGGAGCGAAGACGATTTTACATAATCTCCTTCGCTGCGTGGAACGCGCCGGCTTGGAAATCAGCGATATTTGCCTTCAGCCGTTGGCGGCCGGTTCACTCGCGTTATCCGATGATGAACGGCATTTAGGCGTCGCACTTGTCGATCTCGGAGGCGGCTCGACAACGGTCGCCGTCTTTGAGCAAGGCGGACTGCAGGCTGTGTCCTCTCTGGCAGTCGGAGGGGAGCATATTACAAAAGATTTGGCCATCGGGTTGCGCACGACAACAGACGACGCCGAAAAAATTAAACTGAAGCATGGACATGCATTTTACGACTACGCTTCGGAGGAAGAAGTATTCACTGTGCCGATCATGGGCACCGATCAACACCAGCAGTTCAGCCAGCTTGAGGTCGCCGATATTATCGAAGCGAGGCTGGAGGAAATTTTGCAAATGGTTCAGCATGAAGTGCGCCGGCTCGGATTTCGCGACCTTCCCGGCGGCTATGTGCTGACAGGCGGTGTGGCGAATATGCCAGGGGTGTTGGAGCTGGCCCACGTCGTTTTAGGGACGAGCGTCCGCGTCGCCATGCCGGATTATATCGGTGTGCGAGACCCGCAGTATACGATCGGCGTTGGCTTGCTCAAATTCGCTTACCGGCAGGCGCAGATGCAAGGAAAAACGGCCCCGGTTGCCGTTGCGGCGGAGCCAGTCGAGCGTCCTGCACAAAAACAGCAGCCGAAACCAAAAAAGAAAGAAGACCATTTTGGGAAGAAGGTCAAGAAATTTTTCGGGTCTTTCTTTGAATAGAGATTGAAATTTAGGAGGATTTGACCATGTTGGAGTTTGATACGACAGTCGATCAGTTGGCAACGATCAAGGTGATTGGGGTCGGAGGCGGCGGCAACAACGCCGTCAATCGGATGATTGAACACGGAGTGCAAGGCGTGGAGTTTATTGCGGTCAATACGGATGCACAGGCGCTCAACTTGTCGAAGGCGCCGACGAAATTGCAAATTGGAGCGAAGCTGACGCGCGGCTTAGGTGCAGGCGCCAACCCGGAGGTCGGAAAAAAAGCGGCGGAAGAAAGTAAAGAGCAAATTGAAGAAGCGCTCCGCGGTGCGGACATGGTGTTTGTCACCGCCGGGATGGGCGGCGGCACCGGCACGGGAGCGGCGCCGGTCATCGCCCAAATCGCGCGTGAATTAGGAGCGCTGACGGTCGGCGTTGTCACGCGTCCGTTCACATTTGAAGGCCGGAAACGGGCGACGCAAGCCGCAAGCGGCATCGCCGCCATGAAAGAAGCGGTCGATACGCTCATCGTCATTCCGAACGACCGGTTGCTTGAAATCGTCGATAAAAATACGCCGATGCTTGAGGCGTTCCGCGAGGCGGACAACGTGCTGCGCCAAGGGGTGCAAGGCATTTCCGACTTAATCGCCGTGCCGGGGCTCATCAATCTCGATTTTGCTGACGTGAAAACGATCATGTCAAACAAAGGTTCGGCATTGATGGGCATCGGGGTGGCGAGCGGCGAAAACCGGGCCGCCGAGGCAGCGAAAAAGGCGATTTCCAGCCCGCTGTTGGAAACGTCGATCGACGGGGCGCAAGGGGTACTCATGAATATCACCGGCGGGATGAACTTAAGCTTGTACGAAGTACAGGAAGCGGCTGACATCGTCGCTTCAGCGGCCGATCAAGAAGTGAACATGATCTTCGGTTCGGTCATCAACGAAAACTTAAAAGACGAAATTGTCGTCACGGTCATCGCGACCGGCTTTAACGAAAACGTTGCTTCGCAACCGCGGCCATCGCGTATCGGCATCAGCACAGCTCCGAAAGTAACACCGGCGCCGAAACGGGAAAAGCGCGAAGAACCGGCGCAAGACTATGCAGCGCTTCGATCGGGGCAGGCGGAAGATCCGCTGGACATTCCAGCTTTCTTGCGCAATCGCAACCGCCGCCGTTAAGGTGAAAACAGGCATGAACAACCGGACTTGTTCATGCCTGTTTTTTATTGAAATCAAGCTTTTCGTCTCACTTATTTGCGGGCGGCTTGTTGGACCCGCCGCGTTTCCCCCTACTTTGACAAAACATCCTTTTTTTCACCATCACCGATTGACAGACTTTCCCTCATGATGTGCTATATACTTGTTTCAGACAAAGCCAATATGGGCGGAGGAGGGGCTTGTCGTTTGATCGTTTACGTCGATGTCATTTGGTTGCTAAACGTCTGTTTTGACGCATTGCTGCTTTGGCTGGCGGCGCTCATGCTCAAGCGCCCGGTCATCTGGTGGCGCCTGCTGACCGGAGCATTGATCGGATCGCTGCTTGTCGTGTTGTTGTTCACCCCGTTTTCCGCCATCGCCCAACACCCGCTTGTGAAAGTGGCCGTTTCAATCTTGATTGTGCTTGCCGCTTTCGGTTTTAAGCGGCCGCGCTATATGATCGAGAACATGCTGGCGTTTTACTTTGCGACGTTCGCTGTCGGCGGCGGCATGCTGGCGGTCCATTATTTGTTCGCATCACAGCTGTCTATTCAGCAAGGACTGTTGATGATGCCTCCCGGGGCGGGCGACCCGGTCAGCTGGCTGTTTGTCGTGGCTGGTTTTCCGGTTTTATGGCTGTTTTCCCGCCACCGTGTCGAAAATATTCGGGAGAAAAAACTGCGCTTTGAACATATTATCGACGTCGTTGTTGTTTGGGATGGCCGGCCGCTGGCGTTGCGCGGGCTCATCGACAGCGGCAACCAGCTGTTCGATCCGGTAACGAAAACGCCGGTGATGGTTGTTGACCGGGAAAAAGCAAAAGAAGTGTTGCCGGAGGAGCTGATGATGTACATGGCGGCCATGACGTTTGACGATCCACCGGAGCAGTGGGCCCATCGCCTCCGCCTCATTCCATACCGCGCAGTCGGGAGCGGCCCGCAAATGATGACGGCGGTCAAGCCGGACCGTATTATGCTTTTGTATGAAAACGAATGGCTTGAGGTGAAACAAGGGCTTGTTGCCTTAAGCGCTGACCCGCTATCAGCCGATGGGGAGTATAACTGCATCGTCCATCCGAAAATGGTGCAGGCAGGAAGAAAACTGACCGCTTCGTAGTTCGTTACTATATCATACTCGCGTTTTATCCGTTTAGAAGGGGGATTTTGATGAAAAAGTGGAAACTTCGTTTCATGTATTGGTTGTATAAGCTCTTAGCCAAGCTCGGTTTGAAGACGGATGAGATTTATTATATCGGCGGCAGCGAGGCACTCCCGCCGCCGCTTACGAAGGAGGAAGAGGAACGGCTGATCGAACGGTTGGCCGCCGGCGATGAAACGGCACGGTCGCTTCTTATTGAGCGCAACTTGCGCCTTGTCGTCTACATCGCGCGCAAGTTTGAAAACACCGGCATTCATATCGAAGATTTGATCAGCATCGGGACGATTGGTCTCATTAAAGCGGTCAACACGTTCAATCCGGAGAAAAAAATCAAGCTGGCGACATACGCCTCACGCTGTATTGAAAACGAAATTTTGATGTATTTGCGCCGCAATAATAAAGTGCGGGCGGAAGTGTCGTTTGATGAACCGCTCAATATCGATTGGGATGGCAATGAGTTGCTGCTGTCCGATGTGTTGGGCACGGATGACGACGTGATTACGAAAGACTTGGAAGCGGACGTCGACCGGCGTCTGTTGCTGAATGCCTTGCGCCAGCTGAGCGACCGCGAAAAGCAAATTATGGAACTGCGTTTTGGCCTTTCCGGCGGCGAAGAAAAAACGCAAAAAGATGTCGCCGATTTGCTCGGCATTTCGCAATCGTACATATCGCGGCTCGAAAAGCGGATCATTAAACGGTTGCGTAAAGAATTCAATAAAATGATGTAGTCGGCGGCGGGGACGGATGCTCCGCCGCTTTTTTCGGTCCGGACAGGCTGTGCATATTTTTCCCTCCCAAGGAGATACTGAAAACTGACGACTTAGCATCTCCTGATGGGAGGGAACAACTTGACGAGGAACAAAGTCGAGATTTGCGGCGTGGACACTTCGAAACTTCCCGTCCTCAAAAACGAAGAAATGCGTGAATTGTTTCAGCGGATGCAGGAAGGGGATTTGGAGGCGAGGGAAAAATTAGTAAACGGCAACTTGCGCCTCGTGTTGAGCGTCATCCAACGCTTTAACAACCGCGGCGAGTTTGTTGATGATTTGTTTCAAGTCGGTTGCATCGGACTTATGAAATCGATTGATAATTTTGATTTGAATCAAAATGTCAAGTTTTCCACCTACGCGGTGCCGATGATCATCGGAGAAATCCGCCGCTATTTGCGCGACAACAATCCGATTCGCGTCTCGCGCTCGCTGCGCGACATCGCTTACAAAGCGCTGCAAGTGCGGGAACGGCTCATGAGCGAGACGGCGAAAGAGCCGTCGACAGAGGAGATTGCGCGGGAACTCGGCGTCGCCCACGAGGAAGTTGTGTTTGCCCTTGATGCCATTCAAGATCCAGTTTCCTTATTTGAGCCGATTTACAATGACGGCGGCGATCCGATTTATGTGATGGATCAACTGAGCGACGAGCGCAACCGCGACAGCCAATGGATTGAAGAAATCGCCTTAAAAGAAGGGTTGCGGCGGCTGAATGAGCGGGAAAAAATGATCATCCGCAAACGATTTTTCCAAGGGAAAACACAAATGGAGGTTGCCGAGGAAATCGGTATTTCCCAAGCGCAAGTATCGCGGCTCGAAAAAGCCGCAATTCGGCAAATGAATAAAAACATTCAAGTGTAAGCGGCTGCCGGGGCAGCCTTTTTTCTTTGTTACATAACCGATTTGGCGGCGTCATATAGATGAAAAAGAGGAGAGGAAAGGCGGGGGAATGAACCGTGATGAGAATTTCCGAGTTTCAGACGAAAGATGTCGTCAATGTGGCCAATGGGAAAAAGCTCGGCAATATCGGGGATATTGACATTGACCTTGATACAGGCAAAATTCGGTCGCTCATTATTTTAGGCTCCGGAAAGGTGCTCGGACTGTTCGGGCGTGAAGAAGCGGTCGTCATTCCGTGGCAAAACATTGTCAAAATCGGAGCGGATGTCATTTTAGTCCGCCTTTACGATACGGACTGAAGCCAAGGGTGGTGCTATGCCGCTAATGTTTCGACAAAATCGCAAATAAAGGTTATCATGAACAAACAAACTATGATAAAATAGGAAAAAAAGTGATAAAAATCTACAAAAAGCGTGAGGTTGACGTGAATGCCGGATATTTTTCAACAAACGGCCTGTGGATGGCTCGGCTGTGGGGCGCCCCCGTTTGCCGGAGCGGTCGCCGGATTGACAACGAAACAAGGCGGGGAAAGCAAAGGACCGTTCGCCTCGCTGAACATGGGGCTGCATGTTGGCGACGACCGCACGGCCGTCGTCAACAACCGTCGCCGCCTCGCCGAGTGGCTCTCTTTTCCCCTTGATCATTGGGTGTGCTGTGAACAAGTGCACGGCGCCGTGATTCAGAAAGTCACGAAAGGCGACCGGGGAAGCGGGGCGCATGATTTGGCTGCAGCGATCCGGGGGGCTGACGGGTTGTATACGGACGAGACGGGGATATTGCTCGCCCTTTGTTTTGCCGATTGTGTGCCTGTCTATTTTATGGCGCCATCGGCGGGATTGGTCGGTCTTGCCCATGCCGGTTGGCGGGGGACGGCGGGCGGCATCGCCCGAAACATGGTGCGGCTTTGGCAGGAACGCGAACAAATTGCTCCGTCTGATATCTATGTGGCGATTGGACCGGCCATTGGCCCGTGCTGTTACACGGTCGATGACCGGGTGATTGACGGTTTGCGTCCGACCCTTCCTGCCGGCAGCCCGTTGCCATGGCGCGAAACAAGCGAAGGGCAGTATGCGCTTGATTTAAAGGAGGCCAACCGGCTGCAACTTGCAGCCGCCGGCGTTCCGGACCGCCATATTTACGTGTCAGAACGCTGTACAAGCTGTGAGGAAACGTTGTTTTTTTCCCACCGTCGCGACCGTGGGACGACAGGGCGAATGTTGGCGTTTATCGGCCGAAGGGAGGAAACAGCATGACCGTACGCGACAATTTGGCCGCTGTCCGTCAGCGCATCGAGGCGGCTTGCGCCCGCGCCGGCCGCAATCCGGCCGACGTACGCATCGTTGCTGTTACGAAATATATTGATGCTGAAAGGGCGCTTCATGTGCTTGACGCCGGCATTGCCGATCTTGGCGAAAACCGCGCTGGCCAACTGCTTGAAAAGTACGAACGGATCGGGGATCGGGCGGTGTGGCATTTTATCGGGACGCTCCAGTCGCGTAAAGTAAAGGAGATTATCGATAAAGTCGATTACATCCATTCGCTTGATCGCCTGTCACTGGCGAAGGAAATTGAAAAGCGGGCGGTGCGGCCGGTCAAATGTTTTGTGCAAGTGAATGTATCTGGGGAAGCGACCAAACACGGCCTCTCCCCTGACGAGACCGTCCCATTCATCGAACAGCTCCGCTCGTTTTCGCACATTGAGGTCGTCGGATTGATGACAATGGCGCCGCATATAGAGGATGAAGCCGTATTGCGGACCTGCTTCCGTCAATTGCGGGCGCTGAAAGAACGCGTTCAGGCGCTAAGGTTGGCCCATGCGCCATGTACCGAGCTGTCGATGGGCATGTCAAACGATTACGAGATCGCCATCGAGGAGGGGGCGACGTTTGTACGCATCGGCAGCGCGCTTGTCGGATCATTGTAGGAGGTGAGACCGGTGGGATTGATGAAAAAATTTCGCGATTATTTTTTAGAAGAAGACTACGAAGACTATGAAGAAGAATATGAAGCGCCGCAGTCGGAAGAGGAAGCGCCGCCGTTGAAGCCGGCAAGCAAGACGAATGTCGTCAGTTTGCAAAGCGTGCAAAAATCGGCGAAAGTCGTGCTCGCCGAGCCGCGGGTGTACGCTGAGGCGCAAGAGATTGCCGACCATTTAAAAAGCAGACGGGCGGTCATCGTCAATTTGCAGCGTATTCAACATGAGCAGGCGAAGCGGATCGTCGACTTTTTAAGCGGCACCGTGTATGCCATTGGCGGCGACATTCAGCAAGTCGGCACGAAAATTTTTTTATGCACGCCGGAAAACGTCGACGTCAGCGGCGCGATTTCGCTTGACGGCGAGGATGACAGACCGATGAAGAGGTGGTAGCTGTTGGATTATGTGCTCACGTTTTTGACGACGCTTATCCAAGTATATTCATATGCGCTGATCGTGTATATTTTAATGTCCTGGTTTCCGAACGCCCGCGAAACGCGGTTTGGCCAGCTGCTTGCGGCCATTTGCGAACCGTATTTGGAGCCGTTTCGGCGTGTCATTCCGCCGCTTGGCATCATTGACATCTCTCCGATCATCGCCTTTATTGTCCTTGAATTTGCGACAAGAGGGCTGTATGCGTTGTTTGATATCCTTGAAGCGCAGTTTTAGCCCCCGTTTTGTGCGCTGGCGGCGTCCGCTGCGATCCGACAATAAAGATCAATGGGCGGCACTCATCGGGAGGAACCCATTGCGGGTTCCTTTCTTTATAAATACGGGGTGAACGGGAATGGAATTGTACCAGCATTTTCGCAAAGAGGAACACCAATTCATTGATCAAGTGCTCGAGTGGAAGGAAACGGTGGGCCGTCAGTACGCTCCGAAGCTGACCGATTTTCTTGATCCGCGCGAACAGCAAATCGTCCAAAGCGTCGTCGGCAGCGATGGAGATGTGCGCGTGTCTTTTTTTGGCGGCGCTCCGTTTGTCGAGCGGAAGCGGGCGCTTTTGTATCCGCCGTATTTCGAAGCGGATGAGGGCGAGTATGACATCGCCTTGTTCGCCGTCCGCTACCCGGGCAAATTCGTTTCCCTTGAACACCGCGATGTATTAGGGGCGCTCATGTCGCTCGGCTTGCGGCGCGGAAAGTTCGGTGACATTCTCGTCATGGGCGGGGAAATTCAGTTTTTCACCGCAGCGGAAGTGGCCGACTACGTCCGCCTTCATCTGGGGGCGATCGGCAAGGCGCCGGTGTCGCTGGAGCAGCTGCCGCTTTCCGCCGCCATTCCGCTCGAAGACGCGTGGCAAGAGGAGACAGCGACCGTCTCTTCGCTGCGGCTCGATGCCGTGCTCGCCCAAGCGTTCCGCCTCGCGCGCGAGAGAGCGAAGGCGCTCATCGAAAGCGGGCTCGTCAAAGTGAACTGGAAGGTGGTGGACAAGCCCGATTTTCTATGCGGGCCGGGCGACGTTCTCTCCGCGCGTGGGTTTGGCCGCTGCAAGCTGTTTTCCGTCGAGGGGATGACAAAAAAAGAACGCTGGCGCGTCCGGTTGGGCCGTCAAAAATAATCGAATCGCAGCAGGAAATGGGGAAATCGTGTCGAATGAAGGAAGAAAAGGAACGATGGAGACGGAGGTGGCCATTGTGCCGTTAACGCCATTGGATATTCACAACAAAGAATTCAGCCGCGGATTTCGCGGGTATGATGAAGATGAAGTGAACGAGTTTCTCGATCAAGTCATTAAAGACTACGAAATGCTCATCCGTGAAAAACGGCAGCTCGAAGAAAAAGTCGCGGAGCTGACGGAAAAGCTGAACTACTTTGCCAACATTGAGGAAACGTTGAACAAATCGATTCTTGTCGCCCAAGAAACGGCGGAAGAAGTGAAGCGCAACGCGCAAAAAGAGGCGAAGCTGATCATTAAAGAAGCGGAGAAAAACGCGGAGCGCATCATCGGTGATGCGCTGGCCAAATCGCGGAAGATCGCCCTGGAAATCGAGGAATTGAAACGGCAGTCGAAAGTGTTCCGCGCCCGCTTCCGCATGCTCGTCGAGGCGCAGCTCGATATGATCAACAGCCGCGACTGGGACGATTTGATGGAATACGAGACGCCCGATCTCGAAGAAGAGGCGAAAGAGCCGCTGTCCCAGCCTTGACGAAGGCGGAAGGCTTCATTTATAATAAATGGCAAAAAATCGTGCTGCTAACCGCCTTGTGCCGGTTGGCTTTTTGCTGAAACGATTCGAAAACAAGCGAGCGACGATGAAAGGGACAGTAGCTCTTGAACGGCCGATCGCAGCGAGCCGGGGACGGTGGAAGCCCGGCATCGGCGCAAGAGTGAACATCACCCTGGAGTTCCATGCCGAAGCGACGAGTAGGCCATGGCGCGTCATTCCCGTTACGAATGAAAAGTGGGCTGTGCGTTTTGGGCATGGCCAAAAAGGGTGGTACCGCGAGACCGTTCTCGTCCCTTGCCGGGAGAGAACGGTTTTTTATTTGAGATGATCGAGGAGGAGCGAAGATGGACTACAAAGAGACACTGCTCATGCCGCAAACCGATTTCCCGATGCGCGGCAACTTGCCGAAGCGGGAACCGGAGATGCAAAAAAAATGGGAAGAGATGGACATTTACCGGAAAGTGCAGGAGCGGACGAAAGGGCGTCCGTTGTTTGTCCTGCATGACGGCCCGCCGTACGCCAACGGGGATATTCATATGGGGCATGCGTTAAACAAAATTTTAAAAGATATCATCGTCCGCTATAGATCGATGAGCGGCTATTGCGCCCCGTACGTGCCGGGCTGGGACACGCACGGCTTGCCGATCGAAACGGCGCTCACGAAACAAGGCGTCGATCGCAAATCGATGAGCGTCGCCGAGTTCCGCAAGTTGTGCGAGCAATACGCGTACGAGCAAATTGACAACCAACGCCGGCAGTTCAAGCGGCTCGGCGTGCGCGGCGACTGGGACAACCCGTATATCACCCTCAAACCGGAGTATGAAGCCCAGCAAATTAAAGTGTTTGGCGAAATGGCGAAAAAAGGGCTCATCTATAAAGGGATGAAGCCGGTCTATTGGTCGCCGTCGAGCGAATCGGCGCTTGCTGAAGCGGAAATCGAATACAAAGACAAGCGTTCGCCGTCCATTTATGTCGCCTTTCCGGTGAAAGACGGCAAAGGCGTGCTTGAAGGCGACGTGCGGATTGTCATTTGGACGACGACGCCATGGACGATTCCGGCCAACTTGGCGATCGCCGTTCATCCGGATTTGGATTACCACGTTGTCGAGGCCGGCGGAAAACGGTATGTCGTCGCTGCCGCCTTGGCGGAATCGGTGGCGAAGGAAGTCGGCTGGGACGCATGGTCGGCCGTCAAAACGATCAAAGGAAACGAGCTTGAATACGTCGTGGCGAGACATCCGTTTTATGAGCGCGACTCGCTTGTTGTGTGCGGCGAGCACGTCACGACCGACGCCGGTACGGGCTGCGTCCATACGGCGCCGGGCCATGGGGAAGACGACTTCCTTGTCGGGCAAAAATATGGGCTTCCGGTTCTTTGCCCGGTCGACGAGCGCGGCTATATGACCGAAGAAGCGCCGGGATTTGCCGGGATGTTTTACGAAGACGCCAACAAGGCGATTACACAAAAGCTTGAAGAAGCTGGCGCCTTGCTGAAGCTCGGGTTTATCACCCACTCGTATCCGCACGATTGGCGGACGAAGCAGCCGACGATTTTCCGGGCGACGACGCAATGGTTTGCGTCGATCGATAAAATCCGCAACGAGCTGCTTCAAGCGATCAAAGAAACGACATGGATTCCGGAGTGGGGGGAAATCCGCATCCACAACATGGTGCGCGACCGCGGCGACTGGTGCATTTCCCGCCAGCGCGCCTGGGGCGTGCCGATTCCGGTCTTTTACGGCGAAAACGGAGAGCCGATCATCACCGATGAGACGATCGAGCATGTGTCGAACTTGTTCCGCCAATACGGGTCGAACGTCTGGTTTGAGCGCGAGGCGAAAGACTTGCTTCCGGAAGGGTTCACCCACCCGTCAAGCCCGAACGGCCTCTTTACGAAAGAGACAGACATCATGGACGTTTGGTTTGACTCCGGTTCGTCGCACCAAGCTGTGTTGGTTGAGCGTGACGACCTTGTGCGCCCGGCTGATTTGTACTTGGAAGGCTCTGACCAATACCGGGGCTGGTTCAACTCATCGCTTTCCACGGCGGTCGCCGTCACCGGCAAGGCGCCGTACAAAGGCGTGTTGAGCCACGGCTTTGTCTTGGACGGCGAAGGGCGGAAAATGAGCAAGTCGCTCGGCAACGTTGTCGTGCCGGCGAAAGTGATGGAGCAGCTTGGCGCCGACATTTTGCGGCTTTGGGTCGCTTCGGTTGACTACCAAGCTGACGTGCGCATTTCCGATCAAATTTTGAAACAAGTATCGGAAGTGTACCGGAAAATCCGCAACACGTTCCGGTTCATGCTCGGCAATTTGTTTGATTTCGACCCAAACCAAAACGCCGTGCCGGTTGGGGAACTTGGCGAAGTCGACCGCTACATGTTGGCGAAATTGAATAAGCTGATCGCCAAAGTGAAAAAGGCCTATGACAGCTACGATTTCGCCGCCGTTTACCATGAGGTGAACCATTTCTGCACCGTCGAGCTGAGCGCGTTTTACTTAGATATGGCGAAAGACATTTTGTACATCGAAGCGGCTGACTCCCGCACCCGCCGCGCCGTGCAGACGGTGCTGTATGAGACGGTTGTCGCGCTGGCGAAGCTGATCGCGCCGATTTTGCCGCATACCGCCGATGAAGTATGGGAGCACATTCCGAATCGCAGAGAAAACGTCGAGAGCGTCCAGCTCACCGATATGCCGGAGCCGGTCGCGATCGACGGCGAAGAAGCGCTTGTGGCGAAATGGGATGCGTTTATGGACGTGCGCGATGACATGTTAAAAGCGCTCGAGAACGCGCGCAACGAAAAAGTGATCGGCAAATCGCTGACCGCGAGCATTATCGTCTACCCGAAAGACGAGGCGCGCAAGCTTTTGGCGTCAATCGGTGAAGATTTGCGCCAACTCCTTATCGTTTCCGCGTTTTCGATCGCCGATGAGCCGTATGACGCCGCACCGGCCGAAGCCGAGCGGCTCAGCCATGTGGCCGTCATCGTACGCCCGGCGGAAGGCGAGACGTGCGAACGGTGCTGGACGGTGACCCCGGACGTCGGACAAGATCCGTCCCACCCGACGCTCTGCCCGCGCTGCGCACATATCGTGCATGAACATTATTCAGCGTAACGAAAAGCGGCAGGCTGCCTTAGGGCGGCCTTGCCGCTCATTTGTTTGCCATGGCGAATTATGCTACAATGCAAAAAGGATGAATGAGAAGGACAGGGGGATTTGGCACGGTGGCATACTATTGGATCGCGGCGGCGGTCATCATCCTCGATCAATGGACGAAATGGCTTGTCGTCCGCTATATGCGGCTTGGGGAAAGCATCCCGATCATTGACAATGTGCTCTACATTACGTCGCACCGCAACCGCGGCGCGGCCTGGGGCATGCTAGAAGGGCAGTTTTGGCTCTTTTATTTGGTTACAGTCATCGTCGTGGCGGCGATCGTAATTTACATCCGCCGCTTGAACCCTTCTGAGCGCTTGGCGGGCGTGGGGCTTGGGCTGATGCTCGGCGGGGCGGTCGGCAACTTCATTGACCGTGTGTTCCGGAAAGAAGTGGTTGACTTTATCCATACGTATATTGGCACGTACAGTTTTCCGGTGTTCAATGTCGCCGATTCGGCGCTGACGGTCGGCGTCATCTTGCTGTTTGTTCATATGTTTTTTTTCGCGACACCAGAGAAAGGGAATGAGTAGATGGACACGATCACGTTTCACATTGAAGACGAATATGACGGCGAACGGATCGATAAAGTGATCGCGGCGCTCAATGAGGCATGGTCGCGTTCGCAAGTGCAGCAATGGATCAAAAGCGGGCTTGTGACCGTCAATGGCGAGACGGTCAAGGCGAACTACAAATGCGAGGCGGGCGACGCCGTCGCCGTTTCACCGCCGGAGCCGGAGCCGCTCGAGGTCGAGCCGGAGCCGATTCCGCTTGACATTTATTACGAAGACGAAGACGTCCTTGTCGTCAACAAACCGCGCGGCATGGTCGTCCATCCGGCGCCCGGGCATATGCGCGGCACCCTTGTCAACGCGCTTCTCGCCCATTGCCGCGACCTGTCTGGGATCAACGGCGTGCTTCGCCCCGGCATCGTCCATCGGATTGACAAAGACACATCAGGACTATTGATGGTGGCGAAAAACGACGCCGCTCACCGCTCGCTCGTCGAGCAGCTGGTGAACAAAACGGTGACGCGCCGCTACAAGGCGATCGTCCACGGCGTCATTCCCCACGATTACGGGACGATCGACGCGCCGATCGGCCGCGACAAACGCGACCGAAAAAAAATGGCCGTCACCGAAGAAAACGGGAAGGAAGCGGTCACCCATTTCCGCGTGCTCGAGCGGTTTCGCCACTATACATATGTGGAGTGTCAACTTGAAACCGGACGGACGCACCAAATTCGCGTCCATATGAAATATATCGGCTACCCGCTTGCCGGCGATCCGCAATACGGGCCGAAAAAAACGCTCGCGATCGACGGTCAGGCGCTTCACGCCGGGGTGCTTGGCTTCCGTCATCCAAGAAGCGGCGAGTATTTGGAATTTGACGCGCCGCTGCCGCCGGAGTTTGCCGAACTGCTTGACTGGCTGCGAAAAAACGATTGACAAACGAACACGCCCCCTTTACAATGAAAACAGGTGAACAGGAACCTTTAAGTTCAGTCCTGTGAGGCTGAAAAGGGGTCGGAATGACAAAGAAGGTCGGCGTATGCCCATCTTGTTTGGCTGCAGCAAGCCATCCCCCGCTTCACAGGCGGGGGATTTTTTTATGAAAACAGGCGGGAACGGCCTCTGGCCTCTGTTGGCGGTCCGCCTGCGGAAACGCGCTGGCCGCGGTGCGCATGCGCTGTTGGGAGGTGGATGGAATGCAAAAGGCGGTTGTGATGGACGAACAGGCGATTCGCCGCGCCTTGACGCGCATCGCCCACGAAATCATCGAACGGAACAAAGGCATTGAGAATTGCGTATTGGTCGGCATCAAAACGCGCGGCATTTACTTGGCGCGCCGGTTGGCGGAGCGGATCGAACAAATTGAAAGGGCGTCCGTTCCGGTCGGCGAGCTCGATATTACGCTTTATCGCGATGATCTGACGGTGAAAACGGATGATCATGAGCCGCTCGTCAAAGGAACGAACGTGCCGTTTCCGGTGAGCGAGCGGAAAGTGATTTTAGTCGACGATGTGCTCTTTACCGGCCGGACGGTGCGGGCGGCGATGGATGCGGTCATGGATTTGGGCCGCCCGGCGCGCATCCAGCTCGCCGTGCTCGTTGACCGCGGGCATCGGGAGCTTCCGATCCGCGCCGATTTCGTCGGCAAAAACGTGCCGACATCAAGCGCGGAGCTGATCGTCGTGGAGCTTTCCGAAGTGGACGGCGTTGACCAAGTGTCGATTCATGAAAAATAAAACAGCTCCCTTTTAAGCGCAGTCCCGTGAGGCTGCAAAAGGGGCGGAATGGTTTCGGCTGTTTCTGCACCCTCTTTGCGCCTTCATGGGCAAAGAGGGTGTTTTTGTGCACACGAAAAAACGAAATTCGCTCATTTGGCGAAAGGAGAGGCGAAAGATGAACAAACCGGTGTTGGATATTCACGAGCGCCCGACGGCCGGGCAATGGGTGACGTTAAGCTTGCAGCATTTGTTCGCCATGTTTGGCGCCACGATTTTAGTGCCGTACTTAGTCGGATTGGATCCATCGATCGCCTTGTTGACAAGCGGACTTGGCACATTGGCGTTTTTGCTGATCACGAAATGGCAAGTGCCCGCCTATCTCGGCTCCTCGTTCGCCTACATCGCCCCGATCATCGCGGCGAAAACGGCCGGCGGCCCGGGGGCGGCGATGATCGGCAGCTTTCTTGCCGGACTGGTGTACGGGATTGTCGCCTTGATCATTAAAAAAGCCGGTTACCGCTGGGTGATGAAGCTGCTGCCGCCGGTTGTGGTCGGCCCGGTCATCATCGTCATCGGCCTCGGCCTGGCCGGCACGGCGGTCGGGATGGCGATGAACGGCCCGGACGGCAAATACAGCCTGCTTCATTTCTCGGTGGCGCTCGTGACGCTCGCGGCGACGATCATTTGCTCGGTGCTCGCGCGCGGCATGTTGAGCTTGATTCCGGTGCTTGTCGGCATCATTGTCGGCTACGTCTATGCCCTCGCCGTCGGGCTCGTCGATTTATCAAAAATAGCGGCTGCCAAATGGTTCGAGTGGCCGGATTTCTTGATTCCGTTTGCCGATTATCCGGTGCGCATCACGTGGGAGATCGTCATGCTCATGGTGCCGGTGGCAATCGTCACCTTGTCCGAACATATCGGCCACCAGCTTGTGTTAAGCAAAGTCGTCGGCCGCGACCTCATTCAAAAGCCGGGGCTGCACCGCTCGATTTTAGGGGACGGAACGGCGACGATGATTTCCGCCTTGCTCGGCGGCCCGCCGAAAACGACGTATGGGGAGAACATCGGCGTGCTCGCGATTACGCGCGTTTATAGCGTCTACGTGCTCGCCGGCGCGGCGGTGATCGCCATCGCCTTCGGTTTCGTCGGCAAAATCACCGCACTCATCAGCTCGATTCCGACGCCGGTCATGGGCGGCGTGTCGATCCTGTTGTTTGGCATCATCGCCTCGTCCGGATTGCGGATGTTGGTGGACAGCCGCATCGATTTCGGCGAGACGCGCAACTTGGTCATCGCCTCGGTCATCCTGGTCATCGGCATCGGCGGTGCGGTGCTGAAAATCAGCGACAGCTTCCAAATCACCGGCATGGCGCTCTCCGCCATTGTCGGCGTCCTGCTCAACTTGATTTTACCGGGGCGTCCGCAGACAGCGGAAAACTTATTTGAAGATGAAAAAAGCAGCGACCATGTGGCCTAAATCAAATAGACAAACACCTTTTAATTAAGTCCTGCGAGGCTTAAAAAGGTGTGAAAACAGGCGCGCTGGGGGCGGAGTCTATCCACCGGGCCTCTCATGCGCCGATCGTCACACCTTGCCTGGCCGGCAAGGTGTTTTTTTATCGAAAAAAGGAAAGGGAGCGAAACCGATGACCCATCTTTTCACACTAAGTGAACTGTCGCTTGATGAAATCAGCTGTTTGCTCGATGAAGCGGAAGCGTTCCGCCGCGGTTGCACTTGGCGCCCGGCCGCGCCGACGTATGTCGCCAACTTGTTTTTCGAACCGAGCACGCGCACGAAATGCAGCTTCGAGATGGCGGAACGGAAACTTGGGCTTCACGTGATTCCGTTTGATCCGGAACGATCAAGCGTGCAAAAAGGGGAGACGTTGTATGATACGGTCAAGACGCTTGAAGCGATCGGCGTCGATGCCGTTGTCATCCGCCACCACGAAGATGCGTATTTCGAAGCGCTCCGCCATGCAGTCGTCATCCCGGTCATCAACGCCGGCGACGGCTGCGGGCACCATCCGACCCAGTCGCTTTTGGATTTGTTGACGATTCGCCAAGAGTTCGGCGCCTTTGCCGGCTTGACGGTGGCGATCATCGGCGACATCCGTCATAGCCGCGTCGCCCGCTCCAATGCGGAAGTGTTGACAAGGCTTGGCGCGACCGTCTTGTTCTCCGGTCCGGAAGAGTGGAAAGATGAGGCGAATCCGTATGGGACGTACGTCGGTCTTGACGAGGCCATCGCCCGCGCCGATGTCGTGATGCTACTTCGCATCCAGCACGAGCGGCATGCAGAAACGATGGGCTTGACAAAAGAAGAGTACCATGTGCGGTACGGGTTGACGCTTGAGCGGGCGCGGCGGATGAAACAAGGTGCCATCATCTTGCATCCGGCGCCGGTCAACCGCGGGGTCGAAATCGCAAGCGAACTGGTCGAAGCGAAGTCGTCGCGCATCTTTAAACAAATGGAAAACGGCGTCTACGTACGGATGGCCGTGCTAAAACGGGCAATAGAAGGGAGAATGGAACATGGCCGTATGGTTGAAACATGGCATGTCGTTCAATAACAACGGGGAGTTCGTGCGAACGGAGGTGAAAATCGATAACGGGGTCATTGCGGCTATCGGCCCGGAACTGGCGGTCGACGCAGACGGCCACGTGATCGATGTCGGAGGAAAGTTGATCGCTCCAGGGTTGATCGATTTGCACGTCCATTTGCGCGAGCCGGGCGGCGAGGCGAAAGAAACGATTGAAACGGGCACGCTTGCGGCGGCGAAAGGCGGCTTTACGACGGTTGCCGCCATGCCGAACACGAATCCGGTGCCCGATACGAAAGAGCAAATGGAATGGCTGCAAGCCCGCATCCGCGAAACGGCGCGCGTCAACGTGCTTCCGTACGCAGCGATCACGATTGGACAAAAAGGGGAAGAGCTGACCGATTTTGCGGCGTTGAAGGAAGCTGGAGCGTTCGCGTTCACTGATGACGGCGTCGGCGTGCAGTCGGCCGGGATGATGTTTGAAGCGATGAAACGGGCCGCGGCGCTCGATATGGCGATCGTCGCCCATTGCGAAGATGATACACTGAAAAACGGCGGCGCGGTGCATGACGGCGATTTCGCCCGCCGGCATGGGATCGCCGGCATTCCGTCCGTCTGCGAATCGGTCCATATCGCCCGCGACGTCTTGCTCGCTGAAGCGGCCGGCTGCCATTACCACGTCTGCCACATCAGCACGAAAGAGTCGGTGCGCATCGTCCGCGACGCGAAGCGGGCCGGCATCCGCGTCACCGCCGAAGTGACGCCGCACCATCTGCTCTTGTGCGAGGACGACATCCCGGAGCTGGATGCGAACTACAAAATGAATCCGCCGCTGCGCAGCCGCGCAGACCGCGAGGCGCTCATTGAAGGGCTGCTCGATGGGACGATCGATTTGATCGCCACCGACCATGCGCCGCATACAACGGCGGAAAAAGCGAAAGGCATCGAGGCGGCGCCGTTTGGCATCGTGGGGCTCGAGACGGCGTTTCCGCTCCTATATACGCATTTTGTCAAAACCGGCGTGTTTTCATTAAAGCAGCTTGTCGACTGGCTGACGGTGAAACCGGCGCAATGCTTCGGCCTAAACGCCGGACGGCTTGCCGTCGGGGCGCCGGCGGATCTCACGGTCATTGATTTAGAGGCAGAAGAAACAATTGATCCGGAGACGTTTGCGTCGAAAGGAAAAAATACGCCGTTTGCCGGCTGGAAATGCCAAGGCTGGCCGGTGATGACGTTTGTCAACGGAACACTCGTATGGGAGAAAGGGAGAGAGTAACATGAAACGGCAACTGATCTTGGAAGACGGCTCGTTTTTTGTCGGGGAGGCGTTTGGGAGCATGAAAGAGACGACCGGGGAAGTCGTCTTTAACACTGGCATGACCGGCTACCAAGAAATTTTGACCGACCCGTCGTATTGCGGGCAAATTGTGACGATGACGTATCCGCTAATCGGCAACTACGGCATCAACCGCGACGACTTTGAAGCGATCCGCCCGTACGTGCACGGGTTCATCGTCAAAGAAGCGTGCGTGACACCGTCGAACTGGCGCGGCGAACTGACGCTGGATGAGTATTTAAAAGAAAAGGACATTCCGGGGCTGGCCGGCATCGACACGCGCAAATTGACGCGCCTCATCCGCCAATACGGAACGTTAAAAGGGATGATTTGCGGGCTTGACGTCCATCCGGCGGAAGCGGCGGCCAAGCTGCGGGCGATGGAGTGGCCGCGCGACCAAGTGCGGCGCGTCTCAACAAAAAGCGCCTACCCAAGCCCGGGGCGCGGCGAGCGCGTCGTCCTGATCGATTTCGGGATGAAACACGGCATTTTGCGCGAGCTGAACAAGCGGAACTGCGATGTCATCGTCTTGCCGTACAACGCGACGGCGGAAGACGTGCTCAGCTGGTATCCGGACGGGGTGATGCTGTCAAACGGACCGGGCGACCCGAAAGACGTGCCGGAAGCGATCGAGATGATCCGTGGCATTCTCGGCAAAGTGCCGCTCTTTGGCATCTGCCTCGGCCATCAGCTGTTCGCCTTGGCGTGCGGCGCGAATACGGAAAAACTGAAATTCGGCCATCGCGGCTCGAATCATCCGGTCAAAGACTTGCGCACCGGCAAAGTGGCCATTACGGCGCAAAACCACGGCTATACGGTCACGCATGAATCGCTTGCCGGCACGCGCCTTGAGGTGACCCATGTCGCCTTAAACGACGGCACGGTCGAAGGGCTCCGCCATCTCGATTTCCCGGCGTTTACGGTGCAATACCATCCGGAAGCGTCGCCGGGTCCGGAAGATGCGAATCCGCTGTTTGACGAGTTTTTGGCGCTCATCCGTGAGTTCAACAAGAAAGGGGAAGTCATCCATGCCTAAACGCCGCGACATCGAAACGATTTTAGTGATCGGCTCGGGGCCGATCGTCATCGGCCAGGCGGCTGAATTCGACTATGCGGGAACGCAAGCGTGCCTCGCGTTGAAAGAAGAAGGATACAAAGTCATTCTCGTCAACTCGAATCCGGCGACGATCATGACCGATACGGAAATCGCCGATAAAGTGTATATGGAGCCGCTGACGCTTGAGTTTGTCGCCCGCATTATCCGCAAAGAGCGGCCGGATGCGATTTTGCCGACGCTGGGCGGCCAGACCGGCCTCAACTTGGCGGTGGAACTGGCAAAAGCCGGGGTGTTGGACGAGTGCGGCGTCGAAATTCTCGGCACGAAGCTTGAAGCGATTGAAAAAGCGGAAGACCGCGAACAGTTCCGTGCTCTTATGAATGAGCTCGGCGAGCCGGTGCCGGAAAGCGCGATTATTCACAGCCTGGAAGAGGCGTACGCGTTTGTCGAACAAATCGGCTATCCGGTCATCGTCCGCCCGGCGTTCACGCTCGGCGGCACAGGCGGGGGCATTTGCACGAACGAAGAAGAGCTTATGGAGATCGTCTCAACCGGCTTGAAGCTGAGCCCGGTGCACCAATGTTTGCTCGAGCGGAGCATCGCCGGCTACAAGGAGATTGAATACGAAGTGATGCGCGACGCCAACGACAACGCGATCGTCGTCTGCAACATGGAAAACATCGACCCGGTCGGCATTCATACGGGTGATTCGGTCGTCGTCGCCCCGAGCCAGACGTTAAGCGACCGCGAATACCAGCTGTTGCGGAACGCGTCGTTGAACATCATCCGCGCCCTTGGCATCGAAGGCGGCTGCAACGTCCAGCTGGCGCTTGACCCGGACAGCTTCCGCTATTACGTCATTGAAGTGAATCCGCGCGTCAGCCGCTCGTCGGCATTGGCGTCAAAAGCAACGGGGTATCCGATCGCGAAACTGGCCGCGAAAATCGCCGTCGGCCTGACGCTTGACGAAATGATCAACCCGGTCACCGGGAAAACGTACGCTTGCTTTGAGCCGGCACTCGATTACGTCGTGACGAAAATTCCGCGCTTTCCGTTTGACAAATTCGAATCGGCGAACCGTCGGCTGGGCACGCAAATGAAAGCGACCGGCGAAGTAATGGCGATCGGCCGGACGTTTGAAGAATCGCTGTTAAAAGCCGTTCGTTCGCTCGAGATCGGCGTGCACCATCTCGAATTGAACGAAGTGAAAAACGCGGCGGATGACGTGATCGAAAAACGGATCCGCAAGGCGGGCGACGAGCGGCTCTTTTACATCGCCGAAGCGCTCCGCCGCGGGGTGACGGTCGATACGTTGCATGAATGGAGCCAAATCGACCGCTTTTTCCTGCATAAAATCCAAAACATCATCGAGATGGAAACGGTGCTGAAAAACCGCCCGGGCGACCTTGACGTGTTAAAGAACGCGAAAGCGCTCGGCTTCTCCGATGCGGCGGTGGCGGCGTTATGGAACAAAACGGAGCGCGACGTTTACGCGCTGCGCCGCCAGAAAGGCATCGTGCCGGTGTACAAAATGGTCGATACGTGCGCAGCCGAATTCACGTCGGAAACGCCGTACTACTACAGCACGTACGAGGAAGAAAACGAGTCCATCGTGACGGAAAAACCGAGCGTCATCGTCCTTGGCTCCGGTCCGATCCGCATCGGCCAAGGGATCGAGTTTGACTACGCGACCGTCCATTGCGTCTGGGCCATTAAGCAGGCCGGCTATGAGGCGATCATCATCAACAACAACCCGGAAACGGTGTCGACCGACTTCAGCACGTCGGACAAACTGTATTTCGAGCCGCTGACGGCCGAAGACGTGATGCATGTCATCGACCTCGAGCAGCCGGTCGGCGTCATCGTCCAGTTCGGCGGGCAAACGGCGATCAACTTGGCGGCGGAACTCGAAGCGCGCGGCGTCCGTCTGCTCGGGACGACGCTTGAAGATTTGGACCGCGCGGAAGACCGCGACAAATTTGAACAGGCGCTCTCAGAGCTCGGCATTCCGAAGCCGGCCGGCAAAACGGCCGTTTCGGTCGAAGAAGCGGTCGCCATCGCGGAGGAGATCGGCTATCCGGTGCTCGTCCGCCCGTCGTATGTGCTCGGCGGCCGGGCAATGGAAATTGTGTATAACCGCGAGGAGCTGCTTCATTACATGGAACACGCCGTGCGCGTCAATCCGCAGCACCCGGTGCTCGTTGACCGGTACATCACCGGCAAAGAAGTCGAAGTCGACGCCATTGCCGACGGCGAGACGGTCGTCATCCCGGGGATCATGGAACATATCGAACGGGCCGGCGTCCATTCCGGCGACTCGATCGCCGTCTATCCGCCCCAGACATTAAGCGCGGAAGTGATCGACAAGATCGCGGATTACACGATCCGACTGGCGCGCGGACTGCATATTGTCGGGCTGTTGAACATTCAGTTTGTCGTCTCGGGAAGCGATGTGTACGTCTTGGAAGTGAACCCGCGCTCAAGCCGCACGGTGCCGTTTTTAAGCAAAATCACCGGCGTGCCGATGGCCAATCTTGCCACGAAAGCCATTTTAGGGACGAAGCTTGCCGAGATGGGCTATGAGACGGGCGTTTGCCCGGTGCGTCCTGGCGTGTACGTGAAAGTGCCGGTGTTCTCGTTTGCCAAACTGCGCAACGTCGACATCTCGCTCGGCCCGGAAATGAAGTCGACCGGCGAAGTGATCGGCAAAGACGTGACGTTCGAAAAAGCGCTCTATAAGGGGCTTGTCGCTTCGGGCATCCACATCCAGCCGCACGGAGCCGTGTTGTTGACGGTGGCCGACAAAGACAAGGAAGAAGCGGTCGAACTGGCCCGCCGCTTTGCCGATATCGGCTATCAACTCTTGGCGACGAACGGCACGGCGGAAACGTTGAACGCCGCCGGCATTTCGGTGACGGTCGTCAATAAAATCCACTCGGCGTCGCCGAACATTTTGGATGTCATCCGCCAAGGAAAAGCGCAAGTTGTCATCAACACGCTGACGAAAGGGAAGCAGCCGGAAAGCGACGGCTTCCGCATCCGCCGTGAAGCGGTCGAAAACGGCATTCCGTGCTTGACGTCGCTCGATACGGCAAGGGCGATGCTGCAAGTGCTTGAATCGATGACGTTTTCAACGACGGCGATGACGGAAGGGCTGGTGCGGTCATGATCGGCCGCGAACGAATGACGGTCGCAAGCCAGCGGCTGATCGCCGAGCGGACGTATGAATTGACGCTCTCAGGCCGCCTTGTGCAAGAGATGAAGCAGCCGGGCCAGTTCGTCCATGTGAAGGCAGCGGCAACGGCCGATCCGCTTTTGCGCCGCCCGCTCAGCCTTTGCCGCATCGACCGCAAGCAGGGCCAATGCACGATCATTTACCGCCAGGAAGGGAAAGGCACCGCGCTCCTTGCGCAAAAACAGCCGGGCGATGTGGTCGATGTGCTCGGCCCGCTCGGCAACGGCTTTCCGCTCGATGCCGCGCCGGCGGGCGGCCGGGCGCTGCTGGTCGGCGGCGGCATCGGCGTCCCGCCGCTCTATGAACTGGCGAAACAGCTCACAAAGCGCGGTGTTGGAGTGGTGAGCGTGCTCGGGTTTCAAACGAAAGCGGCAGTCTTTTATGAAGAAGAATTCGCCGCGTTTGGGGAGACGTATGTCGCAACCGATGACGGCTCGCACGGAACGCCGGGGCGCGTCACCGATGTGATCGAAGCGCGCTCGCTCGAGTTTGACGTCTTGTACGCCTGCGGCCCGAAACCGATGCTTCGGGCGCTGGCGGAACGGTTTCCGAACCGGCCGGTGTACGTGTCGCTCGAGGAGCGGATGGGCTGCGGCGTCGGGGCGTGTTTTGCCTGCGTCTGCCATGTGCCGGGGAGCGGGACGGCGTATAAAAAAGTATGCAGCGACGGTCCGGTGTTTCGGGCCGAGGAGGTGGTATTATGAACCGGCTTGCGGTTGAACTGCCAGGTCTTTCCCTCAAAAACCCGATCATGCCGGCGTCCGGCTGTTTCGGATTTGGCCGCGAGTACGCCCGGTTTTACGATTTAAGCGTGTTAGGCGCCATGATGATCAAGGCGACGACAAAAGAGCCGCGCTTTGGCAACCCGACGCCCCGGGTGGCGGAAACGCCGGCTGGGATGTTAAACGCCATCGGCCTGCAAAATCCGGGTCTTGACAAAGTGCTCGCAGAAGAGCTGCCGTGGCTTCAGCAGTTTGACGTGCCGATCATCGCCAACATCGCCGGCTCAACGGCAGAAGAGTACGTTGAGGTGGCCGAAGCGATTTCGAAGGCGCCCAACGTCCATGCACTGGAGCTCAACATTTCCTGCCCGAACGTGAAAAAAGGCGGCATTGCGTTTGGCACCGTGCCAGACGTAGCCGCCGAGCTGACGCGGCTTGTCAAAGAAGTGTCCGCCGTGCCGGTGTACGTGAAGCTGTCGCCGAACGTCACCGACATCGTGGCGATGGCAAAAGCGATTGAACAAGCGGGCGCCGATGGGTTGACGATGATCAACACGCTCGTTGGCATGCGCATTGACGTGAAAACAGGCCGGCCGATTTTGGCGAACGGCACCGGGGGCTTATCCGGCCCGGCGGTGAAACCGATCGCCATTCGCATGATTTATGAAGTGAGCCAGGCGGTGTCGATTCCGATCATCGGCATGGGCGGCATTCAGACGGCGGAAGACGTGCTCGAATTTTTCTACGCCGGCGCGAGCGCGGTTGCCGTCGGAACGGCCAACTTCGTCGACCCGTTCGTCTGCCCGACGATTATCGCCGACCTGCCGGCGTTGCTCGATGAACTCGGGATCGGCCACATTTCCGAATGCATAGGAAGGAGCTGGAAGACCGGTGCACACGCCGTTCATTGTCGCGCTTGATTTTCCGTCAAAGCAAGAAGCCGCCGCCTTTTTGCGCCCATTTGCGGGAACGCCGCTGTTCGTCAAAGTCGGGATGGAGTTGTACTACCAAGAAGGTCCCGCCATCGTCGCGTTCCTGAAAGAACAAGGGCATGCCGTCTTTTTAGACTTAAAACTGCACGACATCCCGAATACGGTGAAACAAGCGATGAAAGGGCTCGCCCACGTCGGCGCCGATCTGGTGAACGTCCACGCCGCCGGCGGCCGGCGCATGATGGAAGCAGCCATGGAAGGGCTTGACGCCGGCACGCCAAGCGGAACCATGCGGCCGCGCTGCATCGCCGTCACCCAGCTGACGAGCACGGACGAGCGGATGCTTCACGAGGAGCTGTGGATTGACCGCCCGTTTGCGGAAACAGTCGCCCATTACGCCGCCTTGGCGAAAGAAAGCGGGCTTGATGGCGTCGTCTGCTCGGCCAAGGAAGCCGCGCTCATGAAAGAACGGTGCGACGCCTCGTTTCTTGCCGTCACGCCAGGCATCCGCTTTGCCGATGATGAGGCGCATGACCAAGTGCGCGTCGTCACGCCAAGGAAAGCGCGTGAGCTCGGCGCCGACTACATCGTCGTCGGCCGCAGCATCACCCGCGCCGCCGACCCGCTCGGGGCGTATGCCCGCCTGCAACACGAATGGAACGGAGGAGAGAGAGAATGAAACACGACATCGCCGCCAAACTGCTTCAAATCGGGGCCGTCGCCCTGCAGCCGAACGAGCCGTTTACATGGTCTTCGGGCTTGAAATCGCCGATTTATTGCGACAACCGCCTGACGCTCGCTTACCCCGACGTGCGCCGCACGATCGCCGACGGCCTCGCCGAACTCATCCGCACCCAGTTCCCTGAGGCGGATCTCATCGCCGGCACAGCGACCGCCGGCATCCCGCACGCCGCCTGGGTGAGCGAGCGGCTTGAGCTGCCGATGTGCTACGTCCGCAGCCAGGCGAAAGCGCACGGCAAAGGAAAACAAATCGAAGGCAAAGCTGAACCGGGCCAGCGCGTGGTCGTCATCGAAGACTTAATCTCGACAGGCGGCAGCTCGCTTACGGCCGTCCGCGCCTTGAAAGAAGCGGGCTGCGAAGTGCTTGGCGTCGCCGCCATTTTCACATACGGGCTTGACAAAGCGAAGCAGGCGTTTGCGGCGGAGAATTTGCCTGCCTACACGCTCACCGACTACGACACCCTCATCGAAACGGCCGTCCGCCTTGGCGCCGTCAGCGAACACAACTTGGCGACATTGCGAAAATGGCGGGAGAATCCGGAGGAGTGGGGGAAATAGAAGAGAGAAGCGCGGACCAAAGGATGGTTCGCGCTTTTGTCATGGGCGAAACGGGGGGAGGACTCACTTGTCATCCGCTTCATCCCGCGGATTAAAAACAGGAGCGCGACAATGTTCAACTGTTTTTTGCAAGCCAAAAATGCAGAGAAGGGCAAAAAAACATAGACGACGCCTCTCTGTCCACTGTCATTTTATTGTTTTTTTTGTGCAAGTTCTAAATAAAATAATGGTATGATTGACAGAGACGGATAGAAACAACAATCTGTTCTTGGAGAGTGGTACTATGGAAGAACGGGATTGGGAACTTTTGCAAACCTTATTTAAATATAAAAACATCACGAAAGCCGCCCAAGAGCTGTTTATTTCCCAGCCAACGATTTCGAAGCGGCTTCGCGAGATTGAGCAGCATTTTGGCGTGACCATCGTGCAAAGGGGGAGAAGAGGAGTGCAATTTACCCCTGAAGGAGAGTATTTGGCGAAGAGCGCAGAACAAATGTTGCGTCATTTGCGCAAGATTAGAGAACATGTCAAGGATATGAATACAGCTGTCGTAGAGGGAACGCTGCGGCTAGGCGTTTCGAATTACTTTGCCAAGTATCAGCTTCCGCGAGTATTAAAACGTTTTAAAGATGAACATCCGCATGTTGAATTCCAAGTGCAAACAGGTTGGAGCCGGGAAGTGTTTCAATGGGTGTACAATCAGGATGTACATATTGGATTTGTTCGGGGAGACTATCAATGGGCGGGCAAAAAGCATCTCTTATTTGAAGAAACGCTTTGCGTTGCTTATAGGGAAGAATTCGACCTTGGCGATCTTCCTCGCTTGCCAAGAATTGACTATCGCACGGAGTCTTTATTTAAAGGCATCATTGATAACTGGTGGGCTGAACATTTCGAACAGCCCCCGTACGTTGGGATGACGGTCGACCGAGTGGATACTTGCAAGGAAATGGTGATTCATGGTCTTGGATATGCGATCGTCCCCCGCCGGATCCTTCATGATGCGCCGCACTTGTACAAGCTCGATCTCACAGGTCGGGAAGGAACGCCGATCCTCCGGAAAACGTGGATGATTTATCATGAAGAAGTGTTGGCACTCAAAATCGCTAAGCTGTTTGTGGATTTAGTGGAACATTTGGACGACTGGTGAAACACGTTCACCTTTGCGCAGTGCAGCCCTTTTGAATATGGGAAAGTGGGAAGGCCCTTGCTAGGGCGTTTTTTCTTAACTTCATCGTCTCCCCGTCATCATTGCTCCTTTACGGCCGCACTATGGGAAAACCGTTAGTGCGGTTGGCCCCCGCCACGGTGTTTTGCGTTGAGATATCCTCCACGTGACGAACCTTCTCTGTGACCGTGTGTGGTCTCTTGTTGTTAGGTATTCCATTTCATCATGGTTAACCATCAAAAAACGATATTTTTATTATAGATTATCCCAACTTATAATCGAATTGAAAGTTGCATGAATGGAATGAAAGGGGAGGGAAACCGTTGATCGCAGAACATGATATTTTTCGAACGCGTTCCTTTTTTACGGTCAATGGCAAGAGGTATACCTATTATCGTCTGATGGGTCTGGAAGAATTAGGGGTTGGGAAAGTTTCTCGGCTTCCTTATTCGATTAAAGTTTTATTGGAATCGGTGCTCCGCCAATACGATGGGGTGGCAATCAAAAAAGAACATATTGAGAATTTGGCAAAATGGGGAACCGACGAGTGGAAAAGAGAGATTGATGTTCCTTTTAAGCCTGCGCGAATCGTTTTGCAGGATTTTACGGGTGTTCCGGTTGTTGTTGATCTCGCGTCTTTGCGCCAAGCCATGGCGGATATGGGCGGAAGCCCGGAGATGATCAACCCGGAAATCCCTGTTGACCTTGTCATCGATCATGCCGAACAAGTAGAGAAGTTCGGAACGCCGGATGCATTGAAATATAATGTCGAACGAGGATTTGAGCTCAACTATGAGCGGTACAAATTTTTTAAATGGGCGTCCAACTCTTTCAAGAAGTTTCGCGTCGTGCCGCCTTCGACCGCTATCATTCATCAAGCCAATGTAGAATATCTTGCTTCGGTTGTACAGTCAACGGAAGAAAATGGCGAATATCTCGCCTTCCCTGATACTTGTTTTGGAGCCGACTCACATACACCAATGGTGAATGGGATCGGGGTCGTTGGATGGGGAGTCGGAGGCATTGAGGCAGAAGCGGCGATGCTCGGGCAACCTTCGTACTTTCCAGCCCCAGAGGTAATTGGGATTCGTCTAAAAGGCAAATTGCCTGCTGGCGCAACCGGGACAGATCTTGCTCTTTATGTTACACATCTGCTTCGCAAGAAACACGTTGTCGGAAAATTTGTGGAATTCTTCGGGGAAGGGGTCACAAATTTATCTGTGGCCGATCGGGCGACGGTCGCCAATATGTCGCCAGAAAATGGAGCAACCATCTCCTTCTTCCCTGTAGATCAGGAAATATTGAACTTTTTGCGTCTAACCGGACGAACGGAGGAACAAGTACAGCTTGTAGAGGCTTATTGCAAGGCGAATGGGCTGTTTTTTACACCGGATGCTGAGGAGCCGATGTATACGGAAGTGATCGAATTGGATCTTTCTACCATTGAATCGTATGTCGCTGGTCCGAAGCGTCCACAGGACTTGATCCGATTATCTGAGGTGAAAGAGGCTTTTCGAAAGTCCTTAACGAACACATTGGGGAATCACGGATATGGCCTCAGCGAAGAGGAGATAGACAAACAATGTTCTGTCGCCTTCCACGACGGCCAAACGTATCCGTTAAAAACAGGCTCCATTGTGCTTGCGGCCATTACGAGCTGCACAAACACTTCCAATCCGTATGTCATGATTGGCGCTGGTCTGTTGGCAAAAAAGGCCGTAGAAAGAGGGCTATCCGTTCCGCCGTTTGTCAAAACGAGCCTTGCTCCTGGATCGAAGGTCGTTACCCAATATTTGCGGAAGGCCGGGCTGCTTCCTTATCTCGAAAAACTCGGATTCTATCTTGTCGGCTATGGCTGTACAACATGTGTAGGGAATTCAGGCCCTCTTCCTGACGAAGTGGCGGAGGCGATCGCACAGAACGATTTGATTGTTTGTGGAGTGTTATCCGGCAATCGCAATTTTGAAGGACGCATTCATCCGCTCATTAAAGCGAACTTTTTAGCTTCCCCTCCTCTCGTTGTTGCGTATGCTATTGCCGGAAGTGTGGACATCAATCTTCAAAACGAGCCTCTCGGAACAGACAAAGAGGGAAAGGCTGTTTACTTGCAAGACATATGGCCAACCCATTCGGAAATCGAAAAGGTAATAGCTGAAACCATTACAGTAGATTTATATGAACAGCAAAACAAAAGCATGTTCAGCGGGAATGAAGCATGGAATCAATTGCAGACGGGCAAAGGATTGCTTTATGAATGGGAGGAAGATTCGACATTTCTTCGCAACCCGCCCTTTTTCCAAAATATGTCCAAAGAGGCTAGGCCAATCGAATCGCTGAACGGGTTGCGGGTGCTTGTCAAACTTGGCGATTCCGTTACGACCGATCACATCTCTCCGGCTGGGGGGACGATTCCGCCTAATAGTGTGGCAGGAAAATACTTGTTGTCGCAAGGGGTAAAGCCGGGGGATTTAAGCTCCTATGGCTCCCGCCGCGGCAATCATGAAGTAATGATGCGCGGTGCCTTTTCCAATATCCGTTTGAGAAACGAAGTAGCGCCGGGAACAGAGGGCGGCGTAACAACATATTTCCCAACCGGGGAAGTCATGTCCATTTACGATGCGGCTATGAAATATCAACAAGATGGAACGGGATTATTGGTGATCGCCGGGATGGATTACGGCATGGGCAGTTCCCGGGACTGGGCGGCGAAAGCGACTGCGCTGCTTGGCGTCAAAGCGGTTTTGGCGCAGAGCTTCGAGCGTATCCACCGCAGCAACTTGGCATTGATGGGTGTGCTTCCTCTTCAATTCCAAGAGGGAGAAAATGCTGATACCCTTGGCTTAACTGGGCGCGAACGATATGATATCCATATTGACAATCACATCCGCCCCCGCCAACTTGTAACGGTGATCGCCACTGATGAATACGGCTGCCGGAAGGTGTTTGACGTGATCGTCCGTTTCGACAGCGAGATAGAGATTGATTATTACCGCCATGGTGGTGTATTGCCAATGGTTCTTCGTAAGAAAGTGAACTACTCCCCCTTAGCTTGAAGCGGGAGCCGATCCGTTTGTGAAAAGAAAAGGCTGAAAGGCTGACATCGGCTGTTGCACTGTTTCAGGAAGCATCGTGCCAGTGGGGCGGGGAAGGCAGGCCGCTATTTAGGATGCCGCCTCCGCGCCTTTCAGTCGCATAAAGTTGGAAGGAGAGAACGAAGTGAAGCAGTGGGGAAAACAAATCAAAATCCCTGCCGTTTATATGCGAGGCGGAACGAGTAAGGGAATTTTTTTTCTGAAAGAAGATTTGCCCTCTGATCCGTCGAAACGTGACAAACTATTGTTGCGTGTGATGGGAAGTCCGGATCCGTATGGGCAGCAAATCGATGGCATGGGTGCGGCGACGTCAAGCACGAGCAAGGTGGTCATCATCAGCAAAAGCAACCGGCCCGGATGTGATGTTGATTATTTATTCGGCCAAGTAGCCATAGGGCAGCCACTCATTGATTGGAGTGGGAACTGCGGGAATCTTACAGCGGCGGTTGGTCCTTTTGCGATTGATCACGGGCTCGTCGATGCTCCTAAGGATGGGGTGGCCACTGTCCATATTTGGCAGGAGAACATTGGAAAGGAAATCATCGCCCATGTCCCGATGAAGGATGGAGAAGTGCAAGAGCTTGGCGATTTCGTGCTAGACGGAGTAGCCTTTCCAGCGTCGGAAATCAAGCTGGAATTCCTTGATCCTGGCGGGGAGGGAGGGGTTCTGCCAACCGGAAATCCCATCGACATCCTTCACGTTCCGGGAATAGGAGAAGTGGAGGCAACTCTAATCAATGCCGGAAATCCTTCTGTCTTTATTTCTGCATCGTCAATGGGATTAACGGGAACAGAATTGCAACAAGATATTAACGGCAATCCGGATTTGTTGGCGCGGTTGGAATGGATCCGCGCTCACGGGGCTGTCGCTATGGGGGTGGCAGACGACATCGAGTACGCCATGGCGAAACGCCAGCATACACCGAAAATTGCCTTTTTGGCTGAGCCAGCAAGCTATACTGCATCGAGCGGCAAAGTGGTGCGCCGGGAAGAGATTGACCTGTTGGCGCGCATTTTGTCGATGGGGAAACTGCATCATGCCATGACAGGCACAGGTGCGGTGGCGATGGCTGCTGCGGCGGCGATCCCGGGAACGATCGTGAGCAACATTTTAGGACGCGCAGTATCCGAGATTCGCATCGGGCATCCGTCGGGCATTGTAAGAGTAGGAGCTGCAGTCGAACGACATCATCATAGTTGGATGGTAAAAAAAGTGGTGATGAGCCGCAGTGCCCGGCGATTGATGGAAGGGTTTGTCCTTGTACCTAATATCATCGATTAATCACCCAGTTTTATGTTTTGGGCCTCTTTCTCCTTTTTGGCTGCTGGTATGGCCGAGAAAGAGGCCTGTATTCGGTAAGTTGCTGATCTTCTTATAGTTCATCATGAAAAACATGGCATCTTTGAATGATTGAATGTATTCCACTTTGCCCTGGCCATCCTCGTTGTCTGTCATACATTCGAAATTCGAATACCGCGTCATGAACGAAAACTATTTCTTCTACCATGCTACTTTTCGCTAAGATGGAAGTAATAAAAGAAAACGTCCATGGGCGTTGTTTTTGGTTCAGATGGGTCGCCAGCTCTGGTAAACGCTTTCCTGTGACGTTTTGCTTGCCATTTTTGCTCATGGATCAATCCTGTTTCGCAGCAGGTTGAAAAGGAAGGGGGGATAACACTAAGGATACGTGTTGATCAATTTTTATGCCATTTTCGGAAAACGATTTCAATGACAATTGGAGGAGGCTGAATATGAATGAATGATACGGGCGCTGTGCACGGAAGCAGGTTTGGTATTTTTAAGTGTGCTCTTATTTATCTCATTTATCATGGTTTTGTTGATGCGCCTTGAAAAAAGGCAAGGTTTTTCTAAACATCAGGCTTCACAATCCAATCAGCTAAAAGGGGAAGTGGTGAAATGAATATAATCAGTCAGTTTGAAATGATACCGACCACCTGTATTTCTGATGTGATGCAAGGTCTCAATAATCTTGATTCGCAGATCAAGCCTTTGAAGGAAAATGATCGCGTGGCAGGAAGAGCGTTTACAGTGAAAATGCCCGTAGGGGACAATCTTGTTTTTTTGAAGGCGCTGAAGGAAGCGCCGCCGGGAAGTGTCCTTGTGGTAGACGCCAAAGGGGACACCTATCGGGCCATCGCAGGAGATTTTTTAGTTGGCGTAGCACAAATGTTAGGAATAAAAGGGATTGTTGCCCACGGGGTGATACGGGACATTGAGGGGATTAGAAAATTGAATATTCCTGTTTTCTGCCTCGGAACGACTGTGGCAGCTAGTGGAAAGGCTGGTATGGGGGAAATCAATGTCCCTGTCTCTTGCGGTGGGGTGACGGTGCATCCGGGTGATATGATCGTCGGTGATGCTGATGGAGTTGTTGTTGTACCACAAATGCGGGAACAGGAAATTTTACAAAAGGCATTAGAAAAACTGCAAATGGATCTCGACAGAGCAAAACGGGTATCCAGCAGGGAGGAAGCGCTTCGGTATTTGGAAAATGTCTTGAATAAATAAAAAGGAACGGGGAACGGGGCAGATGCCGCCGTTCCTTTTTATTATTTTTATAAGGAATATATATCAAGCTGTTTGACTACATCAACAAAGGCGTTCACGACATTTAATGTTAAAGAGTCTTGATGGTACATCATCCATGTTTTTTGGGTGAGAGGACGCCCTTTTTTATCTGTCAGGCAGATTTTATGAAGCCCTTTCACATTTTCCAAAAATAGTGAAGGCATAATCGCGTATCCTAATCCATTGGCCACCATTTCTTTGCATGTGTCCCCTTGATCGACGACCATAGCGATATACGGAGGATGTATATATCGCTCCGCCCACCAGTTATCCACTAACTGCCTATATAAGACGTCTGTTTTATAATCAATTCTTGGCAGTTGGGGGAGTTGTTCTAAATCTACCTCTTGCTTAGAGGCAACACAGATGTTTTCCTCAAACAGCAAGTGTTTTTGATCAGGCCAGTTGTATTCCCCGCGAATAAAAGCCACATGGACTTCCTGACTATATAATAAAGCAAAAATATCTCGACTGTAGCCGGTTTTCACTTGGAATTCGACTTGAGGGTACTGATCTTTAAAATATTTGAGCAGAGCAGGGAGTTTGTATTTGCTAATGAAGTTCGATACACCAAGGCGCAACGTTCTCGCTACTTGATGATGGAAATTCTTTAAATTTTCTTTTATCACGCGAAGACGATGCAACATATCTTCAGCACACTTGGCGAGGTATTCTCCTTCCGGCGTAAATTGCACTCCTTTGAATCCGCGATCCACAATTTTGACTTCCAACTCTTTTTCAATTTGTTGCAGGCGTTTTGTTAGTGTTGGTTGCGAAATAAATAGTCGTTGGGCGGTTTTCGTAATACTTTTCTCCTTATAAAGGGTATGCAAAATCATCCAGTCGCGGTCTTCCATAATGATTACACACCTCTATATCCATTCCTTGTTGTTATTTTAATCTACCCGCTATCTTTCTTTTTGGCAAGACCGTGGCGCCCAAAATGCACCAAGAGTGTTGCACATATAAAATTTTCATACCTGCTCATAACAAATTGATATTTCTTTCGCTTTTCAGTTTTGTAATAAAATGAAATCAACCAAAGAGAAAAGGTGGCTATCGGCAATGGAAGACAAAGTGCTCAAAAGCATACGGAGAACGAAATCTCATTTTTCTTTACGTGGAAAAACCTACTCTTTCTATCGCATCAACGCGCTCGAAGAGGATGGAGTCGGAAACGTTTCCCGACTGCCTTATTCCATCAAAGTGTTGTTGGAAGCGGCTGTACGTGAATTTGATGGTTCCGCGATCACCGCAGAGCATATCGCCATGTTAGCGAATTGGGGAAAAAAGCGCGAGACAACCCGGGAAGTGCCTTTTAAGCCGTCTAGGATTCTTATGCATGATACGACCGGACTACCGGCATTAGTGGATTTAGCAGCCATGCGCGACACAATGGCACAGATGGGAGGAGATGTTCGTAAAATCAACCCTCTTATTCCTGTAGACCTTGTCGTAGATCATTCGGTGACAATTGATTATTTTGGAAAGCCGGACGCCGTCAACTTAAATGAACAACTCAACTTCAACCGAAATATGGAACGCTTTCGTTTTTTGCGTTGGGCGCAAAAAGCGTTCGCTAATTTTCGCGTTGTTCCACCCTCGAGCGGCATTATGCATCAAGTGAATATGGAGTTTCTATCATCGGTTATTTCCTTAAAAAAGAATGGCAATGAAACGGTAATTTTTCCAGACTCGCTGATTGGAACCGATTCCCGTACAACGATGATTAACGGATTGGGAATTGTAGCGTGGGGAGTAGGCGGAATCGAAGCAGAGGCGGCTGTATTAGGGCAGCCTGTGTACTTCGTCATGCCAGAAGTCGTTGGCCTGAAACTCACGGGTTCACTTTCTGAGGGAGTGACAGCGACCGATTTGGCTTTGACCATTACCAATCTTCTTCGGCAAAAAGGGGTTGTTGGCAAGTTTGTGGAATTTTTCGGTTCAGGAGTTCAAACGCTGAGTGTAGCTGATCGCGCGACCATTGCGAATATGGCGCCTGAGTATGGGGCCACTATGGGCTATTTCCCTGTCGACAGGGAAACGATAAACTACTTGCGGCTGATGGGCCGCGATGAGGAACAAATAGACCTTGTGGAAACGTATTACCGAATCCAAGGCATGTATAAGCAAGAAGAAAGCCCGGAACCATGCTATTCTGAAATCATTGAGCTGGATTTATCGACCGTTGTTCCCTGTCTGGCAGGGCCTAAGCGCCCGCAGGATCGCATTGAATTAGGACAGATGAAGAAACGTTACCAAGAGATGATTCAAGCCCCATTGCCGCAAGGCGGTTATGGACTCACGGAGAAGGATTGGCAAAAATCAGTGGTCATTACGCATGAAGATGGGACACAGTCAGTTTTGCAAAACGGTGCGATTGTTTTAGCAGCAATCACAAGTTGTACGAATACGTCCAATCCCACGTTATTGGTGGCGGCTGGACTTGTGGCCAGAAATGCCGTTAAGAAAGGACTTCGGATGCCGCCGTATGTGAAAACGTCTCTAAGCCCGGGCTCGCGGGTGGTCACAGATTACTTGCAGAGGGCAGGGTTGCTGTCCTACTTAGAAGAGTTAGGATTCTATATCGCAGCTTACGGGTGTGCGACATGTATTGGCAACTCGGGGCCGCTTCTCCCGGAGGTCAGTAAGGCCATCGCCGATCACGAACTGACTGTAGCTAGTGTGTTGTCAGGAAACCGCAATTTTGAAGGGCGTATACATCCACAAGTGAAATTAAACTATTTGGCATCGCCTCCGCTTGTTGTTGCTTATGCCTTGGCAGGTACGGTCAATATCGATTTGACGACAGAACCGATCGGATATAATAAAAATCACCAACCGGTATATTTAAAAGAACTTTGGCCGTCTTCAGCCGAAATCCAGCAAGTGTTGCAGCAATCACTTCAACCTGAATTGTTCCGTAAACGGTATGAGGTCGTATACGAAGCAAATGAGCAATGGAATCGTATTGATATTTCTGAAGGATTGCTGTATCAATGGGACGAACGTTCTTGTTACATCCGCAAACCTCCGTTCTTGGAACGCTTCCGTTGGGATGTAAAAGAAATGGAAGACATAAAAGAAGCTCGTGTCCTTGCGCTGTTAGGGGATGTCGTCACGACGGATCATCTCTCCCCCTCGGGAGTCATTCTCCCCAACAGTCCTGCTGGGCTGTATTTGCAAAGTTGCGGAGTAGAACCGAAAGATTTTAACTCCTATCCGTCGCGCAGAGGCAATCATCATGTCATGGTAAGGGGAGCGCTGGCCAATGTGCTGAATCTTATGGTTCCAGAAGCGGGGCGAGGGATGACAAAAAATTGGTTAACGGGAGAAATCATGTCTATTTATGATGCGGCGATGAAATATAAGGAAAAGGACATCCCGTTGCTGATTATAGCGGGCAAAGAATATGGCACAGGAAGCTCGAGGGATTGGGCGGCAAAAGGGACGTATCTTTTAGGAGTCAAAGCCGTCATTGCCGAGAGTTTTGAAAGAATCCACCGCAGCAATCTAGTTGGCATGGGAGTGTTGCCTTTGCAGTTTGTCGATGGCATAAACGCTTCCTCTCTCGGGATCACAGGAGCAGAAACGTTCAGAACGATCGGGTTGGACAAAGGAGTCAAACCAGGGCAAAAGATCAAGGTAGAGGGGATTCGGGAAGACGGAACCTGCTTTGAGTTTGACGTGATCGTCCGTCTTGATAACGCCATAGAAGTGGAATACTATCGCAATGGCGGGATTATGCAGACCGTCATGCGCCGACTTGCACAAAGTCCATTCGGAAATTCGCTGAAAACCGCTCAGTAAAAAAGAGGCTAGGTTGATACATTTTTAGTGCGCTGGGGGTAAGGGGGCAGAAAAAACTATGGCAATCGAAAAAAATGAAAATAAAACAAATGCAAAACTAATTGCTTATGTTGGCTGTCGTACATCATGGCAAGATCAAAAAGCATTTTCCGCAAGTGAAAAGAAAACGGTGGAAAGAATATTTTTGGTCAAGAAGCGTTTGCCTGCTTACAACGGGTGGTGCGCCCATTGAAGTAATAAAAAACTATATAGAACATCAAGGTATGAAGTGATGTGGTGTCGATATGGCCAACAAAGCCTATCAGTTCCGTCTATACCCAACAAAAGAACAACTGCTCGCCAAAACCTTCGGTTGTGTCCGTTTCGTGTATAACAAAATGCTTGAAGAGCGCATACAACTGTTTGAAAAGTTCAAGGACGATAAAGAATCCTTGAAACAGCAAAAATTTCCGACCCCTGCCAAGTACAAAAAGGAGTTTCCTTGGCTAAAAGAAGTGGATAGCCTTGCGCTGGCAAACGCCCAATTGAATTTGCAAAAAGCGTTTCAAAACTTCTTTTCTGGCCGCGCTGGATTTCCAAAGTTCAAAAACCGCAAGGCGAAACAGTCGTACACCACAAATGTGGTGAATGGCAACATGAAGCTTTCAGATGGCTATATCAAGTTGCCCAAACTGAAATGGATCAAGCTCAAGCAACACCGGGAGATTCCTGCCCACCATATCATCAAGGCTTGTACGATCACGAAAACAAAAACAGGAAAATACTATATTTCGATTCTCACAGAGTACGAACATCAACCTGCACCAAAAGAAGGACAAACTGTTGTTGGGCTTGACTTTTCCATGAGTACGCTGTATGTCGATAGCGAGGGTAAGAGAGCCAATTATCCTCGATTCTATCGCAAAGCATTGGGAAAATTAGCGAAAGAACAGCGTAAATTGTCTCGTAAAAAGAAAGGCTCGAATCGTTGGCATAAACAGCGTCTGAAAGTAGCGAAGTTGCATGAGAAAATGGCCAACCAGCGCAAGGACTTTCTGCATAAGGAGTCGCACAAATTAGCGAAACTTTATGATTGCGTGGTCATCGAAGACCTCAACATGAAGGGAATGTCCCAAGCCCTCCATTTCGGTCAAAGCGTTCATGACAATGGCTGGGGCATGTTCACCTCTTTCCTTCAGTACAAGTTGGCCGAACAGGGGAAGAAGCTGATCAAAATCGACAAATGGTTTCCATCATCGAAAACTTGTTCGTGCTGCGGCAAAGTGAGGAAGTCTCTATCGCTTTCTGAGCGTACATTCCGCTGTGAATGTGGATTCGAGAGCGACAGGGACGTCAATGCGGCCATCAATATCAAACATGAGGGCATGAAACGATTAGCGATAGTCTAACTTGTCCTCGAACCGTGGGGCACACGGGGATCGCTCGGTCAACTTCCCATCATGAGATGGGATTACCCGAGAAACCCCCACCTCTAAGCGAAGCGTAGGTGGTGGGAGTATGTCACTGCAACGCATCTATATGAAAAATAGGGGATTTCTCATCCCCACCATACGGTATTTGATCCTACGGGACGTTTCCTCGTTGTTCCCGATTTAGGGCTTAACCGGATCATTTTGTTTACACTGAATGCCGAAACAGGCGAACTGACTTCAAGACATTTGCCTTTTGGAACAACGCAGGAAGGGGCCGGACCGCGGCACATCTCTTTCCATCCAGTCTTGCCGTATGCGTATGTTGTGAATGAGCTTGATTCTACTGTCACGGTATATGCGTTTGAAAAAGAAAATGGACGGCTAACGATGAAACAAACGATACCGACCGTTCCTAGCCATGTTAATGGAAATACAGCGGCAGAAATCGCTGTCTCACCGTGCGGGCGTTTCGTATACGCGTCAAACAGGGGGCATAATAGCATCGCCATTTTTGCGGTGGATCAACAAACCGGTGAACTTTCCCCTATTGGCTGGGAGTCTACCAAAGGTGCGACTCCCCGATTTTTCACGTTTGATCCATTCGGAACGTTCCTGTACGTTGCGAATGAGGACAGCGATACGATCGTGGCCTTTAAAGTGGATGGCAAAACCGGCGAACTACAGCCTACCGGCTGGATTTTGGAGACAGAAAGCCCGGTATGTATTGTTTTCTCTTCCTTAAGGTGAGGAGCAAATGCTCTTACGCGTATAAAGCGGGAAAGAAGCGCGAACCACAAAACGGTTCGCGCTTTTGTCAGTACGCCCGGCATGGATGCGACGCTATAGGGTGGGAGTCCCGAACGGGGGCTGGCGAGCGCCTACCGTTAGCTGAAGACAAGGGTGTCCACCGCGAGGTGGAATCTGAAGGAAGCTGGAGGCAAACACTTGACCTGAGGTACACGAACCCAATGAGAGGCCGCCACAGTCGGACGAGTCTGCTGAACAAGACGAAGTCCTAAGCCGCCAAGGGCTGTGAAGGTAGATTGGGCAGGTGCATGAGTGGAAAGTGTCCATCCTTATCCGGGGAGGCCTGTACGACATGCCTTCTGACGATGGCAACCAGAAGTGCTGAACGTACAGGAGTCAGCAGAGGTCATAGTACTGGAGTAAGGGACGCCTGAAACAGGAAGGACCGAACGTCAACTCAGGGGTGAATCAGACTCTTTCGAGATGTTGCGTGCCAACCCAAACTGGAGCATATCGATGCCGGAACGAATTCATCGTGTCAACCAATACGTCATGGGATGGATCGGGTACTTTCGGCTCATCGAAACCCCGTCTGTCCTTCAGAACATCGAAGGATGGATTCGGAGAAGGCTTCGACTCTGTCAATGGCTTCAATGGAAACGGGTCAGAACCAGAATCCGTGAGTTAAGGGCGCTGGGATTGAAGGAAACAGCAGTGATGGAGATCGCCAATACCCGAAAAGGAGCTTGGCGAACAACGAAAGCGCCGCAACTCCACCAAGCCCTGGGCAAGACATACTGGACCGCTCAAGGACTCAAGAGTTTGACGCAACGATATTTCGGAGCTCCGTCAAGGTTGACGAATCGCCTAGTGCGGACCCGCATGCTAGGTGGTGTGAGGGGACGGGGGTTAGCCGCCCCCTCCTACTCGATTGGACATGGATCAAGCGGGGGAGATGCCTCGCTCGTCGCTTCGCTGTTGCGATCCAGAACGGACATTAACGGATGAGGAAGTAACAAACGTTCACGAACAAGTGATGAAAGCGGTTGAACAGCAATTTGGCGCGACATTGCGTGGATAAAACGAAGTCCCTATCCGGATGCATGAGCATTAGATAGGGTGTTTTTATTGTGAACGTCTTCATTGAATGGATGAAGGCTTACAACATTCAGACCAAGTATTACGCCGCATCAGATGTACTGCGTGAACCAGAGGTTAACATGCTAATTTGGATGTATATAGCTTGTTTTGCTGCATTTTTTATTTTTATTGAAAAAATAATCGCCTCGCCTCGAGAGAAAAATCGGTAAATAGAAAAGAGATGATGGTTTCATGTTCCCCAAACGCTTCTCTTTTTTTAAAAAATCCATCTTCTAATCCAAATACTTCAATCGTTTTATACAAAGGGTCAACAATCCAATATTCTTTTACGCCAAATTGTTCGTATAGTTTAAATTTTTCATTTCGATCTTTTAACGCTGTAGATGGAGAAAGAACCTCGACAACGAGTGTTGGGGCTCCTAAACAGCCGTTTGGTGTTAAGTTGTTTCGATTGCAAATGACAGAAATATCGGGTTGAACGACATGTTTTGCATATGTGTAGTCATCGTTTTCGGAGAGACGAACATCAAACGGAGCAATGGCAACGTAGCAATCTTTATTTTGAAAGTACGAACGAAATGCGAACGATAGTTCCATAACGGTAAACTGATGCTCCCACGTTGGGGAAGGGCTCATGTTGTAAGCTTTTCCATCAATAAGCTCCCAACGCCCATCCCATTGAATATAATCGGCATACGTATACAGTTTGGACGGTTCTGGATTCATCGGATCTCCCTCGCTTTTTTCATTATTATACCATATCCAAAACGGCAACGATTATTGAAGATAACAACTTGCAGTCGCGATGGCGGCTTGTGGTTGACTCGATAAGTTTGCAAAGCGGGCTGTCCGTAAGGCCAATGAAACTGGTCTTGCAGACAGCCCGTTGTCTTTTCTGCGGCGCTAGGCCGTGTCGATGGCGATGGAAGTTCCCGCGAATCGCCGATGCCATGTTGAAGGGCATCGAGGCCCGTTTACGGCCGTTTCGCCGCTTGTTCTTTTTGCCGCTGTTTCATGGCGCGGATGAGCTCTTCATCCGGCGTGACGTAGAGCGTTTGCTCGTGTTCGTAAATGACAAACCCCGGCTTGGCGCCGCTCGGTTTTTTGACATGGCGGATGCGCGTGTAGTCGACAGGCACGGATCCGGACTGGCGGGCTTTGCTGAAGTAGGCGGCCAAGTTCGCCGCCTCGAGGAGCGTCTCGTCGGACGGCTGCCTGCTCCGGATGACGACGTGCGAGCCAGGGATGTTTTTGACATGGAGCCAAATGTCGTCTTTGTGGGCGAGCTTCGTTGTCAAATAATCGTTTTGTTTGTTGTTTTTGCCGACCAATATTTCCGTGCCGTCGCTTGCGATGTAGCGATCCAGCTCGGGCGCGGTTGGTTTTCGCTTTTTCGTCCCTTTTGTCGCGCGCGGGCGCAAATAGCCTTGTTCGATGAGCTCATCGCGAATTTCCTCGACGTCTTTTGGCGCGGCGGTTTCGAGCTGGCTTAAAATCGTGTCGCAATAGGCGATGTCTTCTTTCGTCCGCTCGATTTGTTCTTGAACGACAGCAAGCGAGTTTTTCACTTTTTGGTATTTTTGAAAGTATTGTTGCGCGTTGTCAGACGGCGATTTTTGCGGGTCGAGCGGAATGGTGATCGTGCCGCCGTTTTCGTCGTAGTAGTTCACGACCTCGATTTCCGTCATGCCGCGCTTTGCGGCGTACAGGTGGGCGGTGAGCAGCTCGCCGTACAGCCGGTAAATGTCGGCTTGTTTCGCTTCCTCCAGCGTCTGTTCGAGCTTGAGGAGCTTTTTCTCATTTTTCGCCTTTTCGTTCGCCATGAGCCGCTCGATGTCATGGGCTTGCTGCTTGACGCGGTCGCGCTCGGCCTTGCCGAAATAAAAGCGGTCCAATAGCCCGCTGGCGCTCGCAAACGGCTGGCCTTCGATTTGTAAGTGCTTAAGTGGCAACACGTAAAACCATTCTTTTTCCCCGTTCGTGTACATCATCGGGGCAAAGCGGCGGTGCCGAACGTCATCGATGAGCGCGAGAAAGCTTTTCGGCAGCGTCGCCCGGTTGGCGAGCCCGGCGCGGAACACGGCTTCGTTGGCGAACAGCGGCGAAATGCCGCTGAAGGCGGAGACAAGCTGCTGGGCGAGCTTGCCGGCGTGAAAGTCGAGTTTTTTCAGCACCGTTTCTTCGGTCGCCTCGAGCGGATTGAGTTTGCCGTGCGCCGGCGGGGCGACGTACGGATGCCCGGGGAGCACCGTCCGGTAGCGGTTGACCGATGGCGGCAAATGCTTCAAGCTGTCGATGATCGTGTTGGTTGACGCGTCGACTAGGATGATGTTGCTATGGCGGCCCATGATTTCGATCATGAGCCGCTTCGTTTGCACGTCGCCGAGCTCGTCGCGCCCTTTTGCGTCGATGATGATGATCCGGTCAAAGTCGACTTGGCGGACCGACTCGATGATGCTTCCTTCCAACTGTTTGCGCAGCCGCATGCAAAACATCGGCGGCTCGGGCGGATTGTCGTACGTTTCATTCGTCAAGTGGACGCGGGCGTACGTCGGGTGCGCCGATAGCAGCACTTTATGATTCTGGCCGCGGGCGCGCACAAGCATGACGATCTCATAGGCGGACGGCTGATGGATTTTCGTGATCCGCCCGCCTGCAAGCGCCTCGTTCAGTTCACCGGCAATGGCGTATGTCAACACTCCGTCAAAGGACATAGGAAACACCTTTCTATGTTGGTTGTCTGCTATTCCGATCTTACCACATGACGCGCTGTTTTGAACATTTCTTTGAATATTGCCTGAGCGTGGGCGGTGATGCAGGACGAAAAGGTTGCAGCACCGCTTTTCTCTTATAAGGACAGGGCCGCGGCCGGCCGATGACGGCGGGCTGTTTAGGCCGTCAGACATCATGGCGGAGAGTTGATCATTTTTTCGGACAGGGATGAATAAGCATAAAAAGGTGGGAACAGTGCGCTGAAAAGATGGAAGGACGGAGGGAGACAAATGCAGTGGCATACGCTTGCGGCCAACGATGTTGCGCAAGAGGCAAAGACGAATGTCAGGACCGGGCTTACCGCGGCGGAGGCGGAAAAACGGCTGCGGCAGTTTGGGCACAATGAACTGGCGGAAGGAAAAGCGACGCCGGCGATCGTCGTCTTTTTCCGTCAGTTTCAAGATTTTATGGTGCTCGTGTTGCTGTTGGCGACGGTCGTTTCCGCGTTTTTAGGCGAGTATGTCGATGCCGTGGCGATTGTTGTGATCGTCATCATGAACGCCGTTCTCGGGTTTATTCAGGAACGGCGGGCCGAGAAGTCGCTGGCCGCCTTAAAACGGTTGTCCGCCCCGCAGGCGGTTGTGCTGCGCGGCGGGGAGTGGGTGAAAATCCCGGCGCGCGATCTTGTCGTCGGCGATGTGGTGCGGCTGGCAAGCGGCGACCGGGTCGGGGCCGATGTCCGCCTGATCGAGGCGAGCGGACTGGAAATCGAGGAGTCGGCGTTGACCGGCGAATCGGTGCCCGCAGCCAAATCGGCTGCCCCGCTTCACACGGAGCAGGCATCGCTCGGCGATTTGCACAATATGGCCTTTATGGGGACGCTGGTGACGAGAGGAAGCGGCATTGGCATCGTCATCGCAACGGGAATGAAAACGGCGATGGGGCAAATCGCGGCGATGCTCGAAGAGGCCGATGCCGGCATGACGCCGCTCCAGCGCCGGCTTGAGCAGCTTGGGAAAATTTTGCTTGTGGTTGCGTTGGCCTTGACGGCAGCGGTGGTGGCGGTCGGCGTTGTTCAAGGGCATGATATGTACGACATGTTTTTGGCCGGCGTATCGCTCGCGGTGGCGGCGATTCCGGAAGGGCTGCCGGCCATCGTGACGGTCGTGTTGGCGCTCGGCGTGCAGCGGATGATCAAGCGCAACGCCATCGTCCGCAAGCTCCCGGCGGTGGAAACGCTAGGCTGCGCCTCGGTCATTTGCTCCGACAAAACAGGAACGATGACGGAAAACATGATGACCGTCACACAAGTGTGGACGGGCGGGCGGACGTTTGCGGTCAGCGGCGTCGGGGTGGAAACGGACGGGAAGTTTTCCGAGCGCGGCCAGGCTGTGGATCCGAACCGCATCCCGGCGCTTCGCCGATTGTTGGTGATGGCGGCGCTTTGCAACGATTCGGAAGTAAAGGAAGAAGGCGGCCGCCGCTATGTCGACGGCGACCCGACCGAAGGGGCGCTGCTTGTCGCCGCTGAAAAGGCCGGGGTGACGAAAACGGAGCTGCTTCGCGATTATATCGTGGAACGGGAATTTCCGTTTGATTCGGAGCGAAAAATGATGACAGTCATCGTCCGCGACCGGAACGGACGGCGGTTTGTCGTGACGAAAGGGGCGCCCGATGTGCTGCTTGAGCGGGCGGACCGTCTTGAATGGAACGGCCGCGAGCAGGCGCTGACCCCGGCGTGGAAAGAGGCGGTCGAGAAGGCGGTGCACGGGATGGCGGCCTCGGCCTTGCGCACGATTGCCGTCGCATATCGGCCGCTCGCGGCAACGGAGCGGATTCAGTCGGAAAAGGAGGCGGAGACGAAGCTTCAGTTTCTCGGCGTCGCCGGCATGATCGACCCGCCGCGTCCTGAGGTGAAACAGGCGGTGGCGCGCTGCAAGGAGGCGGGGATGAAAACGGTGATGATCACCGGGGACCATGTGTTGACCGCAACGGCCATCGCCAAACAGCTTGGCGTGCTGCCGCCCGGCGGCAAGGTGATGGACGGAGCGGCGCTCTCGAAGCTGTCGGTCGATGAGCTCGAACGCGAGGTCGATGATATTTACGTGTTTGCCCGCGTCTCCCCGGAGCATAAGTTGAAAATTGTCAACGCCTTCAAGCGACGTGGCCATATTGTCGCCATGACCGGCGACGGGGTGAACGATGCGCCGGCGTTGAAAGCGGCCGATATCGGCGTCGCGATGGGCCGGTCGGGGACGGAGGTGGCGAAAGAGGCGGCGTCGCTCGTGCTGCTTGATGACAATTTTGCGACGATTGAGGCGGCGATCGAAGAAGGACGAAACATTTACGAAAACATTCGCAAGTTTATCCGCTATTTGCTGGCGTCGAATGTCGGAGAAATTCTTGTCATGCTCTTTGCCATGCTGCTGGCGTTGCCGCTACCGCTCGTGCCGATTCAAATTTTATGGGTGAATCTCGTGACCGATGGATTGCCGGCCATGGCGCTTGGGCTTGACCGCCCGGAAGAAAATGTAATGAAGCGGCCGCCGCGCCGCCCGGATGAAGGGGTGTTCGCCCGCGGGCTCGGCTGGAAAATCATCAGCCGCGGCTTTTTGATCGGCATCGTCACGCTGGCTGCGTTTCTGACCGCGTATGAACGGAGCGGCGCGGATCTCGTTTACGCTCAGACGGCGGCGTTTGCGACGCTCGTGCTGGCGCAATTGATCCACGTGTTTGACTGCCGCTGCGACCGTTCGGTTTTTGACCGCAGTCCGTTCGGGAATATGTATCTCGTTGCGGCGGTGCTCGTGTCGCTTCTATTGCTGCTTGTGGTCATCTATTATCCGCCGCTTGGCGCTGTATTCCATACGAAACCGCTCGCGGTCATTGACTGGCTTCTCATCGTGGGCTTGTCCGCCTTGCCGACATTTTTGTTTGCCGGCTCGTTTTTCGCGAGAAAATAAATAGCGTGTATGGTATAATGAAAAAGGTGATAGAGGCACGCTCTATGACCTTTTCTTTTTCATCAACGACGCAACGGGTGTGATGGCATGGTTTACAGCATGACTGGTTTTGGCGCGAGCACGAAAAAAACGGATCGCTTGACGGTGGCGGTGGAAATGAAATCGGTCAACCACCGGTTTTGTGAAATTTCCATCCGCCTCCCTAGACAATGGCTCGTGTTTGAGGATAAAATAAAAAAAGCAATTTTGCCGTATGTGCGGCGCGGAAAAGTGGAAGTGTTCGTCACGATTGCCGGCGAGGGGCTTGTGAAACGGAACGTACATATCGATTGGGATTTGCTCGGCCAATATTGGAACGGTTTGCAGGAAGCGGCGAGGCGATTTTCCCTCGACGGCGGCGCGACGGCGGCTGACTTGCTTCGGCTCGATGGGGTGGTCGAAGTGGTCGAGGAGGAAGGGGCGAACGAGGAGGTGGAGCCGCTCCTGTTGGCGGCGGTGGAAGAAGCGGCAAAAGCGCTCGCCGCAATGCGCCGGCGCGAAGGGGAGGCGCTTGCTGCGGATTTGCGCGCCCGCCTTCATGAAGTCGAAGCCGGGGTGGAAGCCATTGAACAGCGGGCGCCGCTCGTCGTCGAGCAATACCGCGAGCGGCTTGCGCGCCGCCTGCGCGAATGGGCGCCTTCTCCGGTTGATGAAGCGCGCCTGCTCACAGAAGTGGCGGTGTTTGCCGAAAAGGCCGACATTCACGAGGAATTGAAACGCATCCGCAGCCATTTGTCACAAATGGCAGACGTGCTTAGGGCGGATGAACCGATCGGGCGGAAGCTTGACTTTTTCGTGCAGGAGTTAAACCGCGAAGTGAACACGATCGGCGCCAAGGCGAACGACAGCGTCATTGCCGCGCAAGTCGTCGAGATGAAAAGCGCGCTCGAGAAAATGCGCGAGCAAGTGCAAAACGTGGAGTAACCGTCGTTTAAAACGGCTTGCCGGCGGCAACAATAATGAGTATGGCAGGTGGGCGTGTCTTGATGATGAAATTTATTAATATCGGGTATGGAAACATGGTGTCGGCCGCCCGCATTATCACAATTGTCAGTCCTGATTCGGCGCCGATCAAACGGATGATCCAAGATGCGCGCGAAAACGGCAAGCTCGTCGACGCAACGCACGGCCGAAGGACGCGCGCGGTCATCATTACCGACAGCGACCACGTCATTTTATCGTCCGTGCAGCCGGAAACGGTGGCGAACCGCTTGTACGGAAGCGATGATTTTTCCGAGGAAGGGTAGGGTTTTCAACGTTGAGGAACGAACGAGGGTTGTTAATCGTCATGTCAGGGCCGTCCGGCGTCGGCAAAGGGACGGTGCGCAAGGCGCTGTTTTCGCGTCCTGACATCAAACTTCATTACTCAGTGTCGGTCACGACGCGCAAACCGCGGGAAGGCGAAGTGGAGGGCGTCGATTACTTTTTCCGGTCGCGCGAGCAGTTTGAACAAATGATCCGTGAAAACAAGTTGCTTGAGTGGGCGGAATACGTTGGCAACTATTACGGGACGCCGGTCGACTATGTGGAAAAAACGCTCGCCGAAGGGAAAGACGTGTTCTTGGAAATTGAAGTGCAAGGCGCCATGAAAGTGCGCCGCGCGTTTCCGGAGGCACTCTTTATTTTTCTTGCCCCGCCGAGCCTGTCGGAGCTCGAGAAGCGGATCATCGGGCGCGGCACCGAGTCGAAAGAGCTGGTGGAAAACCGGCTGCAGGCGGCGAAAGAGGAGCTCGAAATGATGGATGCGTACGACTATGTCGTCGAAAACGACGAAGTCGAGCTCGCCTGTGAGCGGATCAAGGCGATCGTCATCGCCGAACATTGCCGGCGTGAGCGCGTCGCCGAGCGGTATAAACGGATGTTGGGGGTGGAATGACGATGTTGTATCCTTCCATCGATTTGCTGATGCAAAAAGTGGACTCGAAATATAAGCTTGTCACAGTCGCAGCGAAACGGGCGCGCCAGCTTCAAGACGGCTCGGAGCTGATGGTGAAACAGCCGGTGTCGAAAAAGTTTGTCGGCCAGGCGCTCGAGGAAATTGCCGGCGACAAGGTCGAATTAGCGGAAGAGGAAAAATAACAACCTAGCTGTTAGGTTGTTATTTTTTTCAATATCGGGGGTGGCCAAAATGATCAAGGGGAAACATATTTTGCTTTGTGTAACCGGGGGAGTCGCCGCGTACAAGGCGGCGGCGCTGACAAGCCAGCTTACCCAGCGCGGCGCGGAAGTGAAAGTGATCATGACCGAAGGAGCGTGTCAGTTTATTGCGCCGCTTACGTTCCAAGCATTGTCGCGCCAAGAAGTATATGTCGACACGTTTGCGGAAAACGATCCGGCTGTCATCGCCCATATTGATTTGGCGGACTGGGCGGATCTCGTCCTCGTTGCGCCGGCGACGGCCAATACGATTGCCAAGCTGGCGGCGGGCATCGCCGACAATATGGCGACGACAACGATTTTGGCGACGAAAGCGCCCGTTTGGATCGCCCCGGCGATGAACGTCCACATGTACGAGCACCCGGCCGTCCAAGCGAACATCGAGCTGTTGCATCGGTTCGGGTACAGATTCATTGAGCCGTCGGAAGGCTATTTGGCGTGCGGTTACATCGGCAAAGGACGGCTTGAAGAGCCGGAAAAAATCATCGCCCATATCGAGCGCTTTTTCGCCGGCGACCCGCCGCTGTTTGGCGGAAAGCGCATTCTTGTCACCGCCGGGCCGACGCGGGAAAGGCTCGACCCGGTTCGTTATTTTTCCAACTATTCGAGCGGAAAAATGGGCTATGCCATCGCCGAAGCGGCCGCCCGCTTTGGGGCGGCGGTGACGCTCGTTTCGGGGCCGACGTCGCTTCCGGCGCCCGATTATGTTGAGACCGTGTCGGTCGAATCGGCCGCTGAGATGTATGAAGCGGTGATGGCCCGCTTTTCCGAAACAGACATTGTCATTAAAGCGGCCGCCGTGGCTGATTACCGGCCCAAGCATGTCGCGGCGGCAAAAATCAAAAAGCAGCCAGGCGGCTATGTCGTGGAGATGGAGCGGACAGTTGACATTTTAAAAACGCTTGGCGAGCGGAAAACAAGGCAAATTCTAGTCGGATTTGCGGCCGAAACGGACAACCTCGAACAATATGCGTTAAAAAAGCTCGAAGAAAAGCGGCTCGATATGGTCGTTGCCAACAATGTCGTGGAAGAAGGGGCGGGGTTTGCCGGCGATACGAACGTCGTCACGATCTTCCGCCGCGACGGCGCCGTCCGTCCGTTGCCGCTCATGACGAAACGGGAAGCGGCCGAGGAGATTTTAAAAGAAATTCACGCCTATATCGAGGGGATTCGATGAAAGTCGCATCGGTCATTGTCGATGTCCCGACGCGGCAAACGGACCGCCCGTTCGACTATTTGATTCCCGAGCGCTGGCGCGGCGTCATCCAGCCTGGCATGCGGGTGACAGTGCCGTTCGGGGCGCGGCGCCTGCAAGGATTTGTCATTGACGTAAAAGACCATTCCGAGATCAAACAGCTAAAGCCGATCGAACATGTGCTTGACGTCGTGCCGGTGCTTAATGAAGAACTTCTCGATTTGGGCCGCTATTTAACGGAAACGACGCTCTGTTTCGCCATTTCCGCGTACCAGGCGATGCTGCCGGCGGCGATGCGGGCAAAATATGAAAAAACGCTCCGGCTGACGGATGAGCGGAAGCGGGACGCGTTGCCGGATGAACTAAAGCTGCTGTTTGCCGACCGAATGGAAGCTGCTTGGAAAGACATTGAAGCCGCCGGCCTATGGCGGCCGGCGCAAAAAGCGGTGCAGCAAGGGGTGCTTGAAGCGGTTTACGAAGTAAAAGAAAAAGCGGGCAAGAAAACGGTGAAGCATGCCGCCCTCGCTGTTTCAACGGAACAAGCGAAGGACGCACTGGCGGCGCTGCCTTCAAGGCAAAAAGACGTGCTTTCGTTTTTGCTTGAAAAAGAGGAAGCAGTGCCGGTGGCCGAGCTGCAGGCGGCGCTTGGCGTTTCCTCCGCACCGCTTAAAGCGCTCGTCGATAAAGGATTCATTGTGATCAGCGATGTTGAAGTGTACCGTGATCCGTACAGGCACCGCACGTTTCAGCCGAGCGAGCCGCCGGCGCTCACCGAAGCTCAGGCCGGAGCGCTTGCAGCAATCACCGCTTCAGTGCGTGCCGGAGAGCATCGCACGTTTTTGCTTTACGGCGTCACCGGGAGCGGAAAAACGGAAGTGTACATGCGGGCGATTGACGAAGTATTGCGCCAAGGAAAAGAGGCGATTGTGCTTGTGCCGGAAATTTCACTGACGCCGCAAATGGTTGAGCGGTTTAAGGGGCGGTTCGGCCCGAAGGTGGCGGTGCTTCATAGCGGGCTGTCGATCGGCGAAAAATATGATGAATGGCGGAAAATCCACCGGAAAGAAGTGCAGCTCGTCGTCGGGGCGCGCTCGGCTGTGTTTGCCCCGTTTGAAAACTTAGGGATGATTATCATCGATGAAGAGCATGAGACGAGCTACAAGCAGGAAGAAATGCCGCGCTATCATGCGCGCGATGTCGCCATTTACCGCGCCCGCCGCCACGGCTGCCCGGTCGTGCTCGGCAGCGCCACTCCATCCTTAGAGACGTTCGCCCGCGCGGCGAAAGGGGTGTATGGGCTGCTTGAACTGCCGGAGCGGATTGCTGACGGCGGCATGCCGGACGTCCACGTTGTTGATATGCGTGAGGAGCTGCGCAGCGGCAATCGTTCGATGTTTTCACGCCGGCTGCTCGATGAGCTGCGCCTCCGGCTTGAACGCGGCGAGCAAGCGGTCTTGTTTTTAAACCGGCGCGGCTATTCGACGTTTGTCATGTGTCGCGGTTGCGGCTACGTCATCCGTTGCCCGCATTGCGACATTTCGCTTACGTACCATCGCGCCGGCGAGCGAATGAAATGTCATTATTGCGGGCATGAAGAGCCGCTCGTTCCCCGCTGCCCGGCGTGTGGGAGCGAGCATATCCGCTTTTTTGGCACCGGTACGCAAAAAGTGGAAGAGGAGTTGACGAAACTGCTGCCGACAGCGCGCGTCATCCGCATGGATGTCGATACGACCGGGCGCAAAGGGGCGCACGAAGAGCTTTTGTCCCGCTTTGCCGCCAAGGAAGCCGACATTTTGCTCGGCACGCAAATGATTGCCAAAGGGCTTGATTTTCCCGATGTGACGCTCGTCGGTGTGCTTGCGGCTGATACGATGCTTCATTTGCCCGATTTCCGCGCCGCCGAAAAAACGTTCCAACTGCTGACGCAGGTGAGTGGGCGCGCCGGACGGCACGAGCTGCCGGGCGAAGTCGTCATCCAGACGTACGCGCCCGACCACTACAGCATCGAACTTGCCGCCCGCCACGATTACCGCGCCTTTTACCGGCGGGAAATGATGATGCGCAAAGCGCACGGCTATCCGCCGTACTATTACTTAACGCTCATTACCGCCGCCCATGAAGAAGCGCCGGCTGCCGCCAAAGCGGCGGAAAAAATCGCCGCCTACTTGCGCAAACAACTGTCGGAAGACGCGGTTGTCCTCGGTCCGGTCGCCTCGACGATCGCTCGCCTTCATGATAGATATCGTTATCAATGCATGATAAAATACAAGCGGGAACCGAACGTAACGGCGGCGCTCAAGGCGGTCATCGACCGCTACCAGGCGGATGCCGCCCACGGCGGGGTCGCGATTACCGTCGATACGAATCCTTATATGATGATGTGAAAACGGAGGAATGACGTTGTCTGTATTGCCGATTATCACCTATCCTGCCCCGGTTTTGGAACAGCCGTGTGCGCCGGTGACGGCGTTTGACCGAGAACTCGCCCGGCTGCTTGACGATATGTATGAAACGATGCTGGCTGCCGACGGGGTCGGCCTGGCCGCACCGCAAGTCGGTATCGCCAAACAGATTGCCGTTGTTGATGTCGGTGATGAGCACGGCCGGATCGAACTCATCAATCCGGTTATTATGGAGACGCGCGGCGAACAAATTGATGTCGAAGGCTGTTTGAGCTTTCCCGGCCTGTTTGGCGAAGTGCCGCGCGCGAAATTTGTGAACGTGCGGGCGCAAAACCGGCGCGGCCGTCCGTTTACGCTCGCCGCAACCGGCTTTTTGGCGCGCGCCTTGCAGCATGAAATCGACCATTTGCACGGTGTGCTGTTTACAACGAAAGTGATCCGCTACTGCGATCTTAAAGAATTGGAAGGATAGATGCCGATGACGAACATTGTGTTTATGGGAACGCCGGACTTTGCGGTGCCGGTTTTACGGCAGCTGCTTGATGACGGTTATCACGTTACGGCCGTTGTCACCCAGCCGGACAAGCCGAAGGGGCGAAAGCGCGTACCCGTTCCACCCCCGGTTAAGGTTGAGGCGCAAAAGTACGGCATCCCGGTGCTGCAGCCGACGAAAATTCGCGAGCCAGAACAGTATGAACAAGTGCTGGCGTTTGCACCTGATTTGATCGTGACGGCGGCGTTCGGGCAAATTTTGCCGAAAGCACTGCTTGCGGCGCCGAAATACGGTTGCATCAATGTCCATGCCTCGCTTCTTCCCGAGCTGCGGGGCGGAGCGCCGATCCATTACGCCATTTGGCAAGGGAAAGAGAAAACAGGCGTCACGATTATGTATATGGCGGAAAAGCTTGACGCGGGCGACATGTTGGCGCAAGTCGAGGTGCCAATTCATGAAACGGATACCGTAGGCACACTGCATGATAAATTAAGCGCCGCCGGGGCTAAACTATTATCAGAAACGCTCCCGCTTTTATTGGCAGGTAAAATCGCGCCTGTTCCACAAGAGGAAGAGAAAGCGACATATGCCCCGAATATCCGGCGCGAACAAGAGCAGATTGACTGGACACAGCCCGGCGAGACGATTTACAACCATATTCGCGCCTTCCGCCCGTGGCCGGTCACGTATACGACGCATGACGGGAACGTTTGGAAAATCTGGTGGGGCGAAAAAGTGCCGGCGATCAGTTCGGCGCCGCCGGGCACGATTTTATCGCTTGAAGAAGACGGCATCGTCGTCGCCACCGGCAATGAGACCGCCATTAAAATTACCGAACTGCAGCCGGCCGGCAAAAAGCGGATGACCGCCAGCGAGTTTTTGCGCGGCGCCGGCAGCCGGCTGGCGGCCGGCATGAAGCTAGGAGAGGACAATGAACGTACGTGAACTTGCGCTGGATACGTTATTGGCTATTGAACAAAAAGGAGCCTACAGCCATCTGCAGTTGAATGACGCCATCCGGAAAGGGCGCCTTGACGGGCGCGATGCGGCGCTGCTGACGGAGATCGTATACGGCACCGTGCAGCGGCGCGATACGCTCGACTATTATTTAGCGCCATTTTTGCGCAAGGCGCGCCGGTTGGAGCTATGGGTGCGCGTGCTTCTCCGGTTGACGTTGTACCAAATGGTGTATTTGGACCGCGTCCCGGATCGCGCCGCCATCTTTGAAGCGGTGGAAATCGCCAAGCGCCGCGGCCATCGCGGCATCGCTTCGCTCGTCAACGGCGTCTTGCGCACGATCGGCCGCGAGGGGCTGCCTTCGCTTGATGCGATTATCGATTCCGAAAAGCGGCTCGCCGTCGCCACGAGCCACCCGGAATGGCTTGTCCGGCGCTGGATCAAGCAATATGGTCTGGAGGAGACGGCGCGCATGTGCGAGACAAACTTGCGTCCACCGCCATCGACCGCCCGCGTCAATCGGCTGCGGGCGACGGTGGAGGAGGCGCTTGACCGGCTGCGTGCTGAAGGCATGGAGGCTGTTCCCGGCCTTGTCGCCCCGGACGCCGTCCGCGCGGCAAAAGGGAACTTGGCGCATACGGAAACGTTTCGCTCCGGCTGGCTGACGATTCAAGATGAAAGCTCGATGCTTGTCGCTCGGGCGCTTGATCCGTCCCCTGGAGAGCGGGTGCTCGACTGCTGCGCGGCACCGGGTGGAAAAACGACCCATATCGCTGAGCGGATGGACGGCCGCGGTGAAGTTGTCGCCGTCGACGTTCACGAGCATAAAGTGAAGCTCATTGAGCAGCAGGCGCAAAGGCTCGGACTTGGCTGCATCACCGCTCTCGCTCTTGACAGCCGCCGGCTCGGCGAGCGGTTTGCCCCTGAGTCGTTTGATCGTATTTTAGTCGATGCGCCGTGCACCGGATTCGGCGTCATCCGCCGCAAACCGGAAATCAAATATACGAAAGGGAAGGATGATGTTGCGGCGCTTATTGAGGTGCAGCAAGCCATTTTGCGGGCGGCCGCCCCGCTGTTGAAAAAAGGCGGCACGCTCGTATACAGCACGTGTACCATCGAGCGCGAGGAAAACGAAGAGGCGATCGCCCGGTTTTTGGCCGATCACCCGGACTTTTCCCTCGACGACCGCCTCGCCGAGCGGATGCCGGATGCGGTGCGCCCTCATGTGCAAGCAGGCATGCTGCAGCTGTTGCCGCATTATTTTGATTCCGACGGGTTTTTTATCGCCCGGTTACGAAAGAAGGTGCAGTAAGTGGAAACGACCCATATGGCTGCCCGCCGATTGGCGGGGGAAACGCCGCTGCCATTGCCGTCAGTTTATTCGCTCACGCTTGATGAGTGGAAGGAGTGGCTCGCTGTCCATGGTGAGAAACCGTTTCGGGCCACACAAATTTACGAATGGCTGTATGAAAAGCGCGTCACCGATTTTGCCGAGATGACGAACTTGCCGAAGCGGCTGCGCGAACAGCTCGCGGCGTCGTTTTCGATCACGACGCTCAAAACGATCGTCAAGCAAACGTCCAAAGATGGGACGATCAAGTTTTTGTTTGAGCTTCATGACGGCTATTCGATCGAGACCGTGCTCATGCGCCATAACTACGGCAATTCGGTGTGCGTCACAACTCAAGTTGGCTGCCGCATCGGCTGCACGTTTTGCGCGTCGACGCTCGGCGGGCTGAAGCGTCATTTGGAAGCAGGTGAAATTGTCGCCCAAGTCGTACACGTGCAAAAGGCGCTCGATGAGACGAACGAGCGCGTCAGCAGCATTGTTGTGATGGGCATCGGTGAGCCGTTTGACAACTACGATGCGCTCATCAAGTTTTTACGCATCGTCAACCATCCGAAAGGACTGAATATCGGCGCCCGCCATATTACCGTGTCGACAAGCGGGATTATCCCAAAAATTTACCAATTTGCTGACGAAAAGATGCAGATCAATTTCGCCATTTCGCTGCATGCGCCAACAAACGAACTGCGGACAAAGCTGATGCCGATTAATAAGGCGTACCCGTTGCCAAAGCTGATGGAGGCGATCCGGTATTACATTGAAAAAACCGGGCGGCGTGTAACATTTGAATACGGACTGTTCGGCGGGGTGAACGACCAGCTCGAGCATGCCGAGCAACTAGCTGAACTGCTCAAAGGGTTGAAATGCCATGTAAACTTGATTCCGGTCAACTATGTGCCGGAACGCAACTATGTGCGCACGCCGCGCAGCCAAATTTTCGCCTTTGAACGGGCGCTGAAAGAGCATGGGATTAATGTCACCATTCGCCGCGAACACGGACATGACATCGATGCCGCCTGCGGACAGCTTCGCGCGAAGGAGCGAAAAGAAGAGACGAGGTGAACCGGATGCGAGCCGTTTTCCGAACGGATATCGGGCAGATTCGCGAGCATAATGAGGACAACGGGGGCGTATTTGCCAACCAGGACGGCCAATATTTAGCCGTTGTCGCCGATGGGATGGGGGGACACCGGGCCGGCGATGTGGCGAGCGCCATGGCAGTGGCGCATTTGCAAGAACAGTGGGAGCAAGCGCCAAGCGTTTCTTCGCCGGCCGAGGCGGAGCAGTGGTTGAAAGAGCATATCGAGGCCGCGAACGAACGCCTGTTTCGCCATGCGCTTTCCCATCCGGAATGCCAAGGGATGGGAACGACGGTCGTCGGCGCGATTTGCGCCGGCCCGTTTGCTACGATTGCCCATATCGGCGACAGCCGCTGCTATTTATTGAATCAAAACGGGATTCAACAGCTGACGGATGATCACTCCCTTGTCAATGAGCTTGTCAAAAGTGGGCAAATTTCCAAGGAAGATGCGGAGTACCATCCGCGCAAAAATGTGCTCCTGCGGGCGCTCGGCACCGAGCCGGTGGTGAAGATTGATGTCAAAACCGTCTCCATTGATGACGGCGATATGCTTCTTTTATGTTCTGACGGGCTATCAAACAAAGTACCGGAGGCGGACATCATACATATTTTGGCAGGCAGCGGCACACTTGAAGAGAAGGCCGCAGCGCTCATCGATTTAGCAAACGGGCGGGGCGGGGAAGATAACATTTCGCTGGCGGTCATCGATTTTTCAGCGGAACGTGAAAGTGGGTGATCGGCGTGCTCATCGGAAAGCGATTGAACGACCGCTATAAAATCATCAACCTTATCGGCGGCGGCGGTATGGCCAATGTGTATTTGGCCCGCGACATCATTTTGGAGCGCGATGTCGCCGTGAAAGTGCTCCGCCTCGATTTTGCCAACGACGACCAATTTATTAGGCGGTTTCGCCGCGAAGCGCAGGCGGCAACGAGCTTAAACCATGAACATATTGTTCCCATTTATGACGTTGGCGAAGAAGAAGGAATCTATTACATTGTCATGGAATATGTACGCGGCTCAACGCTCAAGCAATACATTCAGCAACACGCCCCGCTCCCGGTTGAACAGGCGCTTCGCATCATGGATCAGCTGACCTCGGCGATCGCTCATGCGCATGAGAACGGCATCATCCACCGCGACATTAAACCGCAAAACATTTTGCTCGACGAGCACGGCAATGTGAAAGTGACCGACTTCGGCATCGCCGTGGCGATGAGCGGAACGACGATCACGCAGACGAACTCGGTGCTCGGTTCGGTTCATTATTTGTCGCCGGAGCAGGCGCGCGGCGGTATTGCCACCGAAAAATCAGACGTTTACTCGCTCGGCATCGTCATGTTTGAGCTTGTCACCGGCCGGCTGCCATTTTCCGGCGAATCGGCTGTTTCGGTCGTGCTGAAGCACTTGCAGGCGGAAACACCGTCGCCGAAGGCGTGGAATCCGGAGATTCCGCAAAGTGTAGAAAACATTATTTTAAAAGCGATGGCGAAAGATCCATTTTACCGCTATCAATCGGCGCGCGAAATGAACGAGGATATCCGGACGGCGCTTGACCCGAGACGGCGCAATGAGGCGAAATTTATGATTCCCGATGATGACGAGGAAGCGACGAAAGCCATTCCGATTATGAAACGGCCGGAAAGCGCGGCGCTGGAGCAGGAGACGCTTGTTTATGAAGAAAAGACGAATGAATCGGTGAAAGCGGACGACAGGCCGAAGCCGAAACGGAAGCGGGCTTGGATCGCCTGGCTTGCCGCCGCCGTGTTGTTGTTAGGCGCAGCTGGCGTGAGCGCGCTCACTTGGGTTCCCGGCCTCGTCTTTCCGAAAGACGTGACAATGCCCGACGTCATCAATAAAGATTATGATGAAGCGGTTGAACAGCTGTCGGCGCTCGGTTTGGAAATTCAAGATACGATCGATGTGGAAGATGATACAATAGAAGAAGGGAAAGTCGTGCGCACCGACCCGGAAGCCGGCATGACGGTGAAGCCGGGGGCCGGCGTCGTCATCTATAAGAGCATCGGGGAAAAGAAAATCGAGTTTCCGAGCTTTATCGGCGACGATATTTCTGCTGCCGAGGAGGAGCTGCGCGCGGAAGGGTTCACCCGCATTACGCGCAACGGCCGCCATAGCGATAAGCCGGAAGGGACGATTTTGGATCAATATCCGTATGCCGGCGATAAAGTCGTGCCCGGTGAAACCGAAGTGATGTTCACCGTCAGCCTCGGTCCGGAAAAAGTAACGCTCAAAGACTTGAGCGGCTATACAGAAAAAAGTGTGCGCGATTACGGTGAAGATCAAGGGTTGCGCATCGAAATACAATATGAGTACGCCGATGAAGTGCCGGAAGGGCTTGTCATCTCGCAAACCCCGGCCGCGAACGAGCAGGTGGAAAGAGGCGAGACAATTACGGTCGTCATTTCCCGCGGTCCGGAGCCGAAGCCGTCCAAAACGGTCATTAAAGAAATCACGATCCCGTACGAGCCGGCGGAAAACGGACGAATGGTCGAGGCCCAGCTTTACATTCAAGATGCGAATCATAATATGACAACGCCATATAAAACATACCGGCTGACAGGTCCGGCAACGGAGATCGTCGAGTTTGAAATCCCATATGGAGAGACGGCGTATTATCGCGTCATTGTCAACAATGTTGTCAAGGATGAAGGGTCGATTCCATACCCGGGAAACGATGGAAAAAAGGAGTGAAGCTATGGCAGAAGGACAAATCATTAAAGCGCTGAGCGGATTTTATTATGTCTTGTCCGAGGGCAATGTGTTTCAATGTCGCGGGCGCGGTGTGTTCCGCAAGCAAAAAGTAACGCCGCTTGTCGGCGATCGCGTTGTCTTTACAGCGACAAGCGAGACGGAAGGCTATATTTTGGACATTCGCGAGCGGCAAAATGAACTCATACGGCCGCCGGTCGCCAACGTCGAGCAGGCGATTTTAGTCTTTTCGGCCGTAAGCCCGGACTTTAGCGCCAAGCTACTCGACCGCTTTCTCGTCTTAATTGAATCGAAAGAAATTGCCCCGGTTATCGTCATTAGCAAAATGGATTTGCTTGATGGCGAGGGGAAAGAAACGATCGCCCGCTATGTGCACGATTACCGGCGCATCGGCTATGAGGTGATTGAGACGTCGGCCGTCACCAGAGGCGGTCTTGATGAGCTGGCGACGCTTCTTTACGGCCGCATTTCCGTTTTCGCCGGGCAGTCGGGCGTCGGCAAGTCATCGCTGTTAAACGCGCTCTGCCCGGATTTGCAGCTAAAAACAGGCGATATTTCCACCCATTTAGGGCGCGGCAAGCATACGACCCGCCACGTGGAGCTGCTTGAGGTGGCCGGCGGGCTTGTCGCCGACACTCCGGGGTTTAGCGCCCTCGAGTTTGACGAGATTGAACTTGACGAACTACCAAACTATTTTCCGGAATTTCGTGCATACGGGGAAGGGTGCAAGTTCCGCGGCTGCCTTCACATCGCCGAACCGAAATGCGCGGTGCGCGAAGCGGCGGCGGCCGGGGATATTGCTCCGTACCGCTATGATCATTATTTAAGTTTTGTCGCTGAAATGAAAGAACGAAAGCCGAGGTATTGAACAATGATTCGGATTGCGCCATCGATTTTATCGGCCGATTTTGCCCGCTTGGCCGAAGAGATTCGTTCTGTGGAAGAAGGTGGGGCCGACTGGATTCATGTGGATGTGATGGACGGACACTTTGTGCCGAACTTGACGCTCGGTCCGCCGATTGTCGCCGCCATTCGTCCGGTGACAAAGCTGCCGTTGGACGTCCATTTAATGATCACGGATCCAGACCGGTATATTCCGGCATTTGCTGAGGCCGGGGCTGATCTCATTTCCGTCCATGTCGAGGCGTGTATGCATTTGCACCGGACGATTCACTTTATTAAAGAACAAGGCGTCAAGGCCGGGGTTGTGTTAAACCCGCATACGCCTGTTGACATGATCCGCCATGTCATCGCCGATGTCGATCTTGTCCTATTGATGACGGTCAACCCAGGTTTTGGCGGACAGGCGTTTATTCCGGCTGTTGTGCCGAAAATCCGCGAGGTCGCCCGGATGGCTGATGAGCAAAACAAAGCGGTTGACATCGAGGTGGATGGCGGCATCAACGCGAAAACGGCGCCGCTTTGCGTCGAAGCCGGAGCGAATGTGCTTGTTGCCGGGTCGGCCATTTACAATAAAGCGGACCGGGCGGCGGCCATTCGCGCCCTTCGCGAAGCGTGCGCCAAGTAGCGCCAAGGGCGTCGGTGAACGTTGTATCAGTGCGTGGTATTCGCCCTTTCATAACTGATCCGGCCTTTAACCAACAATGCTTGGCTATAGGCGCGATCAGGGACAAAAAGAAGGCATAGGAGGGCGGCGATTGCCATTGCGAAAGGCAAAGGGGGAGGGAGAATGGTCATCCATATCGTCGGCGGCGGCCCGCGCGGGCTTCTCCCTGACTTGCGCTCTTATGACGGGAAGGACGTGCGCTGGGTCGGCGTCGATCGCGGCACAGCGGCGTTGCTTGAAGCCGGTCTTCGGCCGGTGCGTGCGTTTGGCGACTTCGATTCGCTGCCGGGCGAAGACGTTGCCAGGCTGCAGCAGATGTTGCCCGATCTTGACATATGGCCGGCGGAAAAGGACAAAACGGATATGGAGATCGCCCTTGACTGGGCGGTTGAACAGACGGCCCGCTGCATCCGCTTGTTCGGTGCGACCGGCGGGCGGCTTGATCATTTGTTTGGCAATGTCGAGCTGCTGTTGAAATACGCCGGCCGGCTCATTGAAATCGTCGACCGGCAAAACGTGCTGACCGTTCATCTGCCTGGCACGTATACGGTGATGCATGACGCGCGGTACCGCTACGTATCGTACATCCCGGTTTCTGAAATGGTGACAGGACTCACGCTCATCGGATTTAAATATCCGTTAACAAACTGTCATATTTCCCGCGGCTCCACACTATGTATTAGTAACGAACTTATCCAATCTTCCGGTACTTTTTCGTTTTCTGAAGGCATATTAATGATGATAAGGAGCAGCGATGTCAGCTGCCCGTAGTCGCGATTGGCCCATTTAGGAATATAATGGATAAGGAAATGGCGGGAAGCTCGTTATGATGGGTGTGAGGAGGGAATCGGGATGAAGTTTTATACAATTAAGCTGCCGAAGTTTTTAGGCGGGATTGTGCGGGCGATGTTGAACGCATTTAAAAAAGGATAAGAAAAAAGCACCATTTTTGGTGCTTTTTTTGTTGAACGGTTAGACGCGTTTAATTTTCCCGGATTTCAGTGCGCGTGCCGAAACCCAGACGCGTTTCGGTTTGCCGTCGACTAAAATGCGCACTTTTTGCAAGTTGGCTTTCCATGTGCGGCGGTTGGCATTCATAGCGTGCGAACGCGTGTTGCCGAACGATTTTTTCTTGCCGGTGACAAAGCATTTCGCCATTCGTTTTCCCTCCTTGCTTTAACATCCCTCTAAAAACACTATTATAATGTATCATACAACCGAAAGGATTGCAATAGACGCGCCTTTTCCCTTTCAAGAAAATGTCCTTGACATATATTTCAGTTTTCGGCTAAATAATACTAGTGGGCGGCCGGTGCGCTTTGAAAACGGTAAGCGTTATAGTACAATAAGGGTAGCTGTGCGATGATACGAAAAAGGGGGAACGAGCATGTCGATCGAATGGCAAACAAAATACGGGCGCATTGAAATCGCTAATGACGTCATTGCCATGATTGCGGGGGGAGCGGCCGTCGACTGTTACGGCATTGTTGGAATGGCGTCCAAAAACCAAATCCGCGACGGGTTATCGGAAATTTTGCGCCGCGAAAACTTCTCCAAAGGGGTCATCGTCCGGGAGGAAAACGGCGAAGTGCATATCGATATGTACATCATCGTCAGCTATGGGACGAAAATTTCCGAGGTTGCCCATAACGTACAGTCAAAAGTGAGGTATACGCTCGATCAAACGCTCGGATTGGCGGTTCAGTCGATCAACATTTACGTTCAAGGGGTTCGGGTGACGAATCCGTAGTAAGGAGGAGTTAGTCGGTGACAATGAGGACGCTTGACGGAAGACGGTTTGCCGATATGGTGCAACAAGGAGCGGCACACTTGGCGAACAATGCCAAAGCGGTCGATGCGCTGAACGTCTTTCCGGTTCCAGATGGCGATACAGGAACAAACATGAACTTGTCGATGACGTCCGGGGCGAAAGAAGTGGAGGCAAACGCCTCGAACCATATCGGCAACGTCGCCGCGGCGCTGGCGAAAGGATTGTTGATGGGGGCGCGCGGCAATTCCGGCGTCATTTTGTCGCAGCTGTTCCGCGGGTTTGCCAAGGCAGTCGAAGGCAAACAACAAGTGGATGGCTTCGAATTCGCCGCGGCGTTGCAAGCCGGGGTTGATACAGCCTACAAGGCGGTTATGAAGCCGGTCGAAGGAACGATTCTCACCGTGGCGAAAGAGGCGGCGCGCAAGGCGATTGAAACGGCAAAAAAAGAGCGCGATGTCGTCGCGGTGATGGAAGCGGCGCTCGCCGAGGCAAAGGCAGCGTTGCAACGCACGCCGGAGCTGCTGCCCGTTCTCAAGGAAGTCGGGGTTGTTGACAGCGGCGGCCAAGGGCTCGTATATGTGTATGAAGGATTTCTCGCCGCTTTGAAAGGGGAAGCCGTCAGCGCCGCTCCCGTTGAAGTGCCGATGGAAGAGCTCGTGAAAATGGCGCACCATCAAAGCGCGCAAAGCCATATTCATACCGATGAAATCGAGTTTGGCTATTGTACGGAATTTATGGTTCGGTTTGAGGCGGACAAGCTGGTGCAGCATCCGTTTTCCGAAGAGACGTTTCGCCGCGACTTAAGCCGGTTTGGGGATTCGTTGCTTGTCGTTGCCCACGACGAGCTTGTCAAAGTCCACATCCATTCGGAAACGCCGGGTGAAGTGCTGACTTACGGTCAGCGCTATGGAAGCCTCATCAAAATTAAAATTGAAAACATGCGCGAGCAGCATGCCAACATCGTCGGCAAAGAGGCGGAAACGTCATCCCGCACCGCGGGGAAAACGAAGCCATACGGCATCGTGGCGGTTGCGATGGGCGCCGGCGTGGCCGAACTGTTTCGAAGCATCGGAGCACATGAGGTAATTGAAGGCGGGCAAACGATGAATCCGAGCACGGAAGAAATTGCTGACGCCATCGGCCGCGCTAACGCGGAAACAGTATTTGTGCTGCCGAACAATAAAAACGTTGTGATGGCGGCGAAACAGGCGGCGGAACTTTCGGAACAGCGCGTGGTGGTCATCCCGTCGAAAACCGTTCCGCAAGGCATGGCGGCGCTGTTGGCCTTCAATCCGGCACAATCGGCCGAGCAAAATGAGCGGGCGATGACGGCGGCGCTTTCACGGGTGAAAACAGGACAAGTAACGGTCTCCGTGCGCGATACGACAATCAATGGCATCGAGATTCAAAAAGGCGATTACATGGGGCTGTTTGACGATCGCATCATCGTCGCGGACAAGGACAAGATCGCGGTTACCAAGCAGCTGCTTGATGCGCTGATCGATGAGGAAAGTGAAATCGTTACCGTCCTGTACGGCGAAGATGCGACCGAAGTAGAAGTGGAAACGATTGTGGCATATCTTGAAAAGGAACATGACGAAGTGGAAGTGGAAGTGCATGACGGTCAACAGCCGCTATATCCGTTTGTCATTTCTGTTGAGTAATATGTTAAGATAATAGAAGGGAGAGTTCCCTTCTATTTTTTCTACATGAACGGGGGGGGGTCGCAACAATGAAGTATAAAAGCGTCTTTGATATTATCGGACCGGTGATGGTTGGGCCGTCGAGCTCGCACACGGCCGGGGCGGCGCGCATCGGCCTTGTTGCGCGCAAGCTGTTTGGCAGAAAGCCGGAGTGGGCGCGCATCTCGTTTTACGGTTCGTTCGCTGAAACGTACCGCGGGCACGGTACGGATGTCGCCATTGTCGCCGGGTTGCTCGGTTTTGACACGTTTGATGATCGTCTCCCGAATGCGCTTGAAATTGCTCGTATCGAAGGGCTTGACGTGTCCTTTTTTACCGAGGACGCGATTCCGGAGCATCCGAATACGGCGCGTTTGCGCATTGGTGATGATAAGGGAAAACTTGAACTTGTCGGTATTTCCATCGGTGGAGGGAAAATTGAAATTGTCGAGTTGAACGGTTTCGACTTAAAGTTGTCTGGCCATCATCCGGCGCTATTAATCATGCATAATGACCGGTATGGGACGATTGGATCAGTGGCCAGCGCATTGGCGAAGCATGCGATAAATATCGGCCATATGGAAGTGTCGCGTAAGGAAAAGGGAAAAGAAGCGCTGATGACGATTGAGGTTGATCAGCCGCTGACAGATGATTTGATACAGGAATTGGAAAGTTTGCCAAATATCATCCAAGTGACGAAGCTTGTCGATTGAAACGAAAACGGTTGCGAATGAGCACGGAAGTTCAAAACAGCAGCGGCACTTTGCCAGGAAAGGATGGGAATAACGAATGTTTCGCAATGTTGCTGAACTTGTCGAGTTAGCCGAAAAAGAGCAAATCAAAATTGCTGAAGTGATGATCCGGCAAGAAGTAGAAGTGAGCGGGCGAAGCCGGGAAGAGATTATCGCGCAAATGGACCGGAACCTCGAGGTGATGGAGCAGGCGGTCGAGAGAGGGCTGCAAGGTGTCGTGTCCCGCTCCGGGCTGACCGGTGGCGATGCGATGCGGATGCAACGTTATATCGAGCGCGGCCAATTCTTATCCGGAGAAACAGTTTTGGACGCCGTCAGCAAAGCGATGGCCACAAACGAAGTGAACGCGGCGATGGGCGTCATTTGTGCCACGCCGACAGCAGGCTCGGCCGGCGTCGTCCCGGGGACGCTGTTTGCGGTAAAAGAGAAATTGCAGCCGACAAGACAAGAAATGATTGAATTTTTGTTTACAGCCGGTGCGTTTGGTTATGTCGTCGCCAATAACGCTTCCATTTCCGGCGCTGCCGGCGGTTGCCAGGCGGAAGTCGGTTCAGCGGCCGGCATGGCTGCCGCCGCGCTCGTTGAGCTGGCTGGTGGGACGCCAAGCCAGGCGGCCGAAGCGATGGCGATCGCGCTAAAAAATATGCTCGGGTTGGTTTGTGACCCTGTCGCCGGCCTTGTGGAAGTCCCATGTGTGAAGCGGAATGCCATGGGGGCGGCGAATGCCATGATCGCCGCCGATATGGCGCTGGCCGGCATTAAAAGTCGCATTCCGTGCGATGAAGTGATCGAAGCGATGTATCGTATCGGTACGGCGATGCCGGTAGCGCTCAAAGAAACCGCGCAAGGGGGGCTGGCCGCTACGCCGACAGGCCGCGCCATTGCGGCCCGCATTTTCGGCGCTGCTGCGGCAACAAAGTGAATGAAACGATGCAACAATCGGTGACGGTGGTCAAGGGCATCGGTGAAGAAACGGCTGCCGCGCTCGCCGATCTCGGCATTGCGACGGTCGGCGAGCTGCTTGCCTACGCGCCGTACCGGTATGATGATTACGAACAAAAAGACTTGGCCGCCGTCCGCCATGAAGAAAGGGTGACGGTTGAAGGGAAAGTGCACAGCGCCCCGCTCTTGACATATTACGGAAAAAAAAAGTCACGCCTTTCCTTTCGGCTGTTGGCCGGCCGCTATTTAATCACCGTCATCTGCTTTAACCGCCCATATTTAAAAGAAAAAATCGCCTTAAACGAGACGGTGACGGTGATCGGGAAATGGGACCGACATCGCCAGGCGATCAATGCGTATGAGCTCCGGTTCGGAGCCGCCCGGGAGACGGCCGGTATTGAACCGGTCTATTCGGTACGCAGCCCGTTGACGGTCAAGACGATGCGCCGGCTTATGAAGGCGGCGTTCGCCCAGTTCGGCGCGCATATCCCTGACTTGCTGCCGCCTGCTTTGCGCCATGCCTATCGCCTTGTCGACAAGCAGGAGGCGATCCGGGCTCTTCATTTTCCGCGCTCGCGCGAGGAGTTGCATCAGGCGCGGCGCCGGCTCGTCTATGAGGAGTTTTTGCTCTATCAGCTGAAAATGCAGGCGTTTCGACAAATCATGCGCGGCGAGCAGCATGGCGTCGTCCATTCATTTTCGGAAGAACGGCTTTCAGCGTTTCTTTCCGGGTTGCCGTTTTCGTTAACGAACGCCCAACGGCGCGTCATGAGGGAAATTTTAGCCGACATGCGGGCGCCAAGGCAAATGAACCGGCTCTTGCAAGGCGACGTCGGCTCCGGCAAGACTGTCGTCGCCGCGGTTGCGCTTTACGCTGCCGTGTTGTCCGGGTTTCAAGGGGCGTTGATGGTGCCGACGGAGATTTTGGCTGAACAGCACGCGCGCTCGCTTGCCGAGCTGTTTGCTAATACGGGCGTGACCATGGCGCTGTTGACAAGCTCGGTGAAGGGAAAACGGCGCAAAGGGCTGCTTGCTGAATTGGAGGAGGGGGCGCTCGATATTGTCATCGGCACGCACGCTTTGATTCAAGAAGGGGTGCAGTTTCGCCGGCTCGGTCTCGTCATTACCGATGAACAGCACCGGTTCGGCGTCGAGCAGCGCCGCGTCCTGCGCGAGAAAGGGCATGCGCCGGACGTATTGATGATGACGGCGACGCCAATCCCGCGGACACTCGCCATCACTGCGTTTGGCGATATGGATGTCTCAGTGCTCGATGAAATGCCGGCCGGACGAAAAAAAGTGGAGACGTATTGGGTGAAGCATAACCAGTTTGCCCGCGTGCTCGATTTTATCGAAAAAGAGTTGCGTCGCGGCCACCAGGCGTACGTGATTTGTCCGCTTATTGAAGAGTCGGAAAAATTGGACGTGCAAAACGCCATTGATGTCCATAGTCAGCTTGTCCATTACTATCGCGGGAAATATGAAGTCGGCCTTATGCACGGCCGGCTGTCAGCCGATGAAAAGGAAGCGGTCATGCGGGCATTCAGCGAAAACCGCATTCACGTACTCGTTTCAACAACAGTTGTCGAAGTCGGAGTGAACGTGCCGAACGCGACAGTGATGGTCATTTATGACGCCGAACGGTTCGGGCTTGCTCAGCTTCATCAGCTGCGCGGCCGGGTCGGGCGCGGTCATGCCCAGTCGTACTGCATTTTAATCGCTGACCCGAAATCGGAAATCGGCAAAGAACGAATGCGCATTATGACGGAAACGGCGGACGGTTTCGTGCTCGCTGAGAAAGATCTCGAGCTGCGCGGTCCGGGCGATGTGTTCGGCACGAAACAAAGCGGGCTTCCGGAATTTCAGTTCGGCGACCCGGTGCATGATTACCGCATTTTGGAAGTGGCCCGCCGCGATGCGGCTAAGCTCGTGTCGTCTTCTGCATTTTGGCGCGACGAGACGTACGCCGGGTTGCGCGCTGCGCTAGAAGCGTCCGGCGTGCTCGATGGGGAAAAGCTAGATTAATAGATAAGCAGTGCGGCGGTCGGCGCGCATTCGCGCCTCCGCTGTTTTTTATGGCTGTTTCCATCGGACGGCATCTGTCATAAGCTTTGGTTATGGCCAGCCGACAGTTCTCGGCAAAATGTGGACGCTTTTCACTTTTTCCGCTTGCATTCCGTTTTTTGATATTATATATTACTTTTAGTACCTAGTCATAAAATTGGACGGTGTAATGAATCAATGAGAAAAAGCAAACGCGAACGGCAACGGTTGCTGCAGGAGACGATTCGGGAAAACCCGTTTGTGACGGACGAAGAGCTGGCGGAGAAATTTTCCGTCAGCGTGCAGACGATCCGCCTTGACCGGCTTGAGCTGTCGATTCCCGAGCTGCGCGAGCGCATTAAACACGTCGCCCGTCAGTCGTTCGCCGATAAAGTGCGGGCGTTGCCGCTTGAAGAAGTCATTGGCGACATTATTGACATCGAGCCGGATGCGAGCGCCATTTCGATTTTTGATGTCAAAGAAGAGCACGTCTTTCGGCGCACCCGCATCGCTCGCGGCCACCATTTGTTCGCCCAGGCGAATTCGCTCGCCGTCGCCGTCATCCATGACGAATTGGCGCTGACAGCGAAGGCGACAATCCGTTTCGTACGCCAAGTGAAAGAAGGGGAACGGGTCGTGGCGAAGGCGAAAGTGACTGGCAAAACGGCGCACGGGCGTACGGTTGTGGACGTGAACAGCTATGTCGCCCAAGAGCTCGTGTTTTCCGGGACGTTCGAGATGTATCGCTCAAACATGGAAAAAAAAGGATGGCGACAGCAATGAACATCGCGATTGATGCTATGGGGGGAGACCACGCCCCGCAAGAAATCGTACTTGGCGCGGCAAGGGCCGCCGCGCATTTTCCCGATATTCACATTACCTTAATTGGCGATGAAGCAAAAATTCGCCCGCATTTGCGGAATGAGGAGCGCATTTCAGTCATTCACGCCGATGAAGTGATTGAAGCGACGGATGAGCCGGTGCGGGCGGTGCGGCGCAAAAAAAATTCATCGATGGTGCGCATGGCCGAAGAGGTGAAAGAAGGGCGCGCGGACGCCTGCATTTCCGCCGGCAATACCGGAGCGCTTATGGCGGCCGGTCTGTTTGTCGTCGGGCGGATCGCCGGCATCGACCGGCCGGCGCTTGCGCCGACATTGCCAACGGTGGACGGGCGCGGGTTTGTCTTTTTAGATGTCGGCGCCAATGTTGACGCTCGTCCGGAACATTTGCAGCAGTATGCGCTAATGGGGCATGTATACGCCAAACAAGTGCGAGGCATCGCGAACCCGCGCATCGGTTTGCTCAATGTCGGCACAGAAGACCAAAAAGGAAATGAGACCGCAAAGCGGGCGTTCGCTTTGCTCAAAGAAACGAACCTTCATTTCATCGGCAATGTCGAAGCGCGCGACTTGCTGCAAGGGGCGGCCGATGTCGTCGTCGCTGACGGCTTTTCCGGCAATATCGCCTTAAAAACGATCGAGGGGACGGCGATGGCGCTTTTTTCCTTGCTCAAGCAGGCGCTGACAAGCGGCTTGGCGGCCAAACTTGCCGCTGCTGCCCTCAGGCCGAAGCTTTCCGGGCTGAAAAAGATGATGGACTACTCCGAATACGGTGGTGCGGCGCTGTTCGGCTTGAACGCTCCGGTCATTAAAGCGCACGGCTCGTCTGATGCCAATGCCGTGTTCCACGCCGTCCGCCAGGCGCGTGAGATGGTGGCGAATGATGTTATCGGCACGATCAAAACAGAGCTTGAGCGGGAATAATGAATCAAGGAGGAACGGGAATGGGAAAAATCGCCTTTTTGTTTCCAGGTCAAGGATCACAAGCAGTCGGCATGGCGAAAGACGCCGCCGACCATGACGCCCGCGCCCGGGCGGTCATTGAAGCGGCCGATGAGCGGCTCGGCTTCCCGCTTTCGGCGCTGATGTTCAATGGGCCGCAAGAGGAGCTGACGCTGACATATAACGCCCAGCCGGCGCTCTTGACGGCGAGCACTGCTTTGTTGGAGCTTGTCAAAGCCGCTGGTCTGCACGCTGATTATGTCGCCGGCCATAGCTTGGGCGAATATACGGCGCTCGTCGCTGCCGGCGCCATGTCGTTTACCGATGCAGTGTATGCGGTGCGCCGCCGCGGCGAACTGATGGACGAAGCGGTGCCGGCCGGCGAAGGTACGATGGCCGCCGTGTTAGGGATGGAAGCGGAAGCGCTCGAAGCGGTAACGAACGAAATTGCTGCCCAAGGCGACCCAGTGCAGCCGGCCAACTTCAACTGTCCGGGGCAAATTGTCATCTCCGGTTCGAAAGCGGGAGTGGAAAAAGCGGGGCAGCTGGCGAAAGAGCGCGGGGCCAAACGCGTCATCCCGCTTGACGTGAGCGGGCCGTTCCATTCGGCGCTCATGAAGCCGGCCGCCGAACAGCTGCAGGCAGTTCTTGCCGGCTTGGCCATTCGTGATGCCGTCATTCCGGTCATCGCCAATGTGACGGCCGAGCCGGTCACAAAAAAAGAAGACATCGCCCATCTGCTCATCGAGCAACTGTCTTCGCCGGTGCGCTGGGAACAGTCGGTGCGCACGCTTTTGGCGCTTGAGGTCGACACGTTTGTGGAAATCGGGCCGGGGAAAGTGCTGTCGGGCCTCGTAAAAAAAATTGACCGCAACGCCCGCGTTTATGCGGTAAACGATCTCGCTTCCTTGGAAGCGACGGTTGCGGCGTTGAAAGGAGAATCATGATGCTCGAAGGGAAAGTCGCCCTCGTCACCGGGGCGTCGCGCGGCATCGGCCGGGCGATCGCTCTAGAACTCGCCCGTCAAGGGGCGAATGTCGCCGTTAATTACGACGGAAATGAAGCAAAGGCGAACGAAGTCGTTGAAACGATCCGCTCGCTTGGCCGTGAAGCGTTCGCCGTGCAGGCGGATGTCGCCTGTGCCGAGGATGTGGAGCGCATGGTAAAAACGGTGCTCGATCAGTTCGGCCGCCTTGACATTTTAGTGAACAATGCCGGCATTACGCGCGACAATTTATTGATGCGGATGAAAGAAGAAGAATGGGATGCGGTGATTAACACGAACTTAAAAGGGGTATTTCTTTGTACAAAGGCCGCCACGCGGACGATGATGAAGCAGCGTTACGGGCGGATCATCAACGTTGCTTCGGTCGTCGGTGTTATCGGCAACCCCGGGCAGGCGAATTACGTCGCCGCCAAGGCGGGGGTCATCGGGCTGACAAAAACGGCGGCGCGCGAACTCGCCAGCCGCAACATTACAGTGAACGCCATCGCGCCGGGATTCATTACAACCGATATGACGGAAGGGCTCAGCGAGGAACTGAAGGCAGACATGTTAAAGCAAATCCCGCTCGCCCGTTTCGGCGAGCCGGATGACGTCGCCCGTGTTGTCGCGTTTCTTGCTTCGGACGCAGCCTGCTATATGACTGGCCAGACGCTTCATGTCGATGGCGGCATGGTGATGCCATAATCAAACGCCTCTAGTATTTTTTCGGCAAATCGACTATAATCATGAAGGGAGGTGAACGCAATGGCAGACGTATTGGAGCGTGTCACGAAAATTATCGTCGACCGCTTAGGTGTTGACGAGTCGCAAGTGACGCTTGAGGCGTCGTTCAAAGATGATTTGGGCGCCGACTCGCTCGACATCGTCGAACTGGTCATGGAGCTCGAAGACGAATTCAACATGGAAATTTCCGATGAAGAAGCGGAAAAAATCGTCACAGTCGGAGATGCTGTGAACTACATAAAAAGCCATCTGTAATGCCGCTTTTTTGCAAAGTCCCGTTGCTCCGAACGGGGCTTTCTCTACTTTTTCAGGAACGCCCGGCGGGCCTTGTGGGAAAGCGCAAACCGTTCCCGTTGGCGTAGCGGGTTGGCGAACGGATATAATAAAGATAGTATACGGCCAGTTTGTCTGGAACGAAGTCGGAGGGCATTTTTATGTCAAAACAAAAAGATAAAGAGCGCATTCACGAAAAAAGGCGGGCGAAGTTTCAACAGCTGCAGAAGAAGATCGGCATCACCTTCCAAAATGAAAAACTGTTGATCCAAGCGTTCACCCATTCATCGTATGTGAATGAGCATCGGCGGCGGCTCCATGAGGACAACGAGCGGCTCGAGTTTTTAGGAGACGCCGTGTTGGAGCTGACGGTTTCTCAATATTTATTTCAAAAGTTTCCGCATATGAGTGAAGGGCAATTGACGAAACTGCGGGCGGCCATTGTCTGTGAGCCGTCGCTTGTGAAATTTGCCAATGCCTTGTCGTTTGGCGAACTCGTTTTGCTCGGCAAAGGCGAAGAGCTGACCGGCGGGCGGACGCGCCCGGCGCTTTTGGCCGACGTGTTTGAGGCGTTTATCGGCGCCCTTTATTTGGACCAAGGAATGGATGCGGTCATTCGCTTTTTGGGACAAACGATGTTCCCGAAGATTGACGAAGGTGCTTTTTCTCATGTGATGGATTTTAAAAGCCAGCTGCAGGAACTCGTACAGCGCGACGGCAGCGGGACGCTTGAATACGCCATTTTGGAAGAAAAAGGCCCGGCCCACAACAAAGAATTTGTCGCTCGTGTGGCGTTGAACGGTCACGAGCTCGGCGTCGGCGTCGGCCGCTCGAAAAAAGAGGCCGAGCAGCATGCGGCACAAATGGCGCTTGAAACGTTGCGGGCCAACGACAGGCCATAAAAGGCTGGCGCTTGACGTCAGTCTTTTTCTATAAAAAAGCGATTCTTCCCCCCACTGGCTCCATTCGGTCGTTAAAGTGGGGGGCTCTCCGCCGAAACGGATGAACATTTTTCCTATGAGCGTTTTTTCTGTCTTTGTATGGTATAGTGAAAAAAGACAGCCCGTCCCGGTTCGCTGCTATGTCTGGCGGGCCGAGATCAAAGCGGAAAGATGGTGAAGCATTATACCATGTTCCTGAAACGATTAGATGTGGTTGGCTTCAAATCGTTCGCCGACCGCGTATCGATTGACTTTGTTCCCGGTGTGACGGCGGTCGTCGGGCCGAACGGAAGCGGCAAAAGCAACATTACTGATGCGATCCGCTGGGTGCTCGGCGAGCAGTCGGCCAAATCGTTGCGCGGGGCGAAAATGGAAGACGTCATTTTTGCCGGCAGCGATTCGCGCAAGCCGCTGAACGTGGCCGAAGTGACGATCACGCTCGACAACGAAGATGGCTTTTTGCCGCTCGAGTATCAAGAAGTGAGCGTCACCCGGCGCGTCTACCGCTCCGGGGAAAGCGAGTTTTTCATCAACCGCCAGCCGTGCCGCCTAAAAGATATTGTCGACTTGTTTCTTGACTCCGGGCTTGGCAAGGAGGCGTTCTCGATCATCGGCCAAGGCCGGGTCGAGGAAATTTTAAGCAGCAAGCCGGAAGAGCGGCGCACCATTTTTGAAGAAGCGGCCGGTGTGTTGAAATACAAGCTGCGCAAAAAAAAGGCGGAAACGAAACTCGCGGAAACGCAAGACAACTTGCACCGCGTCAACGATATTTTGCATGAGCTCGGGCAGCAGCTCGAACCGCTCCAGATGCAGGCGTCGATCGCCAAAGAGTATTTAGAAAAACGCGAGGAGCTTGAGCGGTTTGAAGTGGCGCTCATGGTGCACGATATCGAGCAGCTGCACCGGCAATGGAGCGAGCTGAAGGAGACGCTCGATGAGCACCAGCGAGAGGAAGGGGCGCTGGCGGCGGCGCTGCAAAAAATGGAGGCCCATATCGAGCAGCTGCGCGACCAAATGGCAGCTATCGATGAATCGGTTGACGGCTTGCAACAAGTGCTGCTGTTGGCGAGCGAAGAGCTTGAAAAGCTTGAAGGCCGGAAAGAAGTGCTGAAAGAGCGAAAAAAAAATGCAGAAAAGCGGAAGGGGCAGCTTGATGAGGCCGCTGCTGCCTTAACGGCGAAACGGCGCCGCCTCGCCGAACAGCTTCATTCGGAGCAAGCCATGCTCGCCGAGCTCGAAGCGGACGCCGCGGCGCTTGAGAAAATAGTAAAAGAGAAACAAGCGTCGCTTTCGGCGTATGAAATGGACATTGACGAAGAAATCGAGCGGCGAAAAGGCGACTACATTGACCTTGTTCACGAACAGGCGGCGTTGAAAAATGAGCGCATGCATCTAGAACAGGGCATCAACAAGCTGCGCGCCAGGCAGGTGGCGTTGGACGAAGCGAACCGCCATCATCTCGCCGAACGCGAACAGCTCGAACAAAGGTGGAACGCCTTATTGGCTGAGCAATCCCGCCTCGAACAAGCCATAGCGGAAGCGCGCCGCCATCAAACCGCTCTCGCCGCCGCCTGTGCGGCGCAAAAAACAGAGCTCGAACAGAAAGAAACGTTGTTGCATCAGGCGCGCCAATACAGGCAGCAAACAAAAGCGCGCAAGCAATGGCTTGAGGAGATGCAACACGATTACGCCGGCTTTTTCCAAGGAGTGAAAGAAGTATTAAAAGTGCGCGACCGGCTGCCCGGCATTCATGGCGCGGTCGTTGAACTAATCCGCGTGCCGGACCGCTATGAAACGGCGATTGAAACGGCGCTCGGCGGCGCGATGCAGCACATTGTCGTCGACAACGAAGCGGCGGCGCGTCAGGCCATTCATTATTTGAAAACGAACGGCTACGGGCGGGCGACGTTTTTGCCGCTTGACGTCATCCAAGCGCGCGCCTTGCCAGAGCGGGAACGAGCGGCGATTAGCGGCCATCCGGCGTTTGTTGGCATCGCCGGCGAACTCGTCGAGCACGACCGCGCATATGCGGCGGCGATGGCTCATTTGCTCGGTCATGTGATCGTGGCGGTTGACTTAAAAGGAGCAAACGAGCTCGCCAAACTTCTTCAGTACCGGTACCGTCTCGTGACTCTTGACGGTGATGTTGTCAGCCCCGGGGGAGCAATGACCGGCGGCGGGGCAACGAAAAAGACGGCCTCATTGTTAAGCCGAAACCGTGAACTCGAAACACTCGTTGTCAAACTACAGGAGATGGATGGAAAAATCGCGCAGCTTGAGCGCGACATTGCCGTGAAGCAGCGCGAACGAGCGGAACGGGAACGAGAGGCGGACGCGCTCGGGCAGGAGCTTGTCAGGCTGCAACAAGCGCTGCAGGCGCAAAAAGATGAACAGCGCGAACTTGAATGGCAAAAAAAGCGAATCGATGAGCGGCTCGCCTTATACGACGAAGAAAAAGCGAACGGCGAGCGTGAAATCGCGGAGCTGAACGGCCGCTTGCACATCATTGACGGACGGCTTCAGCAGCTTGCCGAGAAGCTGCAGGCGATCGATGAGGACATCCATCGCCTGCAGGCGCAAAAACAGACGGAACAAACGACAAAAGAGGCGCTGCAAGCCGCAATCACTGAGAAAAAAATCGCCCTGGCCGAAACGAGGGAGCGGGTGAAACATGCGCGCCGGAAAGCCGAAGAGCTGGAAGCCGAGCTGGCGGACACCGATAGCGAACTTCGGGCGGCCGAACAAGAGCGGGCCGCTTTGGCCGCAGAAATGAACACACCGGCGTGGAACGAAGATGAACTTGAAGAGCAGCGGCGGCAAAAGCTAGAAGACAAGCAAAAAACGATTGAACTGATCGCTAGCCGCCGTGAGCAACGGCTTGACTGCCAGGAGCGGCTTGAACATTTGGAGCGGGAATGGAAAGAGGCAAAGCGGCAGCATAAACAACTCGCTGAGGCGATGAAAGACGAGGAAGTGAAGCTGAACCGGCTGGATGTGGAGCTTGAGACCTTGCTTGCCCGCCTCCGCGAAGAGTACGGTTTGTCGTTTGAAGCGGCCCGCTCCACGTATCCGCTTCACATCGAAGCCGGGGAGGCGCGTAAGCGGGTGAAGCTGATCAAGCGCGCCATTGATGAACTTGGCACTGTCAATTTAGGGGCGATCGACGAATATGAGCGCGTGTCGGAACGGCATCGTTTTTTAAGTGAACAAAAAGCTGATTTGGAAGAAGCGAAGGCGACGCTTCACCAAGTGATTCGTGAAATGGACGAAGAAATGAAAAAACGGTTTTTCTCGACGTTTGAACAAATCCGCACTCATTTTGCCGAGGTGTTTCGCGAGTTGTTTGGCGGCGGGCGCGCTGATTTGCGGCTGACCGAGCCGAACGACCTGCTCGGGACGGGGGTGGAGATCGTCGCCCAGCCGCCGGGGAAAAAGTTGCAGCACTTAAGCTTGCTCTCGGGCGGTGAGCGGGCGCTGACCGCGATCGCGCTCTTATTTTCGATTTTAAAAGTGCGCCCGGTGCCGTTTTGTGTCCTCGATGAAGTTGAGGCGGCGCTTGATGAGGCGAACGTGCAACGCTACGCCCAATATTTGAAGCGGTTCAGCCGCGGCACGCAGTTTATTGTCATCACCCATCGGAAAGGGACGATGGAAGAGGCGGACGTGCTGTATGGCGTCACGATGCAAGAGTCGGGCGTCTCGAAACTCGCTTCCGTCCGTTTGGAAGATTCTTCGAAAGAGCTCGTTCAGTCGTCATAGAAAGGAGGAGCCTGTATGGGCTTTTTTCAAAAGTTGAAAGAAAAGTGGACGAAACAAGCGGACTCTGTGACCGAAAAGTTTAAGGAAGGGTTGTCAAAAACGCGCGATTCGCTTGCGGGGAAGGTGAACGACCTCATCGCCCGCTACCGGAAAGTCGATGAAGAATTTTTTGAAGAGCTTGAGGAAATTTTAATTGCCGCTGACGTCGGCGTGGCGACCGTCATGGAACTGGTTGACGAGTTGAAAATGGAAGTAAAGCGCCGCAACATTCAAGATTCGGCGCAAATGCGCGATGTCATCGCCGAAAAGCTTGTCGATCTTTATCGCGCCGGCGCCGGCGACAGGGAGTTGACTGCTGTCAATATGCAAGAGGGCGGACTGACCGTCATTTTGTTCGTCGGCGTCAACGGCGTCGGCAAGACGACGACGATCGGAAAACTGGCGCACAAGCTGAAATCGGAAGGAAAATCGGTGCTCTTGGCCGCAGGCGACACGTTCCGTGCTGGAGCGATTGAGCAGTTGGAAGTATGGGGCGAGCGCGTCGGGGTCGATGTCATTAAGCAGGCGGCCGGCTCTGATCCCGCAGCGGTCATGTACGACGCCATTCAGGCGGCAAAAGCGCGCGGTGTCGACGTGCTGTTATGTGATACAGCCGGACGGCTGCAAAACAAAGTGAACTTAATGAAAGAGCTTGAAAAAGTAAAGCGCGTCATCAGCCGCGAAATCCCGGGTGCTCCGCATGAAGTGTTGCTTGTGCTTGATGCGACGACCGGGCAAAATGCGATGAGCCAGGCGAAGCTGTTTAAAGAAGCGACCGATGTGACCGGCATCGTGTTGACAAAGCTCGACGGAACGGCAAAAGGCGGCATCGTGCTCGCCATTCGCAACGAGCTTGCCATCCCGGTGAAATTTGTCGGCCTCGGCGAAAAGATGGACGATTTACAGCCGTTCGATCCGGAAAAATATGTATACGGGCTATTTGCCGGCTTGTTCGACGAACAATAACGGCTAGTCGGTCAACCGCATGCCGTTTAACGGCTCATGCGGCATCGGCGTGGCCCGCATCCGCGCTTTTCCGTCAGGCTGGCGGTCAATCGCGCCCCCAGCCTTGCTTTTATGGGTTGAGAAAAATCGGCCTCATCTTGACAAGAGACCGGAAACAAAGTACACTCACTTTTGTAAAGGGATTTTACTTAACAATGAAGGAGGGAGCGTCCGGTGCTGGAAAAAACGATGCGCATGAACTATTTGTACGATTTTTATCACGCGCTGCTGACGCCGAAACAGCGCAATTATATGGCACTGTACTACTTGGACGACTACTCCCTCGGGGAAATTGCCGAACAATATGAAGTGAGCCGCCAGGCGGTGTACGATAATATCCGGCGCACGGAAGCGATGCTCGAACAGTATGAAGAGAAGCTCAGACTGCTGCAAAAATATGAACAGCGGCGGCAGATCATCGAGCGGTTGAAAGACTACATCAGCCGGCATTATGGCGCTGACGCCGAATTGGCGGCGCTAGTGAACGAGCTTGATGAGCTCGATTAAGGGGGGTGACCGCTATGGCGTTTGAAGGATTGTCCGAACGTTTGCAGCAGGTGATGAACCGCATCCGTGGCAAAGGAAAAGTGACCGAGGCTGACGTAAAAGAGATGATGCGCGAAGTGCGCCTCGCTTTACTTGAGGCCGACGTCAACTTTAAAGTAGTGAAAGATTTTGTTAAACGGGTAAGCGAGCGGGCCGTCGGGCAGGACGTGATGAAAAGCCTAACCCCCGGCCAGCAGGTGATCAAAGTCGTCAAGGAAGAACTGACGTCATTGATGGGCGGCGAACAGAGCAAAATTGCCGTCGCCAAGAAGCCGCCGACCGTCGTCATGATGGTCGGGCTGCAAGGGGCGGGGAAGACGACAACGACCGGGAAGCTCGCCAACTTGTTGCGCAAGCGACACAACCGGAAGCCGTTGCTCGTGGCTGCCGACGTTTACCGCCCGGCGGCGATCAAGCAGCTTGAGACGCTCGGCAAACAGCTGAACGTCCCCGTCTTTTCGCTAGGGGAGCACGCCAACCCGGTCGAGATCGCCAAACAGGCGCTTGAGCGGGCGAAAGAAGAGCATTACGACTATGTGCTCATCGACACAGCCGGCCGCCTTCACATCGATGAGGCGCTCATGGATGAACTGAAACAAATGAAAGAAGCGGTCAAGCCGGATGAAATTTTCCTTGTTGTCGACGCCATGACCGGGCAAGATGCGGTCAATGTGGCGCAAAGTTTCCATGAACAGCTCGGCATTACCGGCGTCATTTTAACGAAGCTCGACGGCGATACGCGCGGTGGGGCGGCGCTGTCGATTCGCGCAGTGACAGGGGCGCCGATCAAGTTCGCCGGGATGGGTGAAAAACTTGACGCCTTGGAGCCGTTTCATCCGGAGCGGATGGCGTCGCGCATTTTAGGGATGGGCGATGTCTTGACGCTCATTGAAAAAGCGCAGGCGGCCGTCGACGAGGAAAAGGCGAAAGAGCTCGAGCAAAAAATGCGCACGGCAACGTTTACGTTCGACGACTTTTTGGAGCAGCTCGGCCAAGTGCGTAAGCTTGGCCCGCTTGACGAAATTTTAAAAATGCTGCCGGGGGCGAATAAAATCAAGGGGCTCAGCAATGTTCAAGTTGATGAAAAGCAAATCGCCCGCGTTGAAGCGATCATCCGCTCGATGACAAAAGAAGAGAAAATGCATCCGGAAATCATCAACGGCAGCCGGAAAAAACGGATCGCCAAAGGAAGCGGCACGACCGTGCAAGATGTGAACCGCCTGCTCAAGCAATTTGACGACATGAAAAAGATGATGAAGATGATGACGAATATGCCAAAAGGGAAGAAAAAAGGATTTCGCTTCCCATTTATGTAAATGCTGCTCTGTTAAGCGAAAAACCTTTACAAACGACAAAAGAATTGCTAATATACTATCTTGTGTGAACACTATACGGAGGTGCGTACAAACTATGGCAGTAAAAATTCGTTTAAAACGTATGGGCGCAAAGAAAAACCCGTTCTACCGCATCGTTGTGGCGGATTCCCGCTCGCCGCGCGACGGCCGTTTCATCGAGACGATCGGCACGTACAACCCGGTCGCCCAGCCGGCCGAAATCAAAATCGATGAAGAATTGGCGCTCAAATGGCTGCAAAACGGTGCCAAACCGTCCGATACGGTGCGCAGCTTGCTGTCGAAACAAGGCGTTTTAGAGAAGTTCCATAACTTGAAATACGGCAAATAAGCGGGATGCACATGAAACCGCTCATTGAAACGATCGTGAAGGCGCTTGTCGACCATCCGGAGGCGGTAGCGGTTGAAACCCGCGAGGAAAAGACGGCCATCATCTATGAACTGTCGGTGCACGGCGAGGATGTCGGCAAAGTGATCGGCAAACAAGGGCGGACGATTCATGCGATCCGCACGGTCGTCTATGCCGCCGCCGCCGGATCGCCCAAGCGGGTGATCGTGCAAGTGAAAGAAAAAGGGTGAGGATGTTCCTCTCCCTTTTTTGGTATGGCCGTCAATCTGTGTTTGCCGGCGGAAGCGAGGAAAAGCCGGTGACGAACCGATGTAAAGGGGGATGAGGATGAAGCTCATTCAAACGGTTGAGGTGAGGCAAATTGTCACCGAGCGGAGCAAACAGACGCTTGCAGCGGCATTTACGGCGCGCAAGCAGCAGTTGGAGCGCGAGTGCGACCAGCTTCGTTTCGAGCAAAAGCGGATGGAGAAAAGCGGGAAATACCCGCCTAGTCTCGTGAAGCAATATTTTGCTAACGAAATCGACGACCGGATGGAGAAAATCAAGCTGCTTGAGTTTCAGCTTGAACAATTACATATGCTACCGTTAGGAAGTGAATTGAAAGAGCGGGAAGTTGAGGCGCTCATTGAGGTGAACGTCGGCGACCGCTGGGAAGAGGTGACGAAAACGCGCGCCATTATCGTTGAAGATGGCGTCGTGAAAGAGATTCGCTAAGGAGGGAGAAAGGGATGGAACGATGGTTTAACGTCGGCAAAATCGTCAATACGCACGGCATTCGCGGCGAAGTGCGCGTCATTTCCCGCACCGATTTTCCGGAAGAGCGGTACAAAAAAGGAAACAAGCTGTACATTTTCCGTGAACGTGACAGCGAGCCGATCGAAGTGACCGTGAAAAGCCATCGCCCCCATAAATCATTTGACTTGCTGTCGTTTGAAGGCTACGACAGCATTAACGACGTCGAGCCGTTTAAAGGGGCGATGCTGAAAGTGCCGGAAAGCCAGCTCGGTGAACTAGGTGAAGGCGAGTATTATTTCCATGAAATTATCGGCTGTACGGTCGTGACGGAAGAAGGCAGGACAGTCGGTGCAGTCAGGGAAATTTTAACGCCGGGGGCAAACGACGTTTGGGTCGTCCGCCGCGATGACGGCACCGATGCGCTCATTCCGTACATTGATGAAGTCGTTCTTCGCGTCGATCCGGAGCACAACATGATCATCATCCGGCCGATGAAAGGGCTGCTTGAATGATGCGGATCGATATTTTGACCTTGTTTCCCGACATGTTTTCCGGCGTGCTTGGCGAATCCATTTTAAAAAAGGCGCAAGAAAAAAAGGCTGTTCAAATCGGGCTTGTTGACTTCCGTGAGTTTGCCGATAACAAACATAAAACCGTTGACGATTATCCGTACGGTGGAGGAGCCGGCATGGTGCTGAAGCCGCAGCCGATTTTCGATGCCGTGGAACACGTGACGGCCGGGTCGCCTCGTGCGCGCATCATCTTGCTTTGCCCGCAAGGTGAGCGCTATACGCAAAAAAAGGCGGAAGAGCTCGCCAAAGAAGAGCATTTGGTGCTTATTTGCGGCCATTATGAAGGCTATGACGAGCGCATCCGCCAATATTTGGCGACCGATGAAATTTCGATCGGCGATTACATTTTAACGGGCGGCGAGCTCGGCGCCATGGTCATCGTCGACAGCGTTGTCCGGTTGCTTCCCGGCGTGCTCGGCAACGAAGCGTCGCCGGTGGACGACTCGTTCAGTTCCGGTTTGCTGGAGTATCCGCAATACACAAGACCGGCCGATTTTCGCGGTATGAAAGTGCCGGACATTTTGCTTTCCGGCAACCACCAGCTTATCGCTGAATGGCGCGAGAAAGAATCGCTCCGGCGCACGTTTATGCGCCGTCCGGATTTGCTCGCCGACTATCCGCTCACCGAGAAGCAAAAGCAGTGGCTGAAAGAGTGGGAACATGAACGCGAAAAGGAAAACAGCGACCTTCAATGCGAATAACTATTGCCTGCGCCTGGCGTTTATGCTATCATATCTTTTGTGTGACTGAAGCAGTCCGCTTAAGGACGGAAAACGATGTTCCGCTGCAATGAATGAGACGCATTGGCATGAACATCTGTGGAAGGAGTGGAAAATGATGCATCATTTAATCCAAGAAATTACGAAAGAACAATTGCGAACCGATTTGCCGGATTTCCGCCCGGGCGACACGGTGCGCGTCCACGTAAAAGTTGTGGAAGGCAACCGCGAACGCATCCAAGTGTTTGAAGGTGTCGTCATCAAACGGCGCGGAGCAGGCATCAGCGAAACGTTCACGGTTCGCAAAGTGTCTTACGGCGTCGGCGTTGAGCGCACGTTCCCGGTGCATACGCCGAAAATCGCGAAATTGGAAGTTATCCGCCGCGGGAAAGTCCGCCGCGCGAAATTGTACTACTTGCGTGCACTTCGCGGCAAAGCGGCGCGCATTAAAGAAAAAACGGCCCAATAACGGACAACGGTGGATCACAGCGGAAAAGGAGCTTGCTTTCAAGCTCCTTTTTTCACTATCCTATCCATCGGCGAAGCAGCTAAATTATCATTTTAGGTGGGAGAAAGATGGAACAGAAGAAAAGTGAATGGCGCGAGTGGTTGAAAGCCATTGTCGTCGCGGTTCTGCTGGCCGGGGGCATCCGCTACTTTATTTTCGCTCCGATTATTGTCGACGGCTATTCAATGATGCCAACATTACATAACCACGAACGGATGATCGTCAATAAACTGGCGTATAAAATCGGCATGCCGCATCGCTTCGATATTATTGTGTTTCATGCCGAAGAAGGGAGAGACTATATTAAGCGGGTGATCGGCCTGCCGGGCGACCGCATCGAGTACAAAAACGACACGCTGTATGTGAACGGCAAGCCGTATGCAGAACCGTATTTGGACGAATATAAAAAGCAGGTGGCCGACGGGCCGTTGACCGAACCGTTTACATTAGCGGAACTAACCGGGCGGAGCACGGTGCCGGAAGGGCATTTGTTCGTCATGGGTGACAACCGCCGCTTCAGCAAAGACAGCCGCCATATCGGCTTCATCCCGATGGAGAAAGTCGTCGGCAAGGCGAATATTGTCTACTGGCCGCTCGATGACGTCCGCATTGCGAAATAAACAAGGCAGGTGATGCCAATGACGACGATTCAATGGTTTCCCGGTCATATGGCGAAAGCGAAACGGGAAGTGCAAGAAAAACTTAAGCTGATCGATGTGGCGTTCGAACTGCTTGACGCCCGCGTGCCCATGTCGTCACGCAATCCGATGATTGACGATATTCTCGGGCAAAAGCCGCGCCTCATTTTGCTCAATAAAGCGGACATGGCCGATGAGGCTGTGACTGAACAATGGATTCGCTATTTCCGGGACCAAGGCCGGACGGCCATCGCCATCGATGCGCAAAGCGGGACGGGAGTCAGGCAAATCGCCGCTGTTGCCAAGGAAATGGTAAAAGAGAAGTTTGACAAAATGCGGGCGAAAGGCATTAAAAATCCGCGTCCGGTGCGAGCTCTCATTGTCGGCATTCCAAACGTCGGCAAATCGACGCTCATCAATCGGCTCGCCGGCCGCCACATCGCCAAAACCGGCGACAAGCCGGGGGTGACGAAAGCCCAACAATGGATCAAAGTCGGCAAAGAAATGGAGCTGCTTGATACACCGGGCATTTTATGGCCAAAGTTTGAAGACGAAGACGTCGGCTTCAAGCTCGCGGTCACCGGTGCGATTAAAGATGAAATTTTGAACTTGCAAGATGTTGCCGTCTATGCGCTCCGCTTTTTGTCAGTCCATTACCCGGAACGGCTGTCGGAGCGCTATCGTCTCGACAACATCCCCGCTGACATCGTCGCCTTGTTTGACGCCATCGGCCGGCGTCGCGGCTGCCTGACGGCGGGCGGCGGCATTGACTATGACAAGGTGGCTGACATCGTTTTATACGACATTCGCACCGAAAAATTAGGACGGCTGAGCTTTGAAACGCCCGCTGCCTGGACGTAATGGCGTCCGGCGGGCGTTTTTTGCTTCACAGCAGGTTGAACATGGCCGATAGTATAAGTAGAAAAGGGAGAGAGGCATGAAACGGTACACGGTGAAAGAAATTGAAGCGCTGCTCCCGGAGCTTGGCGGTGATGACGACCCGCGCTGGGAGATGCTGCGGGGCGATGAGCGAAAAAGCGTGCGGGCGTTGCTTGCTCGTTTTATGAAACAAAAAGAGCGGGAAAAAGCGATGCGGCAGCGTTGGGAAGAGCTGATGCGCTATGAGCGTGAACTGTACGCCGCCGGCATCGAACGGATCGCCGGCATTGACGAAGCGGGACGCGGGCCGCTCGCCGGGCCGGTCGTCGCAGCGGCGGTCATTTTGCCGCCTGATGCGTATTTGCCTGGTCTTGACGATTCGAAGCGGCTGACGGCGGCCAAGCGCGAGGCGTTGTTTGCCCAAATCGAGGCGTGCGCGGTCGCTGTCGGCATCGGCATTGTCAGTGCGGCGGAAATTGATGAGCGGAATATTTACGAAGCGACGAAGCAGGCGATGGCAAAGGCGGTGCATGCGCTCTCACCATCGCCCGACTACTTGCTCGTTGACGCGATGGCGGTGCCGTGCGCGCTGCCGCAGCGCCGCCTGATTAAAGGCGATGCCAACAGCGTTTCGATCGCCGCGGCGTCGATCATGGCCAAAGTGACGCGCGACCGGTTGATGAAAGATCTCGACCGCCGCTATCCGCAGTATGGATTTTCCCGCCATATGGGCTACGGGACGCCGGAGCATCTTGAGGCGATCCGCCGCTACGGCATAACGCCGGAGCACCGCCGCTCGTTTGCGCCGGTAAAGGAAGCGGCGGGAGCCGAAAACTAGCCGGCCTGACGGTTGGATTACGAATCGGAGATGAAAGGGGGACGCAAAATGGTGGAGCGGATGGAACGAATCGTTCCCGTGACCGCCGCCCGCGATGCGGCATCAAGCGGACGGTTTCGGCCGGGACAGGCGGTTGTCGGGCGGGTGGAGAAGGTCGAAGAAATGGAAGGCGGGGGGCGGACAGCGCTTGTCCGCGCCGGCGGCCACATCGTGCGCGCCCGTCTCGAGGCGCCGCTTGCTGCCGGGCGCATGTATTTATTTGAAATGAAGGAAAACGGCGGCAACGTTTACTGGAAAGCGATCCCGCTTTCCGGGCGGGAGCCTGCCGTTCCCTATGAAGATGCGATCCGTCGATGGCAGCAGGCATGGAAGCTGCCCGAAGCCGCGCTCCCGGTGCTCCGCCAAGCGCTGAAAGCGGGCGCGGCTTTGACGAAGGAAGAAGCCGCGGAACTGGCGGCGACGGTGCGGAAAACCGGCCAGCCGGCCGAGGCTGAGGAAGTGCTCGCTTATTTGTTTCACCGCCGCCTCCCGCCGTCTTCCGCTATGTTTCGCGCGCTGTGGGCGGCGCGGACCGGAGAGCCGCTCGCATCGCAGCTTGGACGATTGAAAGCGGCGCTTGCCGCCCATTCTTTGAGCCCGATGGCGTCCGCGTTCACCCAAGCGGCCGATCGGCTTCTTTCGCCCCCGCTGTTCGCCTACGAGGCAGCGGTGCGCCTGTTGTTGGCGGCGGAAGAAGGAACGAAGGGGCCGGCTCATGCGCTTCTTTCCCGCCTCGGGCTTGTTCCGCTGCCGGCGGAACGGATGGCCTCCCTTCAGAAGGCGCTGCTGCAGCGGCAGTTTGCTGAAGTCGGGAAGCTGCTTAGCCTGCCGGATGAGGAAGCGTTTTTCGCGCGCTTTGTTGCTGTCGATGCCGCTTACAAAAGCGGTGCGCTTTCCGAGGCGGAAGCGAAGTTGTGGATGTCTGTCCGCGCGGCCGGCGATCCGGCGCTGTCGCTGTTTCATTGGCTGAGGCGGATCGTCGGACGCCTCGGGCTTGAGGACGAGGCGATGCTCGCCGGCGCGGTGAAAACAGGGGGTTCGTTGCCGATGGTTTCATCGTTGAGACGGCTGCTTCTTCATCTGCTCAGCGGGGCGGAAGGCAAAGAAGCCAAAGCCGCGGCAGCGGTGCTTCTTGACCGTCTTGACGGAATGGTCGTCATCGCTGGAAGCGATGGGCCGCTTGGGCATGTTTGGCTTTCTTTTCCTTGTCCGCTCGGCGGGCAAAACCGCGATTTTTCGGTTTATTGGCAAGGGCGGCGGAAGGATGGGGGGGTGTTTGATCCCGATTACAGCCGCATTGTTTGCAGCGTAACGCTCGAAGAGCTGGGCGAAATGTTGGTCGATATGCGCGTGCAACGGCGGATCGTCCATATTTCCGTTTTTCATGATGACCCAAGGCTGCCGGAGCTCGCCCATCGCTTTGCCCCGCTGGTGAAAGAGCGTCTTCAGGCACACGGCTATTTGCTGTCGGGCATTGACGTGAAAGCGGCTGGTGCCGGTCCCCCGGCTCCTTCTGTTTTGCCGTTCGCCGCCCGTGATTGCGAGGTGGATTGGCGCATATGAGCGAGGAACGGAAAAAAGCGGTCGCCCTGTCCTATGACGCAGCGGTTCATGCTGCTCCGGTTGTAAAAGCGAAAGGAGACGGAAAGATCGCAGCAGCGATCATCGCCGCCGCTAAGCAGCATGGTGTGCCGGTGCGGAAAGACCCGACGCTTGTTGAGCTGCTGGGCAAGGTGGAGATCAATGAGGCGGTTCCGGAGGAGCTGTACGCGCTCGTGGCAGAGTTGTTTGCGTTTTTATACAAGCTTGATCGGGCGGCGAAAGGGTCAGCTTCTGATGAGTAAATATTTTCCTATTCCCCGATTTCTTAATTTTGTGGCGAAACGGTGGACAAGCGTGAAATGTTAGGTATAAAATGAAAGCGCTAAGACTTTTTTAGTTTCATACATAGGAGGTTGGCGCATGAACATTCATGAATACCAGGCAAAAGAAATTTTGCGAAGCTATGGCGTAAGCGTGCCGAACGGCCGCGTCGCGTTCACAGTTGATGAAGCGGTGGAAGCGGCAAAAGCGCTCGGCACACCTGTGTGCGTTGTCAAAGCGCAAATTCATGCCGGGGGGCGCGGTAAAGCGGGCGGAGTAAAAGTGGCGAAAAGCCTCGAGGAAGTCCGGGCATACGCCGGTGAATTGCTCGGCAAAGTGCTCGTCACCCATCAAACCGGCCCGGAAGGAAAAGAAGTGAAACGGCTGTTGATTGAAGAAGGATGCGACATTCAAAAAGAATACTATATCGGCCTTGTCGTCGACCGCGCCACTTCGCGCGTCGTCTTAATGGGCTCGGAGGAAGGCGGCACAGAAATTGAGGAAGTGGCGGCGAAAACGCCGGAGAAAATTTTCAAAGAGTACATTGACCCGGCCGTCGGGCTGCAGGCGTTCCAAGCGCGCCGATTGGCTTTCAACATCAACATTCCGAAGCATCTCGTCAACCAAGCGGTCAAATTTATGATGGGCTTGTACCAAGTGTTTGCCGACAAAGACTGCTCGATCGCGGAAATCAACCCGCTTGTCGTCACCGGCGACGGCAAAGTGATGGCGCTTGACGCGAAGCTGAACTTTGATTCGAACGCGTTGTACCGCCACCCGGACGTGCTCGAATACCGCGATTTGGACGAAGAAGATCCGAAAGAGGTTGAAGCATCGAAATACGACTTGAACTACATCGCCCTTGACGGCAACATCGGCTGCATGGTCAACGGCGCCGGCTTGGCGATGGCGACGATGGACATCATCAAATATTACGGCGGCGAGCCGGCCAACTTCCTCGATGTCGGCGGCGGCGCCAGCGAGGAAAAAGTGACGGAAGCGTTCAAAATCATTTTGTCGGACCCGAACGTGAAAGGCATTTTCGTCAACATTTTCGGCGGCATTATGAAATGCGATGTCATCGCGAGCGGCATCGTCGCAGCGACGAAGCAAGTCGGCCTCACGCTTCCGCTTGTCGTCCGTCTTGAGGGCACGAACGTCGAGCTCGGGAAAAAGATTTTGCAAGAATCGGGCTTAAACATTACGGCGGCGGAATCGATGGCGGATGGCGCGCAAAAAATTGTTGAGCTAGTACGTTAAGAAAGTGAGGGAGACATGTGAGCGTTTTTGTCAATAAAGACACGAAAGTCATCGTACAAGGGATTACCGGTTCGCAAGGGCTGTTCCATACTAAGCAGATGATCGAGTACGGCACGAATATTGTCGGCGGTGTTACGCCGGGCAAAGGCGGCACGGAAGTCGAAGGCGTGCCGGTGTTTGACACCGTTTCCGAAGCGGTCGAAAAAACAGGCGCGAACGCCTCGGTCATTTACGTTCCGCCGGCGTTTGCCGCAGACGCCATTATGGAAGCGGTCGACGCCGGGCTTGATCTTGTCGTCTGCATCACCGAAGGCATTCCGGTGCTCGATATGGTGAAAGTGAAGCGGTACATGGAAGGGAAAAAGACTCGCCTCATCGGCCCGAATTGCCCGGGCGTCATTACGCCGGAAGAGTGCAAAATCGGCATTATGCCGGGCTATATCCATAAAAAAGGGCACGTCGGCATCGTCTCGCGCTCCGGCACGCTGACGTATGAAGCGGTTCATCAATTGACGCAAGCCGGCATCGGCCAATCGACGGCGGTCGGCATTGGCGGCGACCCGGTCAACGGCACGAACTTCATCGATGTGCTGAAGGCGTTTAACGAAGACGAGGAGACGTACGCGGTCATTATGATCGGCGAAATCGGCGGCACGGCGGAAGAAGAAGCGGCCGAATGGGTGAAAGCGAACATGACGAAGCCGGTCGTCGGCTTTATCGGCGGACAGACGGCGCCTCCGGGCAAACGGATGGGCCACGCGGGCGCCATCATTTCCGGCGGCAAAGGCACGGCGGCGGAAAAAATCAAAAAGATGACCGAATGCGGCATTAAAGTGGCGGAAACGCCGGCCGTCATCGGTGAAACGCTTATTTCCGTCCTAAAAGAGCGCGGATTGTACGAAAAATGTAAAACGCATTAAGACGGAGCCCCGCACGCTATCGTGCGGGGTGCTGTTTACCATTGGCGCAGAAAGGAGAATGGTATGTACGATACGGTTCGCGACCGGCTCATTCATCTTCACCATTGCCGGGGGGCCGGCTGGAAGACAATCCGTTGTCTGCTTGACGTGGACCCGACGCTTGCGATTCCGTTTTCTATGTCTCCTCAATCTCTCCGTTCGCTCGTTCCGCTTACTTCTCAGCAATTTGCCGCTTTTTTCCGCGATTTGCATTCCATTGATCTTCATCGGCTCATTAAAACGTATGAAGCGCGGCGCGTTCACGTTATGACCGTATTCGATGCCGGCTACCCGCCGCTCTTAAAGCATATTTACGCTCCGCCATGGGTGCTGTATGCAAAAGGAAACATCGCCTTGCTTCAAGAACCAAAGTTGATCAGCATCGTCGGCACGCGGCGCCCGACCAAAGACGGAATCGAAGCGCTTGACAAGCTTGTGCCGCCGCTTGCGGCCGCCGGATGGACGATCGTCAGTGGGCTCGCTGCCGGCATCGACATTCATGCCCATCGGCTTGCCGTCAGGCACGGCGGAACGACGATCGCGGTCATTGCCGGCGGGCTGGATCATGTTTACCCGAAAGCGCACCGGCCATTCGCCCGGCTCCTTATGGATGGCCAGCTCGTCATTGCGGAACATCCGCCGGCAACGAAGCCGCAGGCGTGGCAGTTTCCGGCGCGCAACCGCATCATCAGCGGGCTGTCGCTCGGTACGCTTGTCGTGCAGGCGAAACAGAAAAGCGGCTCGCTCATTACCGCCGCGTATGCGCTCGAACAAGGACGGGAAGTGTTCGCTGTCCCCGGCCCGATCGGGGCGGCCGAAGCTGTCGGGCCGAATACGCTCATTCAGCACGGGGCAAAACTAGTGCAGGAGGCGGAAGACATCATCGCCGAATTCCCGTACGTATAATGATCATGTTTGACAAATGCGGCAATAATCATTAATAATAATGAAGATTTCAATTTACTTCCTAGGGGTGGAAGATGGATGTCAGACTACTTAGTTATCGTCGAATCGCCAACGAAAGCGAAGACGATCGAACGGTACTTAGGAAAAAAATATACGGTCAAAGCCTCGATGGGGCACGTTCGTGATCTGCCAAAAAGCCAGATGGGCGTTGATATAGACCGCGGCTACGCGCTGAAATACATTACGATCCGTGGCAAAGGCCAAGTGATTAAAGAGTTGAAAACGGCGGCCAAAAAGGCGAAAAAAGTGTTTCTTGCCGCCGACCCGGACCGGGAAGGGGAGGCGATCGCCTGGCATTTGGCTAACATGCTTAATCTCGATATTCACTCCGATTGCCGCGTTGTTTTTCATGAAATTACAAAAGACGCCATTAAACAATCGTTCCAACAGCCGCGCTCCATCAATATGAATCTTGTTGACGCCCAACAGGCGCGGCGCGTGCTCGACCGTCTTGTCGGCTATAACATCAGCCCGCTCTTATGGAAAAAAGTGAAAAAAGGGTTAAGTGCCGGCCGTGTCCAATCAGTTGCACTGCGTCTGATCATCGACCGGGAAAAAGAAATCCGTCAGTTTCAGCCGCAAGAGTATTGGACGATTCAAGCGACGTTTCAAAAAGGGGACGAGACGTTTGCGGCTTCGTTTTACGGGGTGGACGGTGAAAAGCGCGAGTTAAAAACGGAAGCGGACGTCAAAGCGGTGCTCGCCCGCTTGAACGGGTCTGCGTTTACCGTGAAAACGGTGACAAAACGGGAGCGAAAACGAAGCCCGGTGCCGCCGTTTACAACGTCGTCGCTGCAACAGGAGGCGGCGCGCAAGCTGAATTTCCGCACAAAAAAGACGATGATGATCGCCCAACAGCTGTACGAGGGGATCGACCTCGGCAGCGAGGGGACGGTCGGGTTGATCACGTACATGCGCACCGATTCGACGCGCATCGCCGAAACGGCGCAGCAAGAGGCGGCGGCGTATATTGAGGCCAAATTCGGTGCCGCGTACGTCAATCAAGAGAAGCGAAAAGAGAAGAAAGGCACGAACGCTCAGGATGCCCACGAGGCGATCCGCCCGACAGCGGCGTTTCGCGACCCGGAGAACGTGAAGCCGTATTTGACGCGCGACCAATTCCGGTTGTATAAACTCATTTGGGAACGGTTTATCGCCAGTCAAATGACGGCGGCCGTGCTTGATACGATGAGCGTTGAGCTCGAGAACAACGGCGTCGTATTCCGCGCGAGCGGGTCGACAGTGAAGTTTCCAGGGTTTATGAAAGTGTATATTGAAGGAACGGACGATCAAACGGAAGAGCAAAACCGGCTGCTTCCGGATCTAGCGGAAGGGGAGACAGTCGAAAGTGAGGCGATCGACCCAAAGCAACATTTCACCCAACCGCCGCCGCGCTATACGGAAGCGCGCCTCGTCAAAACGTTAGAGGAGCTCGGCATCGGCCGCCCGTCGACCTATGCCCCGACGCTTGATACAATTCAAAAACGCAACTACGTAGTGCTTGAGAACAAGCGGTTCGTCCCAACGGAACTTGGGGAAATCGTCGTCGAATTGATGCTTGAGTTTTTCCCGGAAATCATTGACGTTGAGTTTACCGCGAAGATGGAAAAAGAGTTAGACGAAATTGAAGAAGGGAAAGAGGAATGGATCAAAGTTGTCGATGAATTTTATCGCGAGTTTGAGAAACGGCTGAAAGTGGCGGAAAAAGAAATGCGCGAAGTAGAGATTAAGGATGAGCCGGCCGGCATCGACTGCGAGGTGTGCGGCAGCCCGATGGTGTACAAAATGGGCCGCTTCGGCAAATTTATCGCCTGCTCCAATTTCCCGGAATGCCGTCATACGAAGCCGATCGTCAAAGAAATCGGCGTCAAATGCCCGAAATGCCGCGAAGGGGAGATTGTCGAGCGCAGCACAAAGAAAAAGCGAATCTTTTACGGTTGCAGTCGTTTCCCGGAGTGCGATTTCGTCTCGTGGGATAAGCCGCTTGCCCGTCCATGCCCGAAATGCGGCAGCCTGCTCGTCGAGAAAAAGCTGAAAAAAGGTGTGCAAGTGCAATGCACAGCATGCGATTATGAAGAACAGCCGGAAACGTAACCGAGTATTGAGTACAATTCAGAATTTTAGAAAAAATAGTTGCGCCGCAAGGGAACATATGGTACGATGTAGAAGCATTGCGGGGTGAGGCGATGGAAAATGCAACATTTGCGTTACAATTATTCATGGAATATTTACAAATCGAGAAAAATTATTCACAATATACTATTGCGTGCTACCGGCGCGATATTGAGCAGTTTTTCCAATTCATGAACGAAGAAGGGATCCATGAGCTTGACCAAGTGGCCTACAGCGACGTCCGCTTGTATTTGACGAAACTGTATAGCCAGCATTTGACGAGCCGTTCGGTCGCCCGTAAAATTTCGAGCTTGCGCAGCTTTTACAAGTTTTTGCTGCGCGAAGGACGGGCGGCCGAAAACCCGTTTGCGCTTGCGTCACTGCCGAAAAAAGAGCAAAAAATTCCTAATTTTTTATATCGCGAAGAATTAGAAGCACTGTTTCGTGTCAATGATGGAAATACCGCCATCGGCCAGCGCAACGCAGCACTGTTGGAACTGCTGTACGCCACTGGCGCCCGAGTTAGTGAATGTTGTCACATTCACTTGTCCGACCTTGATTTTGCTGCAGATACGGTGCTGATTCATGGGAAAGGAGGCAAGCAACGCTACGTTCCGTTTGGCCGCCCCGCTAAGGAAGCGCTCCGACGGTATCTCGACGACGGACGGCGCGAACTGATCAGGCGGCTGCCGGCAGATCACCGGTATTTGTTTGTCAACGCCCGCGGCAACCCGCTCACGCCCCGGGGGGTGCGCCACATTTTAGACCGGATCGTTGAAGCGGCGGCGCTGACGCAAAACATCAGCCCGCACGTGTTGCGCCATACGTTTGCGACCCATTTGCTTAACGAAGGGGCGGATCTTCGCTCTGTGCAGGAGCTGCTCGGCCATGCGCATCTATCATCGACGCAAGTGTACACCCATGTGACGAAAGACCGTTTGCGGCACATTTATTTGCAGGCGCATCCGCGGGCATAGCGCGCGCGTAAGGAGGGGGAACGATGGAACGCTTTCATGCGACGACGATTTTTGCCATCCGCCATAACGGTGCGGCGGCGATGGCCGGCGACGGCCAAGTGACGTTCGGCAACGCGGTCGTCATGAAACATACGGCGAAGAAAGTGCGGCGCTTGTTTCATGGCAAAGTGCTTGCCGGTTTTGCCGGCTCGGTGGCCGACGCGTTTACGCTGTTTGAGATGTTTGAAGGCAAGCTCGAACAATTCAACGGCAACTTGCCGCGCGCGGCCGTTGAGCTGGCGAAAGAGTGGCGAAGCGATAAAGTGCTGCGCCGCCTTGAGGCAATGTTGATTGTCATGGACAAGGAACATTTGCTGTTGATTTCCGGCACTGGTGAAGTGATTGAACCGGATGACGGCATGCTCGCCATCGGGTCGGGCGGCCACTATGCGCTTGCCGCCGGGCGTGCCTTGAAGCAGTATGCCGGCGGCTCGATGACGGCCAAAGCGATTGCGAAAGCCGCGCTTGAGATTGCCGCTGACATTTGCGTTTATACGAACGGCCATATTATTGTCGAAGAGTTGTAAAAAAGGGGGGCCGATGATGGCGGAAACATTGACTCCACGGCAAATTGTCGAGAAGCTCGATCAGTTTATCGTCGGACAAAAAGAGGCGAAAAAGGCGGTGGCGATTGCGCTCCGCAACCGGTATCGCCGCAGTTTGCTCGATGAAAAATTGCGCGATGAAGTGATGCCGAAAAACATTTTAATGATCGGCCCGACGGGGGTCGGGAAGACGGAGATTGCCCGCCGGCTCGCCAAACTTGTCGGGGCGCCGTTTATCAAAGTCGAGGCGACGAAATTTACGGAAGTCGGCTATGTCGGCCGTGACGTTGAATCGATGGTGCGCGATTTGGTCGAAACGTCCGTCAGGCTTGTGAAAGAGCGGAAAATGAATGACGTGAAAGACCGGGCCGAGCAGCAAGCGAATAAACGGCTTGTGGAATTGCTCGTTCCGGGCAAGCAAAAGCAAACGATCAAAAACCCGCTCGAGCTGTTGTTTGGCAGTCAAGCGGGCCAACCGGACAGCGGCCACAGCCACGACGATGAACAAGTGGAGCAAAAGCGGCGCCAAGTCGCCTGGCAGCTGGCAAACGGCCAACTCGAAAACGAGATGGTCACGATTGAAATAGAGGAGCAGCCGCCGATGCTCTTTGACTTTTTGCAAGGGGCGGGCATTGAACAGATGGGCATGAATATGCAGGATGCGCTCAGCAGCTTAATGCCGCGGCGGCGCAAAAAGCGACGCCTAAAGGTGAGCGAGGCGCGCAAGGTGCTTATCAATGAAGAGGCGCAAAAACTGATCGATATGGATGAGGTGACGCAAGAGGCGGTTCGCCTCGCTGAGCAGTCCGGCATCATCTTTATCGATGAAATTGATAAAATTGCCCGCAGCGGATCGGCGTCCGGCTCGGCCGACGTCTCGCGCGAAGGGGTGCAGCGCGACATTTTGCCGATTGTCGAGGGATCGACGGTCATGACAAAATACGGGCCGGTCAAAACAGATCATATTTTATTTATTGCAGCCGGCGCGTTTCATATGGCGAAGCCATCGGATTTGATTCCCGAGCTGCAAGGCCGGTTTCCGATTCGCGTCGAATTAACGAAACTTTCGGTTGACGATTTCGTAAGTATATTAGTCGAGCCGAATAACGCGCTCATTAAACAATATCAGGCGCTTTTAGCGACAGAAGGTATAAATCTTGAATTTTCTGACGATGCTATTCGTAAGATTGCCGAAGTGGCGTTTGAAGTGAACCAGACGACTGACAATATCGGCGCGCGCCGGCTCCATACGATTTTGGAAAAACTGCTTGAAGATTTGCTGTTTGAGGCGCCGGATATCGGACTCGATCGAGTCGTCATCACGCCGCAATACGTCGAACAAAAACTCGGCACCATCGTGAAAAACAAAGATTTAAGCGAGTTTATTTTATGAGGAGGAGATGGAACCAATGAATTTGCTAGAGAAAACGCGAAAAATTAATGCCATGCTGCAAAAAGCAGCCGGGCGACCGGTCAATTTTAAAGAAATGGCGGAAACGCTTTGCGACGTCATTGAAGCGAACGTGTTCGTTGTCAGCCGCCGCGGCAAACTGCTCGGATTTGCCGTCAAGCAATCGATCGAAAACGAGCGGATGAAACGGATGCTTGAGGAGCGGCAGTTTCCGGAAGAATATACGAGAAACTTGTTCAACATTACGGAAACGTCTCCTAATATCGATATTAATAGCGAATATACGGCATTTCCAGTGGAAAATCGTGACTTGTTTAAAACCGGCTTGACGACGATTGTTCCGATCAACGGTGGGGGGGAACGGCTCGGCACGCTCATTTTGTCGCGCCTTGACCGCGAGTTTGATAACGACGACTTGATTTTAGCCGAGTATGGCGCAACGGTCGTCGGCATGGAGATTTTGCGCGAAAAAACGGAGGAAATCGAAGAGGAAGCACGCAGCAAGGCGGTCGTGCAAATGGCGATCAGCTCGCTTTCCTACAGCGAACTCGAGGCGATTGAACATATTTTCGAAGAGCTTGACGGAACGGAAGGGCTGCTTGTCGCCAGCAAAATTGCTGACCGCGTCGGCATTACCCGTTCGGTGATCGTCAACGCCCTGCGCAAGCTTGAGAGCGCCGGGGTCATTGAATCACGTTCGCTCGGCATGAAAGGGACGTATATTAAAGTGTTAAATGACAAGTTTTTAACTGAACTGGAAAAATTAAAATCAAGCTGAACGAACGCTCCAACACCCGCCAGACATGTTTGTCCGGCGGGTGTTTCTTTTTTCATCTTCTTCGGCCGCCTTATCGGTTGGCAGAAAAATAGTACCAAGTTCCGGCTATACATTAGGTTTTCCTTCCCGTAAAATGAAAACTAGCAGAAATTGTCGAAAAATAGGATAAAAGAGGGGATTCCATTGTCGCTGTTTTCATCGACGATCCGTTGGCTTGAACAAGGGCTCCATTATGCTTCGCTCCGCCAACAGGCGATTGCTGACAACATTGCTAACGCCGATACGCCGGGCTATAAGACGAAAGACGTGCGTTTTCAGGCCGAGCTCGATCGGGCGCTTCAGCTTGAGGCCAAACGGACAGACCCGCGCCATTTTCCGTTTCGCAACGAACAAAATGGAAAAATTGTCGTGACGACCAATGCCAGCATCAGTTACAATCATAATGGAAATAGTGTCGATATCGACCAAGAAATGTCGAAATTGGCGGAAAACCAAATTTATTATAACGCTCTGATTGAGCGGTTAAACGGCAAATTCAATACGCTAAAGACAGTGATCAAAGGAGGGAAATAGGCTGTGTCCGTGTTTCAAAGCTTAAACATCTCAGCGTCGGCGCTCACTGCCCAACGGCTGCGCATGGACGTCATTTCGTCCAACATCGCCAACGTTGATACGACAAGAGCCCGTTTTGTCAACGGGGAATGGGAGCCGTACCGCCGCAAAGTCGTCATCATCGAGCCGCGCGGTGAACAGTTTTCGAGTTATTTGCAGGCTGCCCTCGGCCGCGCTGAAGCTGTCGGCAGCGGCGTTCGGGTGCGTGAAATTGCTGACGATCCGGCTCCGTTTAAACTCGTCTATGACCCGGACCATCCGGATGCGGGCGCCGACGGCTACGTCCGTCTGCCGAATGTCGACCCGCTCAAAGAAATGGTCGACTTGATCGGTGCGACACGTTCCTATGAGGCGAACGTCACTGCGCTGAACGCCTCAAAAGGGATGTTGATGAAGGCGCTCGAAATTGGAAAATAGCCCATAAGGAGGATGTGTCATGATCGACGGAGCAAGCCGCGTTGGGCTGACACCGGCGGCCGCCGCCCCGGGCCCGGCGAAGCCGGCTGTAGTGCAAAAACAGTTTGCCGCTTTTTTAAAAGAGGCGCTCAACAACGTAAACGACGCGCAAATTCAGGCGGATGCGCTGACAGAAAAACTCGTCCGCGGGGAGAACGTTCAGTTGCATGACGTGATGATCGCAGCGCAAAAGGCAAGCATTGCGCTGCAGCTGACGCTTGAGATCCGCAACAAGGCGATTGAGGCGTATCAGGAAATGATGCGTATGCCGTTGTAGCGGCCATAAGCTGAAATACATATGGAGGCTGCTGCCGATGCGAGGCGATGGCAGCAAATGGCTGTATGGCTGGATGATCGGGGGAATTGTATGAACAGCAAATGGAAAGAGTGGTGGGGCCGCGCTCGTTTGTTTTGGCAAGAGCGGACAAAAAACCAAAAGCGGATGGCTATAGGCGGAACAGCGGTGGTGCTTTTTGCCGTCGGTATTGGAATTTTTTTCGCCACGAGGACGGAAATGGTGCCTTTATACAGCAATTTAACGCCGCAAGAAGCCGGGCAAATCAAGGCGACGCTGGATCAGCGCGGCGTTCCCGCCGAGGTGACGGATGGCGGCACGACAATTAAAGTGCCGAAAGAGCAAGTCGATGCGCTGAAGGTCGAGCTGGCCGCCGAGGGCATTCCGAACAGCGGGGTCATCGACTATTCATTTTTTGGCCAAAACGCGAGCTTCGGCATGACCGATAACGAATTTAATATGGTGAAACTGAAGGCGATGCAAACCGAGCTCGCCAACTTAATGAAAACGATCGACGGCGTCGAGGATGCGAAAGTGATGATCAACCTCCCGCAGCCGAGCGTATTTGTTTCGGATGAAAAAGGGGAAGCCTCGGCTTCGATTGTGCTGAGGACGAAGCCGGGCTATCAGTTCAGCGACGAGCAAATCCGGGCGCTGTATCATCTCGTCGCCAAAAGTGTTCCGAATCTCTCTACAGATAATATCGTCATTATGAATCAGTTTTTTGAGTATTTCGATTTAAAAAATGACGGCGAAAATTCGACAGGGACGACATTCGCCTCGCAGCAACAAATCAAAAAACAAATTGAACGCGATATTCAACGCGAAGTGCAGCGAATGCTCGGCACGATGATGGGGCAAGACAAAGTCGTCGTCTCCGTGACGGCTGACGTCGACTTTACGCAGGAAAGGCGGGAAGAAAACTTAGTCGTTCCTGTTGACGAAAAGGACAACGAAGGAATCGCCGTTAGCGTCCAACGCATTAAAGAAACGTATTCGGGAAGCGGAGCGCCGCCGGGCGGCACAGCCGGAACGGGAACGAACGAAGTGCCGGGCTACCAAGGAGCCAACGGCGGAACAACCGGGGACTATGAGCGGACCGAAGAAACGATCAACAATGAAGTCAACAAAATTAAAAAGCAAATTGTGGAAAGCCCATATAAAATTCGCGACTTAGGCATTCAAGTGGTGGTCGAGCCGCCGGATCCGGACGACCCGAACTCGCTGCCGCCAGAGGCGGTCAATGATATTCAAAAACTATTAGGAACGATCGTCCGGACGTCGATTGACAAAGGCGAATCACAACCATTGACTGACGAAGACGTCAACAGCCGCATCGTCGTCTCGGTGCAAAAGTTTAACGGCAAGCCGACATTCACTGAACCGGCGCCGGTTCGGCCGGCATGGTGGTGGTATGCGGCTGGAGCAGGGGCGTTGTTGCTGATCGCGCTTCTGTTATTCCTTTGGTTGCGCCGCCGTCGCGAAGATGAAGGAGAGGACGAAGAGTTCGTATTTACGCCGCCGCTCCCGGCAGAATCGGAGCTGCCGGAGCCGCCGGAGACGGAGGCGACGTTGCGCCGCCGGCAGCTTGAGCGGTTGGCAAAAGAAAAGCCGGATGAGTTTGCCAAACTATTAAAAACGTGGCTATCAGAAGAGTAGGGGGAACGACGTATGGCAAAGCGCGAACGGAAAGGCGGGTTGTCGGGCAGGCAAAAAGCGGCCATCCTGCTCATTTCCCTCGGCCCGGATGTGTCGGCCTCCGTCTACAAACATTTATCGGAAGAAGAAATAGAAAAGCTGACGCTTGAAATTTCCAACGTCCGCCAAGTAACGGTTGAACAAAAAGAAGAAGTGCTCGAAGAGTTTCGCCAGCTCGCTTTAGCACAAGACTACATCGCCCAAGGTGGTATCGCCTACGCAAAAGAAGTGCTTGAAAAGGCGCTCGGCCCGGACAAGGCAATGAACATTATTAACCGCTTGACATCGGCGCTCATGGTGAGACCGTTTGATTTCGCCCGCAAAGCGGATCCGATGCAGCTGCTAAACTTTATTCAAAACGAACATCCGCAAACGATCGCTCTTATTTTGTCATATTTGGAGCCGGCGCAAGCAGGGCAGATTTTATCGGCGCTGCCGCAGGAGATGCAGGCCGACGTCGCCCGGCGCATTGCGCTCATGGACAGCACGTCGCCGGAAATTATTAACGAAGTCGAGCAAATTCTCGAGCGGCGGCTATCGGCGACTGTGGTGCAAGATTACACGCAAGCCGGCGGCGTTGAGGCGGTCGTTGAAGTATTAAACCAAGTCGACCGCAGCACGGAGCGAACGATTTTAGACGCTTTGGAACTGCAAGACCCGGAACTGGCCGAAGAAATTAAAAAGCGGATGTTTGTCTTCGAGGATATCGTAACGCTTGATAACCGCGCGATTCAGCGGGTCATCCGCGAAGTGGACAACAGCGATCTCATGCTGGCGCTGAAAGTGGCGAGCGACGAAGTGAAAGACATCGTCTTCCGCAATATGTCAACGAGAATGGCGGAGACGTTCAAAGAAGAGATGGAATATATGGGCCCGGTCCGGCTGCGTGATGTGGAAGAGGCGCAATCGCGCATTGTAGCGGTGATCCGCCGTCTCGAGGAGACCGGGGAAATTGTCATCGCCCGCGGGGGAGGAGATGATATTATTGTCTAATGTCATTAAAGCGCCGATAGTGACGGCCCGCACCGGCAAAAAGACGATTGCTGTGCAGCGTTATGTTTTGGATGACCCGTCATGTGCAGACGACCGCCAACGGGAAATGGAAGCGATCGCCGCTGCCAAAGAGGAGGCAGCTGAGCTTCGCCGCCAAGCTGAGCAATATTACGAGACGGTGCGCGAACAGCTAGTCCGTGAACAAGAGCAATGGCGGCACGAGAAAGAACGGCTCATGCAGGAAGCGCGCACCCAAGGGTATGAAGATGGCTATGCCGCCGGGCGCGATGAGGCGCTAAGCGAGCGCCGCGAATGGATCGAACAAGCCCGCCGCCTAGCGGAACGGGCAAATGATGAGTTTTATGCCCAGCTTGAATCGGCGGCTGAAACGATGCTCGAAGTGGCGCTGAAAGCAGCCGAACGCATTATTGGCACCACACTTGAAAGCGACCGGACCGCGTTTTTGCCGCTCGTGCGCCAAGTGTTGCACGAGGTGCGCCGGCAAACAGAAGTGTCCGTTTACGTGCATCCGGATTGTTACGAAACGGTAGCCGGACAGCGGGAATTGCTAAAGTCCGTTTTCCCGCACCACGTCGAGTTGTTTATTTATCCGGACGATACATTGCCGGAATACGGTTGCCTCGTGGAAACGCCGTTCGGGCGCATCGATGCCGGCGTCGATATGCAGCTCGAGCGGTTGCGCGAGGCGCTTTCCAGGCGGTTGAAGGAGGGAATGTCCCCTGAATTGGCAGGCGCTTCTTGACGAAATCGCTGCCGCTGATTTATATAAACGATTCGGCAAAATATCGCGTGTCATCGGATTAATGACCGAGTCGAAAGGGCCGGAAAGCTCGATCGGCGACCTTTGCTACATTCATGAAACGGGCGGCGGCCGAAAAATTCCCGCCGAAGTTGTCGGCTTTCACGAGCAGTGCGTTTTGCTGATGCCCTTCTCTTCGATGGCCCATATCGCCCCTGGCTGCCTTGTTGAAGCGACTGGCAAGCCGCTTGAAGTATACGTTGGCGATGCGCTCATCGGCTCTGTTCTCGACCCGCTCGGCCGGCCGCTTGACGGAAGTGCGCCGCCGCCTGGGCTGAAGCCGGTGTCGGTTGACCGCGATCCGCCGAACCCGCTCACCCGGCCGCCGATTGTCGAACCGATCGAAGTCGGCGTGCGCGTCATCGACAGCTTGCTGGCGGTCGGCAAAGGCCAGCGCGTCGGCATTTTTGCCGGCTCCGGCGTCGGCAAGAGCACGCTCATGGGGATGATCGCCCGCCGCACATCGGCTGATGTGAACGTCATCGCTTTGATCGGCGAGCGCGGCCGCGAAGTGCGTGAATTTTTGGAGCGCGATCTCGGTCCGGAAGGTTTGGCCCGCTCTGTTGTCGTCGTCGCCACCTCGGATCAGCCGGCGCTCATGCGCGTCAAAGGGGCATACACCGCGACGGCGATTGCCGAATATTTCCGCGATCAAGGAGCGAATGTCATGCTGATGATGGATTCGGTCACCCGCGTCGCGATGGCGCAGCGGGAAATTGGATTGGCCGTCGGTGAACCGCCGACCACAAAGGGCTATACGCCGTCGGTGAACCGCCGACCACAAAGGGCTATACGCCGTCGGTGTTTGCCTTGCTGCCGAAGTTGCTTGAGCGGGCCGGGACGAGCGATTTGGGCACGATTACCGCTTTTTACACGGTGCTTGTGGACGGTGACGATATGAATGAGCCGATTGCCGATGCGGTGCGCGGCATTTTGGACGGCCATTTTGTGCTCGAGCGTCAGTTAGCCAATAAAGGCCAGTACCCAGCGATCAACGTGCTCAAAAGCGTCAGCCGCGTCATGCCCCATATTATTAGCGCGGAGCATCGCGAAGCGGCGAGCCGGCTCCGCCGCCTCCTTTCTACTTATATAGATTCGGAGGACTTAATTCAAATAGGGGCGTACAAGCGCGGATCTTCCTTAGAAATTGATGAGGCGATTCAATTTTATCCGCAAATTATGGCGTTTTGCCGTCAAGAGATCGACGAAAAAACGACGCGCGCCGAAAGCATTGATGCCCTTCTCCGCCTAATGTCATCGGGATGACGACATCGCAGGGCGGCTTTCGGGCGCTAAGGGAGGGGAGAAAGCGTGGCGCCAACGTTTCGACTGCAAAAAGTATTAACGATGAAAGAGAAAGAAAAGGAGAAGGCGCTTGGCGAGTACGAAGAGGCGGTTCGCCGGTTTGAACAAGCAGCCGAGGCGCTGTATAACCTCCTTAAGGAAAAAGAAAAATGCGATGCGGCAAGGGATGAACAGTTGCGGGCCGGACTGTCTGTCGGTGCGGTTCGCCATATGTTGCAATATATCGGGAACTTGCAGCGGACCATTGACCATTATCAGCTCATCGTCATGCAAGCGCGCGAACAAATGCAACACCGGCAGCAACGCCTCATTGAGCTCAATATTGAAGTGAAAAAGTATGAGAAAATGCAAGAGCGCGTGCGGCGGTGGATAGAGCAGCGCGAGAAAGAAGTGGAAAACCGCCTGCTTGATGAAATAGCTGTCCAGCGCTTTGCACGGCAAGGAGAGTTATAGATGGCAAGCAGCAAACTTCAGCAAGAAGAAACGACAAGCCGATGGCAATGGATTTTGTTCGTTGTTGTCATCCCGAGTCTTTTTGCGGCTTTCTTCCTCTTGCTGATTGCAAAGGCGGCCGGCATTGATATGGCGGCGAAGACGAAACAATGGGTGGACAGCGTCCCGTTCGTCGCCGATTGGCTTGACTGGAAGAAGAAAGAGAAGACGCTGACCAACACGATCGAGACGCAACAGCGGGCGATCAGGCAGCAAAAGCAAACGATCGCCAAACAGAAAAAACAAATCGAGCAGTTAAAAAGCGAACTGGCGGCAAAAGACGAGGAAATCGCCCGGCTGTCGACGCGTGAAGCGCAACGGATCGAACAGGAAAAGGGCGGCGAGCAGGCAGCTATGGCGGCAGATGTCGTCGGCATGTACGATGCCATGTCAGACAAACAGGCTGCGGCTATTTTAGCCAAGCTGCCGGACGCCGAGGCGCTCGATGTGCTGAGCCGGCTCGATGGCGACAAAGCGGCCGCCATTTTGGAACAAATGCCGGCCGAACAGGCGGCAAACTTGCTTTCGTCATTGCATAAATGGGCGATGAGAGAGGGGGCGGCTGAATGAAAGTGACGATCGCAGCGGCTGCGCCGCAGCCAACGGGCACGGAGGCAGAGCCGGCAGTGAAAAAAGAGACAGCGGTGCCTAGTGCATTTGCGGCATTATTGGCGCAAATGCAAACTGGAAAGCTGCCGGTTGAGGAGGGGATTGAGCAGCCATCCGAGCCGGAAGACAAGAAGCCGCGAAGGGCAGACGAACGGACAGAGCTGTTATGGACGGCTGTTTCAACTATGCACGTTGGCGCTACCGACCTTCTAAACGGTCCCCCGGCGGCTGTACACAACAGCGGTGAAGCTTTGGCGTTTGCCGGGGGAAACGAGGGGATGAGCGAAGGAGACGCAAAGGTCAAGACGTTGCCGGCCGTCCAGCATGTTTTTCAACAGATGGATGAACATAGCGGGGAAGCCGGTGCGGGTTGGCCAAGTAAACAAGCAGAAGGAGCCGGAAAAGGAATCTTTGGGCGTTCAAACGGTGAAAACCAATGGTTTGCGTCACACTCGCCGTCTCCGTTCGGGGACGCCGGACGAGAATCCGCCCGCCCTATACCGTTTTCCGCCGCCGGCCGCTCGCCTTTCGCTTCCACCGCTTATGGGTCAAGCGCTTTGCCGCACCGGGAAGACGCCCGCCAGCTGCTGCATGGCCATGCGCTTGTTTCGGCAAACCATGCCCCTTTTTCATTGACTTCATTCGTTCCCGTCGGCCATGAGATGGGTGGGATGGAAGCAAGGAATGAAAGTTCGTTTGTCGAGCAAGTGGCCCGTGCGCTGCAACTTGGCCGATGGATGAAGCTGCCAAGCGGTGCCATGCAGCTTGTCATTCGCCTTCACCCGGAACATCTTGGGACGGTGACGGTGAAAATGGCGCAAGAAAGCGGAAAATTGACTGCCAAGCTGCTTGTGGCGACCGATGCGGCGGAACAGCTAATCCGCACCCACTTGCCGCAGCTTGTTCAGCTGCTTGATGCCAGTCAAGTTACAGTGGAGAAATGGACGATTTGGTCCGATTATGACGGCGCAGCGCCGCCGTACTCCGAGCACCGCCGCGACGGGCGGCAGCAAAGCGGATCAAAGCAAGAACAAAAACGAGAACAATCGCCTCCCTCTTCCCCATTTGGACTTGACGGGGTAGAGGTGGATGGATAAGGGGGGACGATGATGGCAACGAACACGATCGATGCCAGTTTATGGCTGGCAAACGCGTCTCAGCCGGAACGCAAGACGGGCAACCAAATTCTTGGCAAAGACGATTTTTTGAAAATTTTGCTTGTCCAACTGCAAAACCAAGATCCGCTCAACCCGATGGAAGATAAAGAGTTCATTGCGCAAATGGCGAGTTTTTCATCGCTTGAGCAAATGATGAACATCGCTGGTCTCATGGAACAATGGGTGCAAACAAACGGGCGCGATGCGCTGTTGCGCTACAGCGGCTGGATCGGCAAAACGGTGCATTGGCAAGAAGGCGACGCAGCGATGAGCGCGGTTGTAAAATCGGTGACGCAAAAAGACGGGAACATTGTTCTCGGGCTCGATAGCGGGACGACGATTGCCGCTGATGCGGTGATAACAGTCGAACAAAACGAATAGAGGGGAGAGGGGACGAATGCTTCGTTCGATGTATTCCGGCATTGGCGCCATGCGCAATTTCCAAACGAAACTCGATGTCATCGGCAACAACATTGCCAACGTTAACACGTATGGTTTTAAAAAAGGAAGAACGGTTTTTCAAGATTTGATGAGTCAAACGATTTCCGGTGCGAGCGGGCCGAACGCCGGCCGCGGCGGCACGAATCCGAAGCAAGTCGGGCTCGGTTCGCAGTTGGCCGCCATCGACACGATCCATACGCAAGGAAGCCTGCAAACGACCGGGCGCGTGCTCGATTTGGCGATTTCGGGGGATGGGTTTTTCATTCTTGGCGAGTTGAACAATAATAGACAACTTGTGAATCCGTTATTTACGAGGGCGGGGAATTTTTATTTGGATAAAGAGGGGCATATTGTCAATGCCGATGGTCTGTATTTAGTCGGTGAAGGATATAGTAATGGGACATTTACGGGATTTCGAGCGCGCATTCAAGTGCCAACGGATGCACAAAGCATGAGCATTGGCGCCGACGGAGTCGTCAACTATGTTGATAGTGAAGGAAGATTGCAAGTGGCAGGCAGAATTCGGCTTGCTAAGTTTCCGAATAGTGATGGCCTGGAAAAAGTTGGAGGGAATTTATTTAGGGAAACCGCTAACTCAGGAACGATTATTGGTGAAGATGACGAATGGATTGCTTTCCCTCCTCAAGAAAACGGCACCGGAACAATCGTCTCCGGCGCGCTTGAGATGTCGAATGTCGATCTTGCTGAAGAGTTTACGGAAATGATCGTCGCTCAGCGCGGCTTTCAGGCAAATACGCGGATTATTACGACATCGGATGAAATTTTGCAAGAGCTTGTCAACTTGAAAAAGTAGAATAGGAGGTAGGGCGTCAGCCGTTGTCGGGCGCTGATGCCCGCTTGCCGATGATTCCGTTAACGAAGCTCAACGGCAAACGGTTTATGCTCAACGCGCTTTACATTGAACAAATCGAGGCGTTTCCCGATACAACTGTGACGCTGACGAACGGGAAAAAATTCGTCGTTCGCGAAACGGTCGAACAAGTCGCAGCGCTCGCAGGCGAATTTTACCGGCAAGTCGGTGTGTTTCGCTTACCAGAAGCAGGGGGATTGGACCGTGAAAGGGAATAAAGTAATCAAAACGATGGTCATCGTGCTCGCAGTCATTGCCTTAGCCGGCACGGCGGCGCTTGTCGCCGTCATGAATATGACCGGCAAGGAAAAACAAGGGGCGCCAAGTGCTGATGAATTGGCCGAAAGTTCAGTTGACATTCCGGAAATGACAACGAATTTAGCGGACGGGCGTTATATTAAAATATCATTTAAAATTCAGACCGACAGCGATAAAGGGAAAGAAGAGGCAGAAAAACGCGATTTTCAGATTAAGGATGCAATCATTGAGCAGCTCTCGGAAATGAAAGCGGCCGACTTTAAAGGGAAGGAAGGAATGGCGGCATTGAAAGAGCGGCTCAAGCAAGACATTAACGCATTGATGCAGGAAGGGAAAGTGGAGAACGTCTACATTACCTCCTTTATCCTCCAGTAGCCTGCCGTCGAAAGGGGGGAAGGTGACATGACAGCCGGTGAGGTATTATCGCAAAGCGAAATTGACGCACTGCTTGCCGCGCTTTCAGCCGGGGAAATGAGCGCGGAAGAACTAAAAAAGGAAGAGGAAGGGCGGCGCATCAAAACGTATGATTTCCGGCGGGCGCTTCGGTTTTCCAAAGATCAAATCCGGAGTTTAACGCGCATTCACGAAAACTTTGCCCGCTTGTTGACGACGTTTTTTTCCGCCCAGCTGCGCACATATGTGCAAATCTCGGTCGCTTCGACTGATCAAATTCCGTACGAAGAGTTCGTTCGTTCCATTCCAAAGATGACGATCATTAACGTTTTCGAAGTGCCGCCGTTGGATGGGCATGTGCTGCTGGAAGTCAACCCGAACATCGCCTATGCCATGCTTGATCGGGTGATGGGCGGGCGCGGCGCCAGCATGGACAAAGTGGACCATCTAACCGAAATTGAAACGCGCATCATGTCCGGCCTGTTTGACAAGGCGTTCGCACATTGGCGCGATGCATGGGAGTCGGTGGCGGAGATCGATCCGCTGTTCGTTGATTTTGAGGTCAATCCGCAGTTTTTACGTATGATTGCACCGAACGACACGGTCGTCGTCATTTCGCTCAACACGCAAATCGGTGAAGCGCGCGGCATGATGAATGTTTGCATCCCTCACGTCGTTTTAGAGCCGATTATGCCGCGGTTGTCGGTGCACTATTGGATGCAGGCGCAAAAAAAGGAGCGTTCCCCCGAGGAAGCAGGACGAATTGAACAGCGCATCCGTACGGCCCGCTTGCCGATTGTCGCCGAGCTTGGCACAGCGGTTGTCACCGTCGGTGAGTTTCTTCAGCTCGAGGTGGGCGACGTCATTCAGCTCGAGCAGTCGATTCATGAGCCGCTTGTTGTTAAAATCGGCCATATTCCGAAATTTATCGGCCAGCCGGGGAAGCGGAACAAAAAGCTGGCGGTGCAAATTTTAGCGACGATCGAGGGGGGAGAAGAAGGACATGATGAATGATGGAATGTTATCGCAAGATGAAATCGATGCCCTGTTGCGCGGAATGGACAATCGGGATCACGTTCCGGCGCTTCACGACATTTTGGCCCCGCTCGAGCAGGATGCCCTTGGAGAAATTGGCAACATTTCATTTGGCAGTTCGGCGACGGCGCTGTCAATGTTATTAAACCAAAAAGTGGAAATTACCACACCGAGCGTGTCTGTCATCGAGCGGACAAGTGTGGCTGATGAGTTTCCGCAGCCGTATGTCGCCATCCAAGTCAACTACACCGAAGGGTTTTTAGGGACGAATTTGCTTGTCATCAAGCAGCAAGATGCGGCCATTATCGCTGATTTAATGTTGGGCGGCGACGGGACGGCCGCCGACAGTTCGCTTGGGGAGATTCAGTTGAGCGCGGTTCAGGAGGCCATGAACCAGATGATGGGATCGGCCGCGACATCCATGTCCACCGTTTTTGGCAAGCGGGTGGACATTTCTCCGCCGGCGCTCCATCTTCTCGATTTAGCCGAAGGAAAAGGATTGGAATATTTGCCGGACGAGGACATTTTCATTAAAGTGTCGTTCCGGCTCAAAATCGGCGCTTTAATAGACTCGAGCATTATGCAGCTGTTGCCTGTTGATTTTGCCAAAGAACTTGTCGCCCATCTGCTCGGTTCGCCGGCGGAGGCGGCCGGAGAAGCAGAAAAGGAGGAAAACACGCTCGAACCATCGCCCGCGGACGCGATGCCGCTTGAAAAGCCGCAGCCGGCGCCTGCTTACGCTCATGTCGGCGGCATGCCTCCCTCTCCGGCGGCGGGCCGCTTCACAAATGAACCGGTCGGACGTTCTAAGGAAGAAACAAGGATGGCTGAGCGGCATATTCAAGCGGCGGATTTTGCTGAGCTCGACGCCCCGCCGCTTGCCGCAGCGGAGGCGCGCAATTTAGAGCTGTTGTTTGATGTGCCGCTGCAAGTGACGGTCGAACTTGGGCGGACGAAACGCTCGGTGCAAGAGATTTTGCAGCTGTCGGCCGGATCGATCATTGAACTTGATAAACTAGCCGGCGAGCCGGTCGATATTTTTGTCAACAACAAGCTGATCGCGAAAGGCGAGGTCGTGGTGATCGATGAAAACTTTGGTGTGCGCATCACCGATATTGCCAGCCAAAGCGATCGGTTAAAACGGCTAAAATAATAGGTATTGCAGGAGGTAGGCGGACATGGCAAAAATACTTGTAGTCGATGACGCGGCGTTTATGCGGATGATGATTAAAGACATTTTGACAAAAAACGGGCATGAAGTCGTTGCTGAAGCGGCCGACGGGCGGCAGGCGATTGAGAAATATAAAGAGACGCGCCCCGATATTGTGACGATGGACATTACGATGCCGGAGATGGACGGGATTACGGCGCTCAAGGAAATTAAAAAAATCGACAGCAACGCCAAAGTCATTATGTGCTCGGCGATGGGACAACAGGCGATGGTCATTGACGCCATCCAAGCCGGGGCGAAAGATTTCGTTGTCAAGCCGTTTCAGGCGGATCGCGTCATTGAAGCGATTAACAAAACGATCGGATAAGCGATAAGAGGTGGATAGTATTGATGGCAATATGGCGATGGGCGGCGGCTTTGTTCGTGGCAGCCATTATGTGTAGCGCGTCGCCGGCATCGGCCGCCCCAAACCCGACGGTCGCCGACTGCCTGCAGCACCCGGATACGTGCGGGCCGTCAGCGCCGGGCGGGCAACAGACACAATCGCCCGACAAGACGGTCGATGCCGTTTCTGCTTCTGATGTGCTCCGGCTCATCGGGGCAACCGCCTTTGTTCTCCTTCTTCTTTATATGCTGTTGAAATGGCTTTCCCGCCGCCAGCCATTCGTTTCCGGCCAAAAAGGTGTCATCGAGCACCTCGGCGGGACGAGCGTCGGAACAAACCGCTCCGTTCAGCTCATTAAAATTGGCAACCGGCTGCTTGTCATCGGCGTCGGCGATTCGATTCAACTATTGCGGGAAATTAGCGACGAAAACGAAATAAATGAGCTGTTGGCGCAACATCACGAACGGCTTGAACGGATGGCTGATTTCAGCCGATTCGGCTTCCGGCTGCGCGGACATTGGGCAGCCAAAACAAAGACGGAAGGCAGTCCGTCGCCCTCATTTTCGGCGCTGTTTGCCGAGGAAATGAAACAAATGGCCGAGAGGCGGAACGAGTGGCTAGAGCGGCTGAAAAAGAAAGGAACGGCCGGCGATGAATGAATTTATCCATATGTTTAATTCCATGGCTCCCGAGCACGTGTCGACATCGGTGAAACTGCTGCTGTTGCTTACCGTTTTGTCGGTTGCTCCCGGCATTTTAATTATGATGACGTGTTTCACGCGCATCGTCATCGTGTTGTCGTTCGTGCGCACGTCGCTCGGCACGCAGCAAATGCCGCCGAACCAAGTGTTGATCGGGCTGGCGTTGTTTTTGACGTTTTTCATTATGGCGCCGACATGGAAAGACATCCATGATCAGGCACTCGAGCCGCTATTTGCCGAGAAAATTGATTTGGATGAAGCGTACGAACGCGCCGCTGTTCCGCTCAAGCAGTTTATGAGCCAACATACAAGACAGCAAGATTTGGCGCTGTTTTTATCATACAGCGGCGCCGAACCGCCGAAAACGGTCAACGACATCCCGCTCACTGCGCTCGTGCCGGCGTTCGCGATTAGCGAGCTGAAGACGGCGTTTCAAATGGGGTTTATGATTTTTGTTCCGTTTCTCGTCATCGATATGATCGTCGCCAGTGTTTTAATGTCGATGGGAATGATGATGCTGCCGCCGGTGATGATTTCGCTGCCGTTTAAAATTTTATTGTTTGTTCTTGTTGACGGCTGGCACTTAGTCGTCAAATCACTGTTGCAAAGCTTCCAATAAAGATAGGTGGCGTCCATGAGTGCCGATTTCATCATTCGCCTTGCTGAGCAAGGTGTCTATATTGTGTTGATTGTCTGCGGTCCGCTCTTGTTGTTGTCGCTTGTTGTCGGACTTGTCGTCAGCATTTTTCAAGCGGCGACGCAAATTCAGGAGCAGACGCTCGCCTTTGTGCCGAAAATTGTGGCCGTCTTGCTTGGGCTCGTGTTGTTTGGGCCGTGGATGCTTTCGAAAATGGTGTCATACGCCCATGATATTTTCAACAATTTAGCTTCTTTCATAGGCTGATCGGTCATGGAACAATTATGGACTCACTTTCCGGCATTTTTGCTTATCTTCGCCCGCACCGCTTCGTTTTTTGCCGCGATGCCGCTTTTTTCGTATCGGACGGTGCCGGCTTCGTACAAAATCGGGTTGGCGTTTTTTTTCAGCTGGCTTTTGTTTTTGGCCGTGCCTAAACCGGCGCTGCCCTTGAATGATATGTATATGTTGCTTGTTTTCAAAGAGGTGCTCGTCGGGCTGGCGCTTGGGCTGCTTGCGGCGATCGTTATGGCAGCGGTGCAAATTGCCGGTGGGTTGATCGACTTTCAAATCGGGTTTGCTATCGCCAATGTCATTGATCCGCAAACCGGGACGCAAAGCCCGTTGTTAGGCCAGTACTTTCATTCGCTGGCACTTTTGCTTTTGCTCGCTCTTGATGGGCATCATTTGTTGCTTGACGGCATGTTTTACAGCTATCAGTGGCTGCCGCTCGACCGGTGGCCGCATATTGCTGACGGGCAGGCCATCGAGTATGCCGTTCGCGCGTTTGCCGCAATGTTTGCTGTCGCCGTGCAAATGGCCGCCCCGCTTGTCGGATCGCTTTTTTTAGTCGATGTGGCGCTTGGCATTATCACCCGCGCGGTGCCGCAAATGAATATTTTTGTCGTCGGGTTTTCGCTTAAGACGGCAGCGGCCTTTTTGCTTCTGTTTGCCGCGATCGGGGGAATCTTACTTTCCGCGCGCGAACTGTTTCAACTTATGTTTGCGTCGTTGCGCGAGTTTATGCGGTTGTTAGGAGGAGGGTAAGATGGGCGGTTGGCGGCTTGATTTGCAGTTTTTCGCCGGGGAAAAGACGGAAAAGGCGACGCCGCGCAAACGGCAAGAAGTGCGGGAAAAGGGGCAGGTGGCCAAAAGCAGCGACGCGGTTGCCGCCGCCGTTTTGTTGGCTACGTTTCTCGTTTTGCTGTTGGCGGGGGCATACGAACGCGATGGCTTGTTGCGCTTGTTCACCCGTGCGCTGTCCGATTATGCGTCCGTCCCGTTGACAATGGATTCGCTCCACCTCCTGTTTCTTGACTGGCTCCGCCATGCGGCGCTCCTTTTGGCTCCGTTTTTTGCCGCCGCCGTGCTTGCGGCCGGGCTGGCCAACTTTTTGCAAGTCGGCGCTCTTTTTACCGCTGAACCGCTGAAAATGGACTGGAACCGGCTCAACCCGGTGCAAGGAATGAAGCGGCTCTTTTCGCTGCGCGCCATTGTCGAACTGTTGAAATCAGTGTTAAAAGCCGGAATCATCGGTGCAGTGGTCTTTGCGCTGTTGCTTTCCGGCCGGAGCGAACTAATGGCGCTTGTTTCCAAACCACCAAGCGCCATGCTCGCTGTCGTTGGTGGCTTGACGGTGAAAATGGGGCTGTATGCCGCCGCCGCGCTCTTGTTTTTAGCGCTGTTTGACTATTTGTACCAGCGGTTTGAATTTGAAAAAAACATTCGGATGTCGAAGCAAGACATTAAAGACGAGTATAAAAAGACGGAAGGCGATCCGCTCATTAAGTCGCGCATCAAACAGAAACAGCGGGAGATGGCCATGAAACGGATGATGCAAGAAGTGCCGAACGCGGACGTCGTCATTACGAACCCGACCCATTATGCTGTCGCACTTAAGTACGAAGACGGAAAAATGGAAGCACCGGTCGTGGTGGCGAAAGGAGCCGACTATGTGGCATTGAAAATCAAGGAAATTGCCCGGGCGAACGGCGTCGTTACCGTTGAAAATCGTCCGTTGGCGCAGGCGCTTTACCGACAGACGGACATCGGCGACATGATCCCGGAGGCGTTTTTCAAGGCAGTGGCGGAAATTTTGGCGTACGTCTATCGGCTCAAACGAAAAGGGTAACAGCAAGGAGAGAGAAATATGCAAGCGCAGCTCAAAGATTTATCGGTGTTGTTTATGGTCGTGCTTATCGTCGCCATGCTCGTCATTCCGCTGCCGACATGGCTGCTCAGCATTTTGATCATCGTCAATATTTCGCTCGCCTTGCTCGTTTTGCTGACGGCGATGAACACGAAAGAACCGCTCGAATTTTCCATTTTTCCGTCATTGCTTTTAGTGCTTACGTTGTTTCGTCTTGGATTGAACGTCTCGACAACCCGTGCGATTTTGAGCAAAGGAGAAGCGGGCGGTGTCGTTGAGACGTTTGGGACGTTCGTTGTCGGCGGTGATGTTGTCGTCGGATTTGTCGTGTTTTTAATTTTAATCATTATTCAGTTCATCGTCATCACGAAAGGGGCGGAGCGCGTCTCCGAAGTGGCGGCCCGCTTTACGCTCGATGCGATGCCGGGAAAACAGATGAGCATTGATGCCGATTTGAATGCCGGCATGATCTCCGAGCAGGAAGCGCGGCAACGGCGGGAAAAAATCGCGCAAGAGGCTGACTTTTACGGCGCGATGGACGGGGCGAGCAAGTTTGTGAAAGGCGACGCTATCGCCGGGATTATTATTGTTATCATCAATATGTTGTTTGGCATGGTGATCGGCGTTGTCGAGCAGGGGATGGAGATGGCCGAGGCTGCGAAACGTTATACGTTGCTGACGGTCGGTGACGGGATTGTCAGTCAAATTCCGGCGTTACTGATTTCGACCGCAACCGGCATCATTGTCACCCGGGCAGCGTCTGACAGCAACTTAAGCGGCGATATTATGCGCCAGTTATTTGCGTTTCCGAAAATGTTGTACGTCACCGCCGGAACGATTTTTTTGCTCGGCTTGTTTACGCCGATTAATGATGCATTGACAATGCCGATCGCCGGTCTGTTGGCGCTTGGCGGCTACCGGTTTGCCGGGGGACAGCAGCATGAGGAAGCGGCCGGGCCGGAAGAGGAAATAGCGGCGGCGGACGAATTGAAAAGTCCGGAAAGCGTAATTCAACTGTTGCATGTCGACCCGATCGAGTTTGAGTTCGGTTACGCGCTTATTCCGCTTGCGGATGCCGCCCAAGGCGGCGACTTGCTTGACCGGATCGTGATGATCCGCCGCCAGCTCGCGCTTGAGCTTGGCATCGTCGTTCCGGTTGTACGCATCCGGGACAACATCCAGCTTCAGCCGAACGAATACCGGGTGAAAATGAAAGGCGAAGAGGTGGCGCGCGGCGAGCTGCTGCTTGACCATTACTTGGCGATGAGCCCCGGGATTGATGACGGATCGGTCGAAGGGATTGACACGGTTGAACCGGCGTTTGGTCTGCCGGCGAAATGGATTTCCGAGGCGATGAAAGACCGGGCGGAAATGCTCGGCTATACGGTGGTCGATCCGCCGTCGGTTGTCTCGACGCATTTGACGGAAGTGCTCAAGTCCTATGCCCATGAATTGCTCGGCCGTCAAGAAACGAAGCAGCTGATCGACCATTTGAAAGAGTCGTACCCTGTGCTTGTTGATGATGTAACGCCGAATCCGCTGTCGGTTGGCGATATTCAAAAAGTGCTTGCCAAGCTGCTAAAAGAGAAAGTGTCGATTCGCAATTTGCCGCTCATCTTTGAGGCGCTTGCGGATTTTGCCCGCCTGACTAGCGACACCGATTTGTTGACGGAATATGTCCGCCAAGCGCTGGCGCGGCAAATTACGAAGCAGTACGCCGTGCCGGGTGAACCGTTGCGCGTCATCACGTTCTCTGGCAAGGCGGAAAAAACGATTGCCGATGCGGTGCAGCAAACGGAGCATGGCCGCTATTTGGCGCTTGATCCGGAGCGGGCGCAGGCGCTTGTCGAGGCGGTGGCCGCGGCGCTCGACCGTTATCCGTTCGCTGGCCAAACGCCGATTTTGCTCTGTTCTCCGGCGGTGCGTATGTACGTCCGCCAACTGACCGAGCGCCATTTTCCGACGATTCCGGTGCTGTCATATAACGAGCTTGAGGCTGACGTCGAAGTCCAAAGCGTAGGGATGGTGGAAATCGAATGAAAGTGAAAAAGTTTATAGCCCCGTCCATGAACGAAGCAATGAAAATGATCCGGACTGAACTTGGCCGCGATGCCGTCATTTTGCACTCGAAGGAAATTCATACCGGCGGATTGTTCGGTTTGTTTGCCAAAAAAAGGATTGAGGTGCTGGCCGGCATCGATCCTGATCCGTTGCCCCTGCGCGCGTCAGAGTCCGCAGCTCCTTCGTTGCCGGAAGGGCGGGAGGGGGGAGACGGTTTGTTGGCCGCCGAGCTTCGGGAAGTGAAAGCGCTCGTGCGCCAAATGGCCGGCCGGCCGTCTTCCCTGTTGTATCCGCCGCCGCTTATGAATGCGGAGCGGCGGCTGACGCAGCAAGGGGTGGAAGATGTTTACATCCGGCAAGTGATGGACCGGTTGCTTGAACGGTGGTACGCCGATAAGGGAGGGCGCTCGCCGGCAGCCGTCGCCGGCTGGGTGAAAGAGGCGGTGCGCGACATGTTGATGCCGCTTCCGTTTCTTCCCGCAGCCACAGGGCAAAAAAAATATGTGGTTTTGCTCGGTCCAACCGGGGTTGGAAAAACGACGACGCTCGCTAAAATGGCGGGGCGCGCGGTGCTTGAGCATGGAAAAAAAGTCGGGTTTATCACAACGGATACGTACCGGATCGCGGCGATCGACCAGTTGAAAACGTATGCGCACATTTTGCAAGCCCCGCTCGAAGTGTGCTACCACGCCGATGACTTTCGGGCGGCGAAGCGGCGCTTGGCCGATTGCGACCTCGTGTTTGTCGATACGGCCGGCCGCAATTTCCGCAACCCACAATATGTCACCGAGCTGCAGCAAACGATTGAGTTTGACAGCGAAACAGAAACGTTTCTCGTGTTCGCCGCCACCGGCAAGCATGACGACATGAAAGCCATCTATGCCCGCTTTTCCCGCTTGCCGCTCAGCCGCCTGATCATCACCAAGCTCGATGAGACCGACTCGTACGGGGCCGTATTTAACTTGCTGCTCGACAGCCGGCTTGGTGCCGCCTATTTTACGAACGGGCAAAACGTGCCGGACGACATGATTGAAGCGTCGGCTGACCGGCTCGTTCACCTGTTGGTTGGAGCGGGGCCATGGTGAAAGATCAAGCAGAACAGCTTCGCCTCGAGCTAAGCGGCCTCCGGCAGCGGCCGGCGCCGCGGACAATCGCAGTGACGAGCGGAAAAGGCGGAGTCGGCAAGTCGAACTTTTCTTTAAATTTTTCGCTGTCGCTCTCTAAGCGAGGGTTTCGTGTCTTGCTGCTTGATATGGACATCGGCATGGGCAACATCGATATTTTGCTCGGCCAGTCATCGCCGTTGACGTTAACCGATTGGCTTTCGACCCGGCTGCCGATGTCAGAACTGGTCAAAAGCGGGCCGGAGCGTCTATCGTACATTGCCGGGGGAACGGGGGCTGCACAATGGCGGACGCTAGATACGTCCGGTATCGACTACTTTTTGACTGAACTGCAGGCTGTGGCGTCACGGTATGATTACCTCATCTTTGACATGGGGGCGGGGGCATCGGGGGAACGATTGTATTTTTTAAAGTCGGTTGACGACGTGTTTGTTGTGACAACTCCGGAGCCGACCGCCATGACCGACGCGTATGCGATGATAAAGTATATACACGCTGCCGGCGGCGAAGCGCCGTTTTCCGTCATTGTCAACCGCGCCGGCAACGATCGGGAAGGGTATGAGGTTTTTGGACGGCTGAAGCATGTCGCCGGCCGGTTTTTAAACAAAGAGATTGCGCTGCTTGGCATCATTCCGGAAGACCGGACGGTCGCCCGCGCGGTTGTCAGCCAGACGCCGTTTGTCCTGCTCGATCCTGTGGCGAAAGCGAGCCGGGCAGTGCGCCAAATAGCCTTCCGTTATGCGCCGGGGCGGGACGAAGAGCCGGGGCGGGCGAGCCGCTTTTTTGCCAGGTTGCGCCAACTTTTGCTAGAAAGGTAGAGGACGGAAATGAAGACGATCAAGGTGCTTGTCGTCGATGACTCAGCGTTTATGCGCAAGTGGATCAGCGACCTTTTGTCCGAACACCCGCGCCTTGAAGTCATCGGGACGGCCCGCAACGGTCAAGAGGCGCTTGAGAAAATGGCGGTCCTTCGCCCCGATGTTGTGACGCTTGACGTCGAAATGCCCGTTATGGACGGGCTGGAAACATTGCGGCATATCATGCACAAACAGCCGTTGCCGGTCGTCATGGTATCAAGCACGACGAAAGAAGGGGCGGAAAATACGATAGCGGCCATGCAATATGGAGCGGTTGATTTTGTCACGAAACCGTCCGGTTCGATTTCGCTTGATTTATACAAGGTGAAGGATGAACTAATCCGAAAAGTGTTGCACGCAAGCGAAGCGAACATAGGGGCGCTCGCCGTCCGGCGGCCGCAAGCCGCGCTTTGGCGTCCGCCCGTCAAACCGGCGCGCGCCGAAAAAGCGATCGTCGCAATCGGCACCTCAACGGGCGGCCCGCGCGCCTTAGAAACGGTGCTGACGCAGCTGCCGTCCGGTTTGGCCGCCCCGGTCGTCATCGTCCAGCATATGCCGAAAGGGTTTACGAAATCGCTTGCCGATCGGCTCGATGCCCTATCCGCTATAACCGTTAAAGAGGCGGAAGACGGGGAGGTGCTGCGAAATGGCACCGCTTATATCGCCCCAGGCGGTGTTCATCTTGCCGTCAGTGAAGAAAACGGCGTGCTCAAGGCCCGTTTCGATGCATCGCCGCCGCGCGCCGGCCATCGCCCAGCCGTTGACGTGCTGTTCGAATCGCTTGCCGCCATTCGCCGCTGTCGGAAAGTGGCGGTGATCATGACCGGAATGGGATCAGACGGGACGGCAGGGCTGAAAAAGCTGAAAGAAAGCGGGGACACGAAGGCGATCGCCGAGGCGCGCGAAACGGCCGTTGTCTTCGGCATGCCAAAGGCGGCGATCGAGGCGGGCGTGATTGATGCCATCGCACCGCTTGATGCCATCGCTGTCGCCATCGTCCAATCTATCGGGGAGTGAGGGGGAAAAACGGCATGGATATGAGCCAGTATTTAGACTTATTTATTGACGAAAGCAAAGAGCATTTGCAGGCTATTAACGAACGGCTGCTTGAACTCGAGCAAACTCCCGACGATATGACGCTTGTTAATGAAATTTTCCGCTCGGCCCACACATTAAAAGGGATGTCGGCCACAATGGGATTTGAAGATTTGGCCAACTTGACGCATCAACTTGAGAATGTGCTTGATGGCATTCGCAACCGTCAGCTGGCCGTCAGCCCAGAGCTGCTTGATGTTGTGTTCCACGCGGTTGACCATTTGGAAGCGATGATTATGTCAGTCGCCTCGGGCGGCGATGGAAAGCGCGATGTGAGCGAGACGGTCGAGCAGCTTAAGCGGATTGAGCAAGGAGAGACGCCGCGCAAACAGGAAACGGACGAAAAACCGCCCCTTGAGCATGCCTACGGGGAGTTTGAATACCATGTGCTGCAACAGGCAAAAGAACAAGGATTTTCTGTCTATGAAATTCGCGTCCGCCTTCGTGAAGATTGCTTGTTGAAAGCCGCACGCGTGTACATGGTATTTGAGTTGCTCAATGAAGCAGGGGAAATTGTGAAATCGACACCGCCGGCTGATATGCTCGAAGAAGAACAGTTTGACCAAGAGTTTCTTGTTACCGTCGTATCGAAAATGACGGCTGATGAACTGCAGGGGCGGCTGATGGGCATTTCTGAAGTCGACGAGGTCGTGGTGACGACAGTCAACGAGCCGTCTGCCAAAAGCGGCGAACAGGCCGGGCTTGAACCGCCTGTGTCGTCCTCCTTTGCACAAACCGCAGCGGCACAGGCTGAAGCGGAGACGGCGGAAAAACAAGCGGTGAAACAGGCAGGAAAGACGATCCGCGTCAATATCGAACGGCTTGATATGTTAATGAACTTGTTTGAAGAACTTGTTGTCGATCGCGGGCGGCTCGAACAAATTTCCCGCGATTTGAGCCATGCCGAATTGACCGAAACGGTTGAGCGGATGTCCCGTATTTCAAGCGACTTACAAACGATTATTTTAAACATGCGCATGGTGCCGGTCGAAACGGTGTTCAACCGCTTTCCACGCATGGTGCGCCAACTTGCCCGCGAACTCGGCAAAAAAGTGCGCCTTGAGATTATTGGGGCGGAAACGGAGCTTGACCGGACGGTTATTGATGAAATCGGCGACCCGCTCGTTCATTTGATCCGCAACGCGCTCGATCATGGCATTGAAGCGCCAGACGTCCGGACGGCGTGCGGAAAGCCGGAGGAAGGGACCGTCAAATTGCGCGCCTACCATAGCGGCAACCACGTTTTTATTGAAATTGAGGACGATGGCGCCGGCATTTCCCGGGAGAAAGTGCTGCAAAAGGCGATCAGCCGCGGCATCGTTTCGCCGCAGGCGGCGGCCCATCTGAGCGACCAGCAAGTATATGGGCTTATTTTCGCTCCGGGTTTTTCCACCGCCGACCACATTTCCGATATTTCCGGGCGCGGCGTCGGCTTGGATGTGGTCAAAAGCACGATTGAATCGCTCGGCGGCGCCGTGTCTGTCGACTCGCAGCCGGGAACAGGGTCACTCTTTTCCATCCAGCTTCCATTGACATTGTCGATCATTTCTGTGCTGCTCGTTCAAATTGCTGCCGAGACGTATGCGATCCCGCTGTCCTCGATTATGGAGACAGCGTTGGTAAGGAAAGAAGAGATTTTCTCCGCACATAACCAGCCGGTCATCGATTTCCGCGGCAAAGTTGTGCCGCTCGTCCGGTTGAAAGACGTGTTTTCCGTGCCGGACGCAGCGAGCGAGGAAGAGACGGTGGCCGCCGTCATCGTCCGGAAAGGGGAAAAACTGGCAGCGTTAGCGGTCGATTCGTTTATCGGGCAGCAGGAAGTTGTGCTCAAATCGCTCGGAAACTATTTATCTTCTGTTTTTGCCATTTCTGGGGCGACGATTTTAGGCGACGGTCGGGTCGCGTTGATTATCGATTGCAATGCGCTCGTGAAATAAGGGCGGACAGCATGCCGATGAGAAAGCAAGTTTACCGTCAATCCAAAAGCTTCGTTGGCGGTGCCTCCTTGACGGGAAATCGGCGCACCGCCATTGGCTGGCGGGAAAACAGGCACAAAGGCCGTGCGCTTAATGAAATGATAGTTTGTTCTGTTTCCATCCCAACTAAAAAGGGGGAATGACCGGTGAATGACAGCGTTCAGACAGACTGGAAAGTGATTGCCTTTCGCTTGAAAGAAGAAGAGTACGCCTTGCCGGTGCAGCACGTCCGCTCGATTGAAAAAATGCAGCCGATTACGCGCGTGCCGGGAACAGCCCGTTATGTCAAAGGGGTGATCAATTTACGCGGTGTCGTCACGCCGATTATCGATTTGCGCGAGCGGTTTGGGTTTGCGCCTGAACCATATGGAGAACAGACGCGGATGATTATTGTCACCCTCGGGGATGTCGAAGTCGGACTGATCGTCGATGCAGCGAACGACGTTCTCGATATTCCGGGAGCGAGCATCGAGCCGCCGCCCGAGGCAATCGGAAGCATTGAAGCGGGCTATATTTATGGAGTGGCGAAAGTTGAGAAGCGGCTCCTCATTTTGCTCGATTTAGCGAAAGTGCTTGATCAATAAAGCGCAGAGGGGGCGTTGGCGATTGGATGACATTTGCAATTTGACGGGGGCGCATATTGACATTTTACGCGAAATCGGAAACATCGGGGCCGGCAACGCGGCGACCGCCTTGTCGACGCTGTTAAACAAAAAAATCGAAATGGCCGTCCCGCGCGTCCAAATCGCGACATTTGCCGAGATGATGGAACTGATCGGCGGACCGGAACAAGTTATGGCGTGTGTTTATTTGCGCATCGAGGGCGAAGCGCCGGGAAATATGTTTTTCGTGTTGCCGCCGGAGCAGGCTGAGCGGTTTGTGCACCGGATGACCGGGGATGACTCGTTTTCGTTCCAAGGGGAGGCTCATGAGCTCGGACAGTCGGCGCTTCAGGAGCTTGGCAATATTTTAGCTGGATCGTATTTGTCAGCATTAGCTGATTTTATACAAATAAACGTGCAACCGTCCGTGCCGGTGTTGGCGCTCGATATGATCGGGGCCGTGCTGTCGTTTGGCCTGCTTGAGCTGTCGCGCGCCGGCGATTACGCCATTTTGATTGATACGGCCATTTACGATGAGCGGCAGCCGAATGAAAGCATAAACGGCCATTTCTTTCTCCTCCCTGATCCGGAGTCGTTTTCCACCATCTTTCGGGCATTAGGTGCGGATGGCGGATGAACACGATTCAAACGGTTAAAATCGGCATCGCCGAAATGGAAGTCGTTGCAGCGCCGACGGTCATTCGCACGTGCGGACTCGGTTCGTGCGTAGGTGTCGTCATCTATGACAGCGGAAAAGCGGTCGCCGGCATGGCGCATGTCATGCTCCCGCATTCCTCGATGGCGCGCGGAGGGGTCATCAATGCGGCCAAATATGCCGACACAGCGGTTGAAGCACTTTGTAAGCTCGTCATCGCCGCCGGCGGGCGCAAAAGTATGCTCAAAGCGAAGCTAGCCGGGGGAGCGCAAATGTTTTCGTTTTCTTCAGCCGGAGGGGATATGATGCGCATTGGCGCCCGCAACGTCGAAGAAGTGAAAAGGCAGCTCGAGCGGTTGCATGTTCCGGTTGTTGCCGAAGATGTCGGGGGCCATAGCGGTCGGACGATCGAGTTTAATCCGCAAACGGGCGTGCTGTCAGTCCGGACCGCCTGTCAAGAAGTGAAGGAAATATAAAACGGATGAGTTGCGCCGTTTTAGCAAGGCAAGGGGGAGAACGATGGGGAGCGCGCTAAAAGGCGAAGAACGAAAATATTGGGATGACTGGGTCAACGGCCGCGACCGCCATGCGGCCGAAGAGCTCGTGCAGCGCTATATGCCGCTCGTTTCCTACCATGTGCAGCGGTTTTCCGCGACGCTGCCAAGTTCCGTGCCAAGGGAAGAGTTGGTCAGTTTCGGGCTCGTCGGCTTATACGATGCGCTTAAAAAGTTTGACCCATCGCGCGATTTGAAGTTTGACACGTATGCTTCGTTCCGCATCCGCGGCGCCATCCTCGACGGCTTGCGCCAAGAAGATTGGCTGCCGCGCAGCGTGCGCGACAAAGCCAAAAAAATTGAAGACGCAACTGAGCGGCTCGAACAGCGGTATATGCGGTCGGTGACGGCGAAAGAAGTCGCCGATGAGCTCGGAATGTCGGAAGAGGAAGTGCAGGCGGCGGTCAATGAAACGTTTTTTTCCAATTGGCTTCCGCTCGGGCAGGCTGCCGGTGAGGAGGACGACGAGCCGCTTGCGATCCGCGACGACCGCGCCGCACTCCCGGAAGAACAAGTCGTCAAGCAAGACATGATCGAAAAGCTGGCTGAAGGAATCGGACAGCTGAATGAAAAAGAGCAGCTTGTCATTAGTTTGTTTTACAAAGAGGAACTCACGTTTACGGAAATAGGGAACATCTTGCGGCTGTCCACGTCGAGAATCTCACAAATTCATGCCAAAGCGCTATGGAAACTGCGCCGTTTTTTTGCTAGGGAGCGTTAAAGGAAAAGAAAGGTGGAGATTCAGCTGTCAGCGCTGCCGAGCATCATGCCCAAAGTGCCTAAAGCCGTGAATCTATGCTTTGGCGCAGCACCTGCGCATTGGACAGGAGAAGCGGGCGGCCGCAAGCGAAAAATGGATGGGGTGGATGCGCCGCCAAGTGACGGAAAAACGGGCGGGAACGCCCCCGTTTTGAAAACCATCTTTTCTGATAAAGGAAAAACAATCGACATCAAAGGATCGTGAACACGATGGGGGCATTTTGGCTAACAGTCAGTTTGTTGCTTCATGCGTTTTCATTTTGGTTGATCATTTTGCTTTTTATGCGCCTGTCGCGGCTTAGCGAGGCGGAACAGCGGGCGGCAAAGCGGGCTGAGGAGCTTGAAGAGGCAATGACGGCCCATCTTGTCGCCTGGAAAGAAGAAAACGAGCGCTTTTTGGGCGAGTTTGACGCGCTGCTTCGGGCGAAAACAGCTGCCGAACCCTTCAAACGGCCGCCGGCGTCGAAACGAGCAGCACTTGCACTGCGCGCGGAGAGCGGCGGCAATGGAGCGACATCGCCCACGTCGTCTGCGGAAAGCGATGAGAGCGGGGCGGAGGGGAAAATGGAGGGAAACGTCAAACCAGAACAGGACGGCCACGATGCGGCTCCGGATTACTTTCCGGACATTGAGTCGATTGAAGATGTGCTTGATCTTTCGTCGTCCGTTAGCACGGCTGACGTCGCCCGGCACTTGTATGATGAAGGGGCGACGGTGGAGGAGATTGCCAAAAAGCTGCAAAGAGGAAAAACAGAGGTGGAACTGCTGCTGAAATTTGACCGAAAAGCAGGAAAAACAGGCGAATAACAGCTTGATTTACTGCCGGCGATTATGATATATTTTTACATGGTGTGAATACACACGCCTGATGATTTCAGCAACGGTGCTGGCTTGGCCAGTCTTGCTGAAAGATGAGACAGGCGGAGGTACAAAAACCACAAGGAAATAGGAGGAGCATACATGTCAGTGATTTCGATGAAACAACTGCTTGAAGCTGGCGTCCATTTCGGACATCAGACGCGCCGTTGGAATCCGAAAATGAAAAAATATATTTTCACGGAACGCAACGGCATTTATATCATCGACTTGCAAAAAACGGTGAAAAAAGTCGAGGAAGCATACAACTTTGTGCGCGACTTGGCGGCGAACGGCGGCAAAATTTTGTTCGTCGGTACGAAAAAGCAAGCGCAAGAATCAGTCAAAGAAGAAGCGGAACGCTGCGGCATGTTTTATGTGAACCAACGCTGGCTTGGCGGCACGCTGACGAACTTTGCGACGATCCAAAAACGGATCAAACGGTTGCGTGAAATTGAAAAAATGGAAGAAGACGGCGTATTTGACGTACTTCCGAAAAAAGAAGTCATCGGCTTGAAAAAAGAAAAAGAACGACTCGAGAAATTTTTAGGCGGCATTAAAGACATGAAAGAACTGCCGGATGCGTTGTTCGTCATCGACCCGCGCAAAGAGCGGATCGCGGTGGCGGAAGCGCGCAAATTGAACATCCCGATCATCGGCATCGTGGACACGAACTGCGATCCGGATGAAATTGACTATGTCATCCCGGCAAACGATGACGCCATCCGCGCCGTCAAACTGTTAACATCGAAAATCGCCGATGCGGTGCTTGAGGCAAAACAAGGCGAAGAGGCGGCCGTCGCAGCGGAGTAAAGCAGCTTAAGAAAGGTGATAAGAGGGGTGGAGCCTTTTATCACCTTTTTTTGAGACAGAAATCAGCAACTTTTGGCTATACTAACGAATAAGGGTAAAACAGGCATCCGTTGCCGGCATCGATACATATACGCGACAAAGAGAAGGAGGATGTTTTCATGGCGATTACAGCACAAATGGTAAAAGAGTTGCGCGAAAAAACGGGCGCGGGCATGATGGACTGCAAAAAAGCGCTCACCGAAACAAACGGTGACATGGAAAAAGCAATCGACTGGCTGCGTGAAAAAGGAATCGCGAAAGCCGCGAAAAAAGCGGACCGCATCGCGGCGGAAGGGATGACTTACATCGCTGTAGAAGGCAATGCGGCCGTCATTTTGGAAGTGAATTCGGAAACGGACTTCGTGGCCAAAAACGAAGCGTTTCAGGCGCTCGTCAAAGAACTGGCCGCTCACTTGTTGAAACAAAAACCGGCTTCGCTTGATGAAGCGCTCGGACAAACGATGGACAACGGTTCCGCTGTCCAAGATTACATTAACGAAGCCATCGCCAAAATCGGTGAAAAAATTACGCTCCGCCGCTTTGCGGTCGTCGACAAAGCGGACAGCGAAACGTTTGGGGCGTACTTGCACATGGGCGGGCGCATCGGCGTATTAACATTATTAGCCGGCAACGCCAGCGAAGAGGTGGCAAAAGATGTGGCCATGCATGTCGCCGCGCTTCATCCGAAATACGTTTCGCGCGATGAAGTGCCGCAGGAAGAGCTCGACCGTGAGCGCGAAGTATTGAAACAGCAAGCGTTAAACGAAGGCAAGCCGGAAAACATTGTCGAGAAAATGGTTGAAGGCCGTTTGAAAAAGTTTTACGAAGATGTTTGCCTGCTTGAGCAAGCATTCGTGAAAAATCCGGATGTGACGGTGCGCCAATACGTCGAATCGAACGGGGCCACTGTCAAGCAGTTCATTCGTTACGAAGTCGGTGAAGGGCTTGAAAAACGTCAAGATAATTTCGCTGAAGAAGTGATGAGCCAAGTAAGAAAGCAGTGACGAACCGCAACAGGGAACACGCGCGTGTTCCCTGTTTTTCAAAGCGATTCGCATCATGGAGGTTTGACATGGAACAGCCAAAATACAAACGCGTTGTTTTAAAGTTAAGCGGAGAAGCGCTCGCCGGAAAGCAAGGGTTTGGCATCCAGCCGGCGGTGATCCAATCGATCGCCAAACAAGTGAAAGAAGTGGCGGAACTTAGTGTCGAAATTGCCATCGTGGTCGGCGGCGGCAACATTTGGCGCGGAAAAACAGGAAGTGAAATGGGGATGGACCGGGCGACGGCCGACTACATGGGCATGCTGGCGACGGTGATGAACGCGCTCGCCTTACAGGACAGCCTCGAACAGCTCGGCGTTGAAACGCGGGTGCAGACGTCGATTGAAATGCGGCAAGTGGCTGAGCCGTACATTCGCCGGCGGGCGATTCGCCATCTCGAGAAAAAGCGGGTCGTCATTTTCGCTGCCGGAACGGGAAACCCATATTTTTCAACTGACACGACTGCCGCGCTAAGGGCGGCGGAAATCGAAGCGGACGTCATTTTAATGGCGAAAAACAACGTCGATGGCGTCTATAGCGCCGATCCGAACGTCGATGCCAATGCGGTTAAATACGATGAACTATCGTACTTGGACGTCATCAAGCAAGGGCTCGGCGTTATGGATTCGACCGCTTCTTCGCTTTGCATGGACAACGATATTCCGCTCATCGTCTTTTCGATTATGGAAGAGGGCAACATTAAGCGCGCCGTATTAGGCGAAAATATCGGAACGATCGTAAGGGGGAAATAACGATGGCAAAGCAAGTGATCCAACAGGCGAAAGAAAAAATGGACAAAGCTGTGCAAGCGTTCAGCCGCGAACTGGCGACTGTGCGCGCCGGACGGGCGAACGCCGGGCTGCTCGAGAAAGTAACCGTTGACTATTACGGCGTTCAAACACCGATCAACCAGCTCGCCACGATCAGTGTGCCGGAAGCGCGCATGCTTGTCATTCAGCCGTACGACAAATCGGTCATCAAAGAAATGGAAAAGGCGATTTTAACGTCAGACTTAGGATTGACGCCGTCCAATGACGGATCGGTCATTCGCCTTGTTATTCCGCCGCTCACCGAAGAACGGCGCCGCGAATTGGTGAAGCTCGTCAAAAAATATTCGGAAGAGGCGAAAGTAGCGGTGCGCAACATTCGTCGCGATGCGAACGACGAGCTGAAAAAACTCGAGAAAAACGGCGAGATTACCGAAGATGAGTTGCGCAGCTATACCGACGAAGTGCAAAAGCTGACCGACGGCCATATCGCCAAAATCGACGCCATCACGAAAGAGAAAGAAAAAGAAGTCATGGAAGTATAGGAAAAACGATGCAAACCCTCTATGTTGATGGAGGGTTTTTTTGCTATAATGGAAAGGCAAAACACGTTCGCGGAGGACACGTATGTTCAATAAAATGCGGAAAAACAAAGAGGAGGATGCTCCTCTGACAAAAGAGGATGTGCTTAGGCATCCGATTCCGAACCACGTCGCCATCATCATGGACGGGAATGGAAGATGGGCGAAAAAGCGGGCGTTGCCAAGGATGGCCGGCCATTATGAAGGGATGCAAGTCGTGCGCAAAATCACCCGTTTCGCCAACGAGCTCGGGGTGCGCGTTTTGTCGCTTTACGCGTTTTCAACAGAAAATTGGAAACGCCCGAAAACCGAAGTCGACTATCTAATGAAACTGCCGGAGCAGTTTTTGACAACATTTCTTCCCGAACTTGTCGCCGAGAATGTGAAAGTGCAAGTGACCGGCCATACGGATGGGCTTCCGGACCATACGCGTCGGGCGGTCGAGCAGGCGATTCGCGAAACGGGCGGCAACACCGGTCTTATTTTAAACTTTGCGCTCAATTACGGAAGCCGGGCGGAAATTGTCGCTGCCGTCCAACAAATCGTCAAAGACGTCCAACGCGGGACGCTCTTGCCGGAGGACATTACTGAATCGCTCCTTTCCTCCTATTTGATGACGGGCGGGCTTGGGGATCCGGATTTGCTCATTCGCACGAGCGGAGAGATCCGTCTGAGCAATTTCATGCTTTGGCAGCTGGCGTATACAGAACTTTGGTTTACCGATGTATTATGGCCGGATTTTACTGAACAACATTTCTTGCAGGCGATTGCCGCTTATCAGCGGCGGGACCGCCGATTTGGAGGAGTGTCAGCACGATGAAGCAGCGAATCATTACCGGAGTCATAGCGGCGGCGCTCTTTTTGCCGATTGTTATTTTTGGCGGATTTCCGTTTATAATAGTAACATATATATTGGCCACGGTCGGATTGTTTGAACTGTTGCGGATGAAAGGAATGCGCCCGCTGTCGTTCGTCGGGGCCGCCGGGTTCGCGGCCCTTTGGCTCTTGCTTGTTCCCGCTGTTTACGGCCAAGAATGGCTGGCGTCCGGGACGACGAAGTTTGGCGTGTTGGCCGCACTCGCCTTTTTGCTGCTTGTCGGCACCGTCGTGACGAAAAATGCGCTGACGTTCGATGAGGCGGCGTTTGTCGTGCTGGCGGTCCTTTATGTCGGCGTTGGCTTTTTCTGCTTCAGTGCGATCCGCTTGGCCGGCTTGACATACTTAGTCTACGCGCTGTTCGTCATTTGGGCGACCGACATTGGGGCGTATTTTTTCGGCCGCGCGTTCGGCCGGCGCAAGCTATGGCCGGAAATCAGCCCGAAGAAAACGGTCGAGGGCGCCGTCGGCGGCATCGCTTCCGCTGTTGTCGTCGCCGCCGTTTACGAGTGGGCGGCCGGTCCGTTCGGCAATCTCGGCGCAGCGGTCGGGATTGCGCTTTTGCTTTCGCTGTTCGGCCAGCTCGGCGATTTGGTCGAGTCGGCTTTCAAGCGCCATTATGGCGTGAAAGATTCGGGAGCGATTTTGCCGGGACATGGCGGTATTTTGGATCGGTTTGACAGCCTGTTGTTTGTGTTGCCGCTGCTATACATATTTATTGAGGCGGTACGATAAGTGGGTGAGGAGTGAAAGTGTTGAAATATATTAGTATATTAGGGGCGAGCGGATCAATCGGCACGCAAACGCTCGATGTCATCCGCGCCCATCCGGACAAGTTCCGCCTAGCTGCGGCATCGGTCGGGCGAAATGTCGAAGCGGCCAAACGCCTTATCGATGAATTTTCTCCGCGCCTCGTCGCCGCCGCTGATCGCGATGCCTACGAGGCGCTTCGCCGCGAGTACAACGGGCGGACTGCGATCGTGTACGGGGAGGAAGGGCTGATCGAGGCGGCCGTTTGCCCGGAAGCCGACGTTGTCGTCACTGCTGTTGTCGGCAGCATCGGCCTTGTGCCGACGCTGAAAGCGATTGAGGCCGGAAAAACGATCGCCCTCGCGAATAAAGAGACGCTTGTTGTTGCCGGACATCTCGTCACGGCAGCAGCAAAAAAGCGCGGTGTGCCGCTGCTTCCGGTTGATAGCGAACACTCCGCTATTTTTCAATGTTTACAAGGAGAAAAACCCGAACACGTGCAGAAGCTCATTCTTACCGCGTCAGGCGGGAGCTTTCGCGATCGGACGCGCGAAGAGCTTGCTCATGTGACGGTCGAGGAGGCGCTTCGCCATCCAAACTGGTCAATGGGAGCGAAAATTACAATTGATTCAGCGACGATGATGAACAAAGGATTTGAAGTGATTGAAGCGCATTGGCTGTTTAGGCTGCCGTATGAGCGGATCGATGTCGTCCTCCACCGCGAGAGCGTCATCCATTCGCTCGTCGAGTTTTGCGACACGAGCGTCTTAGCTCAGCTCGGTACGCCGGATATGCGCGTTCCGATCCAATATGCGTTGGCGTATCCGGAGCGGCTGCCGCTTTCTGTGGCGAAACCGCTGAATTTGGCGACGCTTGGGGCGCTTCATTTCGCTCCGGTCGATTTTGAGCGCTACCGCTGCCTGCGGCTTGCCTATGAAGCTGGAAAACGCGGCGGCTCGCTGCCGGTGGTCTTAAATGCGGCCAATGAGGAGGCGGTGGCGGCGTTTTTAGCCGGCCGCATCCCGTTTTTGGCCATCGAGGAGTGGATCGAGCGCGCTCTTGAGCGGCATCAGCCGGTGAGCGATCCGCAGCTTGAGGAGATTCGCGAAATCGACGCGGAGGCGCGCGCCTATGTTCGCTCACTACTATCGTAAAGGTGGTTGAAACGTTGGAATCGATCATTTCGTTTATTGTCGTCTTTGGCGCCCTCGTTTTTTTTCACGAGCTCGGCCATTTGCTGTTGGCGAAGCGGGCCGGCATTCTTTGCCGTGAGTTTGCCATCGGATTTGGACCGAAGGTGTTTTCGTTCAAGAAAAACGAAACGGTGTATACGATTCGGCTTCTTCCGCTTGGCGGCTTCGTGCGCATGGCCGGCGAAGATCCGGAAATGATTGAACTGAAACGAGGCCAAGTCGTCGGCCTGTTGCTTGATGATGAAGGACGGGTCGAAAAAATCGTCATCAATCATAAAGATGATTACCCGACCGCCCGGGTTATTGAAGTGGAAGACGCCGATTTGGAACACGGCATGTATGTGACGGGCTATACTGACGAAGAGCGGCTTGAACGTTTTTCCGTTAAAGAGCCGGCGTTTTTCATCGCCGACCGCCAAGAAATTCAGATTGCGCCGTACCACCGCCAGTTTGCTTCGAAAACGCTTGGGCAACGGACGATGGCGATTTTGGCCGGGCCGCTCGCCAATTTTATCTTGGCCCTTGTCGTCTTTATTTTGATCGGTCTCCTGCAAGGCTACCCGGTTGACAAGCCGGTCATCGGCGAGCTGACGCCCGATGGGGCGGCGCGAGCGGCCGGTTTGAAGCAAGGGGACGAAGTGATCGCAATCAACGATGAACGGATGGAAACATGGACGGAAATTGTTGATATGATCCGCGCCCATCCGGATGAGCCGCTCCAGTTTCAAATTGAGCGGAATGGCGAAGAAATGAATGTCACGGTCACTCCCGAAAGGAAAACGATTCAAGGAGAGACGATTGGCTTAATCGGCGTCTATCAGCCGATGGAAAAATCGGTGTTCGGTTCAGTGAAACAAGGGCTCGTTGAGACGTACTATTGGACACGGCAAATTTTAGTCGGGCTTGGCCAATTGATTACCGGGCAGTTTCAGCTTGACATGCTGTCCGGCCCGGTCGGCATCGCCGTATCGACCGGCAAAGTCGCTGAATCCGGCATTTACTACTTAATGAAATGGGGCGCGATTTTAAGCATCAACCTCGGGATTATCAACTTGTTGCCATTGCCGGCGTTAGACGGCGGACGGCTCCTCTTTTTCGCCATTGAGGCCGTGCGCGGCAAGCCGGTCGACCGGCAAAAAGAGGGGATGGTCCATTTCATCGGCTTCGCCTTGCTCATGTTGCTGATGCTTGTCGTCACATGGAACGACATTCAAAAATTTTTCCTATAAAGAGAGAGAATGAGGTGGCTATGGATGAGACAAAGTCAAGCGTTTATTCCAACGTTGCGTGAAGTGCCGGCGGACGCGGAAGTGAAAAGCCATCAGCTTCTGCTGCGGGCCGGTTTTATCCGCCAAAGCGCGAGCGGCGTCTACACGTTTTTGCCGCTCGGGCAGCGCGTGTTGCAAAAAGTAGAAGCGATTATCCGCGAGGAGATGAACCGCGCCGGAGCGCTAGAGCTTCTCATGCCTGCCTTGCAGCCGGCTGAGCTTTGGCAGCAGTCCGGGCGCTGGTATTCGTACGGGCCGGAACTGATGCGTCTAAAAGACCGGCATGAGCGCGATTTCGCTCTCGGGCCGACGCATGAGGAAATGATCACTTCGATCGTCCGCGACGAGGTGAAAACGTACAAGCGGCTGCCGCTTGTGTTGTACCAAATCCAAACGAAATTCCGCGATGAAAAGCGTCCGCGCTTCGGGTTGCTGCGCGGCCGCGAATTCATTATGAAAGACGCCTATTCGTTCCATACGACAAAAGAAAGTTTGGATGAAACATACCGCGACATGTATAACGCCTATTCGAACATTTTCCGCCGTTGCGGTTTAAACTTCCGCGCCGTCATCGCCGACTCCGGGGCGATCGGCGGCAAAGACACGCACGAGTTTATGGTGCTCTCGGATATCGGTGAAGATACGATTGCCTATTCCGATGCGTCCGACTATGCGGCCAACATTGAAATGGCGCCGGTCGTGGCTACGTATGAAAAAAGCAGCGAGCCGCCGGCGGAACTGAAAAAAGTGGCGACCCCGGGACAAAAAACGATCGCTGAAGTCGCTTCGTACTTGCAAGTGGCGCCGGAGCGCTGCATTAAATCGCTTTTGTTCAACGTCGATGGCCGTTATGTGCTCGTTCTTGTCCGCGGCGACCACGAAGCGAATGAGGTGAAAGTAAAAAATGTGTTGGACGCCACTGTCGTAGAGTTGGCAGCTCCGGAAGAAACAGAACGGGTGATGGGCGCGCCGGTCGGTTCGCTCGGCCCGATCGGCGTCAATGAAAAGGTGACGATTATCGCCGATCATGCCGTTGGTGCGATCGTAAACGGCGTTTGCGGCGCGAATGAGGAAGGCTACCATTACACGGGCGTCAATCCTGGCCGCGATTTTGCCGTCAGTGAATATGCGGATTTGCGCTTCGTCCAAGAAGGCGACCCGTCCCCGGACGGCAACGGGACGATCCGTTTTGCCCGCGGCATTGAAGTCGGGCACGTGTTCAAGCTCGGCACAAAATACAGCGAAGCCATGAACGCTGTCTATTTGGATGAAAACGGACAAACGAGGACGATGATTATGGGCTGCTATGGCATCGGCGTCTCCAGGCTGGTGGCGGCGATCGCCGAGCAGTTTGCCGATGAAAACGGGCTCGTCTGGCCGGCTTCGGTCGCGCCGTTTCATGTCCATTTGCTGACGGCGAACGCGAAAAGCGATGAACAGCGGGTGTTGGCCGAGGAATGGTACGAAAAATTGGGACAGGCCGGGTTTGACGTGTTGTATGATGACCGCCCGGAGCGGGCCGGGGTCAAGTTTGCCGACAGCGATTTGATCGGCATTCCAGTTCGCATCACCGTCGGCAAACGGGCAAGTGAAGGCATCGTCGAAGTGAAAGTGCGAAAAACGGGCGAGACGTTTGACGTGCCGGTTGGTGAACTAACCGATACGGTGCACCGCCTCTTGCAAGGGTAAACGAAACGGCGTCGGCGAAAAGAATGCATGTCTTTTTCGCCGGCGCTGTTGCTGTTTATATGGTATGATGAGGAGAGAAACGATTTCGTTGAGAGGGGAAATCATGGCTACGAAAGAACAAAAAGAGCGGTTTCTCGTTTTGCTTGAACAGCTGAAGATGACGTCGGATGAATGGATGCCGCACTTTCATGAGGCGTCCATTCGCAAAGTCGTGATTGATAAAGAAGAAAAAAGCTGGCATTTCTATTTTCAGTTCGCCAGCGTGTTGCCGATTGAGGTATACAAACCGTTTACGGACCGCTTGGCAGCGGCCTTTCGCCATATCGCCGCCGTCCGTCATACAATTTTGGTGGAGACGCCGCACGTGACGGAAACGGATGTGCAGGCGTACTGGCCGCTTTGCCTCGAACAGCTGCAAGAAGGTGTGTCGCCGCTCATCGATTGGCTGAGCCGGCAGACGCCGACGGTGAAAGGAAACAAGCTCGTTGTCACCGCCCGCCACGAGGCGGAAGCGTTAGCGGTCAAGCGGCGGTTCGCCAAAAAAATCGCTGCGATTTACGCGTCGTTTGGCTTTCCGCCGCTTCAGCTCGAAGTCGACATCCGACCGGCCGAGCAGGAAATGGAGCAGTTTTTGGCGCAAAAACAGCAAGAAGATGAAGAGCGGGCGTTGGCGGTGTTGACCGACATGGCGAAAGAGGAAGAAAAGGCGGCAGCGTCTTCTCCGTCCGGCCCGCTCGTCATCGGCTACCCGATCCGCGGCGAGGAGCCGGTGCGTCCGCTTGAGACGATCGCCGAAGAAGAGCGGCGCGTTGTCGTGCAAGGGTATGTGTTTGACGCTGAAGTGAGCGAGCTCAAAAGCGGCCGCACGCTATTGACGATGAAAATCACCGATTATACGAACTCGATTTTAGTGAAAATGTTCTCGCGCGACAAAGAAGATGCCGAGCTGATGGGCAGCGTGAAAAAAGGCATGTGGGTGAAAGTGCGCGGCAGCGTGCAAAACGATACATTCGTCCGCGATTTGGTCATCATCGCCAACGATTTGAATGAGGTAGCGGCGAACGAGCGGCGCGACACCGCGCCGGAAGGAGAGAAGCGCGTCGAACTTCATGTGCATACGCCGATGAGCCAAATGGACGCCGTCACTTCGGTGGCCAAGCTCATTGAACAAGCGAAAAAATGGGGTCATCCGGCGATCGCCGTCACCGACCATGCCGTTGTCCAATCGTTCCCGGAAGCGTACAGCGCGGCGAAAAAACACGGCATCAAAGTCATTTACGGCCTTGAGGCGAACATCGTCGACGACGGGGTGCCGATCGCCTACAACGAAACACACCGCCGGCTTGCCGACGAGACGTATGTCGTCTTTGACGTCGAAACGACCGGGCTGTCGGCTGTGTACAACACGATCATTGAACTGGCGGCCGTCAAAATCAAAGACGGCGAGATCATTGACCGGTTTATGTCGTTTGCCAATCCGGGACATCCGCTGTCCGTGACGACGATGGAATTGACCGGGATCACCGACGAGATGGTGAAAGACGCTCCGCAGCCGGACGAGGTGCTCGCCCGTTTTGTCGACTGGGTCGGCGATGCGACGCTTGTGGCCCATAACGCCAGCTTTGACATCGGGTTTTTAAACGCAGGCCTCGCCCGCATGGGGCGCGCCAAGCTCGCCAATCCCGTCATTGACACGCTTGAACTCGCCCGCTTTTTGTACCCGGATTTGAAAAACCACCGGCTGAACACGCTTTGCAAAAAGTTCGATATTGAATTGACCCAGCACCACCGCGCCATTTACGATGCTGAGGCGACCGGGCATTTGCTTATGCGCCTGTTGAAAGAAGCAGAGGATCGGGGCATTTTGCACCATGATGAGCTGAACAGCCGCACGCATAGTGATGCGTCGTACCGCCTGGCGCGCCCGTTCCATGTGACGCTGTTGGCGCAAAACGACATCGGGCTGAAAAATTTGTTCAAGCTTGTCTCGCTGTCACATATCGACTATTTTCACCGCGTGCCGCGCATCCCGCGCTCCGTGTTGGTCAAGCATCGCGAAGGGCTGCTTGTCGGCTCGGGCTGCGACAAAGGCGAGCTGTTTGACAACTTAATTCAAAAGGCGCCGGAAGAAGTCGAAGACATCGCCCGCTTTTACGATTTTCTTGAGGTGCATCCGCCCGAAGTGTACAAGCCGCTCATTGAAATGGATTACGTCAAAGATGAAGAGATGATCAAAAACATCATCCGCAGCATCGTCGACCTTGGCGAGAAATTGAACATTCCGGTCGTCGCCACCGGCAACGTGCATTACTTGCATCCGGAAGACAAAATTTACCGAAAAATTTTAATCCATTCGCAAGGCGGGGCGAATCCGCTCAACCGGCATGCGCTGCCGGATGTGTATTTCCGCACGACGAATGAAATGCTTGACTGTTTTTCGTTTTTAGGGCCGGAAAAAGCGAAAGAAATCGTCGTTGATAACACGCAAAAAATCGCGTCGTTAATCGGTGAGGTGAAGCCGATCAAAGACGAGCTGTACACGCCGCGCATCGAAGGGGCGGACGAGGAAATCCGCGAAATGAGCTACCGGCGGGCGAAAGCCATTTACGGCGACCCGCTGCCGAAACTCGTTGAGGAGCGGCTTGAAAAAGAGCTGAAAAGCATTATCGGCCACGGCTTTGCCGTCATTTACTTAATTTCGCACAAGCTCGTCAAAAAATCGCTCGATGACGGCTACCTTGTCGGGTCGCGCGGCTCGGTCGGCTCATCGTTTGTCGCGACGATGACGGAAATTACCGAGGTGAATCCGCTGCCGCCGCATTACGTTTGCCCGAACTGCAAACATTCCGAGTTTTTTAATGACGGCTCGGTCGGCTCAGGATTTGATTTGCCGGATCAAAACTGCCCACAATGCGGGACGAAATACAAAAAAGACGGGCATGACATCCCGTTTGAGACGTTCCTCGGCTTTAAAGGCGATAAAGTGCCGGATATTGACTTAAACTTCTCCGGCGAATACCAGCCGCGCGCCCACAACTATACGAAAGTGCTGTTCGGCGAAGACAACGTGTACCGCGCCGGAACGATCGGCACGGTCGCCGACAAAACGGCGTACGGGTTTGTGAAAGGCTATGCGAGCGACCATAACTTGCAGCTGCGCGGCGCGGAAATCGACCGGCTTGCGGCCGGCTGCACCGGAGTGAAGCGGACGACTGGGCAGCACCCGGGAGGCATTATCGTCGTTCCCGATTATATGGAAATTTACGACTTTACGCCGATCCAATATCCGGCCGATGATACGTCATCGGAATGGCGGACGACCCATTTTGACTTCCATTCGATCCACGATAACTTATTGAAGCTCGATATTCTCGGGCACGACGATCCGACGGTCATCCGCATGCTTCAAGATTTAAGCGGCATCGACCCGAAAACGATCCCGACCGATGACCCGGACGTGATGGGCATTTTCAGCAGCACCGAGCCGCTTGGGGTCACGCCGGAACAAATTATGTGCAACGTCGGCACGATCGGCATTCCGGAATTCGGCACGCGCTTTGTCCGGCAAATGCTCGAGGAAACGAAGCCGAAAACATTTTCCGAGCTCGTGCAAATTTCCGGCTTGTCGCACGGCACCGACGTATGGCTTGGCAACGCGCAAGAGCTGATCCAAAGCGGCACGTGCACGCTCTCTGAGGTGATCGGCTGCCGCGACGACATTATGGTCTATCTCATTTACCGCGGGCTTGAGCCGTCGCTGGCGTTTAAAATTATGGAGTCGGTGCGCAAAGGGAAAGGATTGACGCCGGAATTTGAAGCGGAAATGCGCAACCATAACGTGCCGGAATGGTATATTGATTCGTGCAAAAAAATTAAATATATGTTCCCGAAAGCGCATGCCACTGCCTACGTGTTAATGGCGGTGCGCATCGCCTACTTTAAAGTGCACCATCCGCTCTTGTATTACGCCTCGTACTTTACGGTGCGGGCGGAAGATTTTGATTTGGATGCTATGGTGAAAGGCTCGGCTGCCATTCGCAAACGAATCGAAGAGATCAACGCCAAAGGCATCCAAGCGACGGCGAAAGAAAAAAGCTTGCTCACCGTGCTCGAGGTGGCGCTAGAAATGTGCGAGCGCGGCTTTTCCTTTAAAAATATTGACTTGTATCGCTCGCAGGCTACAGAATTTGTCATTGACGGCAACTCGCTCATTCCGCCGTTTAACGCCATCCCGGGGCTCGGGACGAACGTGGCGCAAAACATTGTGCGCGCCCGCGAAGAAGGGGAGTTTTTGTCAAAAGAAGATTTGCAGCAGCGCGGCAAAGTATCGAAAACGCTGCTTGAGTATTTGGAAAGCCGCGGCTGCCTCGACTCGCTGCCGGACCATAACCAGCTGTCCTTGTTCTGACGAGCGGTTTTTCGTTGCAATATATTTCCCAATGTGTTATAGTTTTAATGGAATTGGCAAAGATAATGGCAAGCAAAGAGTGGGGAAACCCACTCTTTCGTCTTGAATTGGCATCTGTCTTTCGTTCATTCCCCGCCCCGTGCAGGGGATTTTCTCATTATGCAGCATGCAGCCTTGCTCAGTAAGGAGGAACACGATGAGCAAAAAAGTGACAGAAACGGTTGAACAGCTTGTCGCGCCGATTTTGGACGAAATGGGGCTCGAGCTGGTGGACATCGAGTATGTGAAAGAAGGGAAAAACTGGTTTTTACGCGTCTTTATTGATTCAGACACCGGCGTGGACATTGAACAGTGCGGCGTGGTCAGTGAAAAACTAAGCGAAAAGCTCGACGAGGTCGACCCGATTCCTCACAACTATTTTTTGGAAGTGTCATCGCCGGGAGCGGAGCGGCCGTTAAAAAATGAAAAAGATTTTGTAAAAGCAATTGGGAAACATGTATATATCAAAACATACGAGCCGATTGCAGGAGAAAAGCAGTTTGAAGGGGAACTGACCGCTTTTGACGGGACGACCGTGACGCTGTCGGTCAAAGACCGCGGGCGGCAAAAAACGGTCGCCATTCCGTATGAAAAAGTGGCGAGCGCTAGATTAGCCGTCATTTTCTCTTAATGATAAAAGGGGGATTCTCGTTTCATGAACACGCAGTTGCTTGAGGCGTTAGCCGATCTGATGCGGGAAAAAGGCATCAGCAAAGAGGTTATTATGGAAGCCATTGAAGCGGCGCTCGTTTCCGCGTACAAGCGCAATTTCGGCCAGGCGCAAAACGTGCGCGTTGATTTAAATATGGACACGGGAACGATCCGGGTGTTGGCCCGCAAGGACGTCGTCGAAGAGGTGACCGATCCGCGTCTCGAAATTTCGCTTGAGGAGGCGCAGCGGCTCAATCCGAACTACCAAATCGGTGATGTCGTCGAACTGGAAGTGACGCCGCGCGATTTCGGGCGCATCGCTGCCCAGACGGCGAAACAAGTCGTGACTCAGCGCGTGCGCGAAGCGGAGCGGAGCATTATTTATTCGGAATTTGTCGACCGCGAAGACGATATTATGACCGGCATCGTTCAGCGCATTGATCCGCGTTTTGTCTATGTCAGCCTCGGCAAGGCGGAGGCGCTCTTGCCCGCGAACGAACAGATGCCGAACGAAACGTACAAACCGCATGATCGGCTGAAAGTGTACATTACGAAAGTGGAAAAGACGACGAAAGGGCCGCAAATTTTCGTCTCCCGCACCCATCCGGGCTTGCTGAAGCGGCTGTTTGAGCTCGAAGTGCCGGAAATTTACGACGGCACAGTCGAAATCAAATCGATCGCCCGCGAAGCCGGCGATCGTTCCAAAATTTCCGTCCATTCCGACAATCCGGAAGTCGATCCGGTTGGCGCCTGCGTCGGGCCAAAAGGGCAGCGCGTCCAGGCGATCGTCGACGAGCTGAACGGGGAAAAAATCGATATCGTCCGTTGGTCGGCCGACCCGGTGGAGTTTGTCGCCAATGCGTTAAGCCCGGCGAAAGTGCTGCGCGTCATCGTCAACGAAGAGCAAAGGGCGACGACCGTCATCGTTCCGGACTACCAGCTGTCGCTCGCCATCGGCAAACGCGGGCAAAACGCCCGGCTGGCGGCAAAATTGACCGGCTGGAAAATCGATATTAAAAGCGAGTCCGAGGCGCGGGAAATGGGCATTGATCCGTATGCGCCATCCACTTCGCTTGATTTCAACGGCGCGGCGGCCGATAATGAAAATAGTGATGAGAACGTCCAATCATTCGATGCACCGGCGGAAATCGAGTGAGGGGGAATGCAAATGGCAGCGCAAAAGAAAATTCCGTTGCGCAAATGCGTCGTCACTGGAGAAATGAAGCCAAAACGGGAAATGGTGCGCATCGTCCGCTCCAAAGAAGGAGAGGTGTCGATCGACCCGACCGGCAAAAAAGCGGGGCGGGGCGCGTATATTACCCTTGACCCGGATTGCATTTTGCAGGCGAAAAAGAAAAACATTTTGGCCCGCCATTTAAAAGCCGACATCGCCGACTCGCTCTATGACGAGCTGCTTGCTTTGGCGGAAAAGGAGAAACAGGCAGGACAATGAAACATAACCGCTGGGCATCGCTGTTAGGGTTGGCGCAGCGGGCCGGAAAAGTCGTTTCCGGAGAGGGGCTTGTCGTCAAGGAAGTGCAACGGGGCAGGGCGCGGCTCGTGTTGCTTTCGGAAGACGCGTCGGCCAACACGGAAAAAAAAGTGACCGATAAATGTGCGTTTTATGGCGTCCCGCTTTGCAAAGTGCCGGACCGGTATATGCTGGGCGGCGCAATCGGCAAAGACGCCCGCGTTGTCGTCGCCGTCACCGACGAAGGGTTCGCGCGCCAATTGCAAACGATGCTCGACCGATCTTTATGGGGGTGACTGTATGTCGAAAATGCGTGTGTACGAATATGCGAAAAAACAGAACGTGCCAAGCAAGGACGTTATTCATAAATTGAAAGAAATGAACATTGAAGTAAACAATCATATGGCCATGCTCGAGGCCGATGTCGTCGAAAAGCTTGACCATCAATACCGCCCAAAGGCCGAAAAGAAAACCGAAACGAAACATGAAAAGAAAGCAGAAAAGAAAACCGACAAGCCGAAGCGGCCGACGCCGGCGAAGGCGGCCGATTTCTCGGATGAGGAAATTTTTGACGATGCAAAAGAGGCGGCCAAGCCGGCAAAGAAAAAAGGGGCGGCGAAAGGGAAAGAAACAAAACGAACGGAAGCGCAGCAGCAAGAAAAGAAAGCGTTCCAAGCGGCGAAGAAGAAAGGAAAAGGGCCGGCGAAAGGGAAAAAACAAGCGGCCCCGGCCGCAAAGCAGGCGCCGCAGCCGGCGAAAAAAGAAAAAGAGCTGCCGAAGAAAATTACGTTCGAAGGTTCGCTCACGGTGGCCGAATTGGCCAAAAAACTGGGGCGCGAGCCGTCGGAAATCATTAAAAAGTTGTTTATGCTCGGCGTGATGGCGACGATTAATCAAGATTTAGACAAAGATGCGATCGAGCTTATCTGCTCCGACTACAGCGTTGAAGTCGAAGAAAAAGTGACGATCGATGAAACGAACTTCGAAACGATTGAAATTGTCGATGCACCGGAAGACTTAGTCGAACGGCCGCCGGTCGTCACGATCATGGGGCACGTTGACCATGGGAAAACAACGCTTCTTGATGCGATCCGTCACTCAAAAGTGACTGAACAGGAGGCGGGGGGCATTACCCAGCATATCGGCGCCTATCAGGTAACGGTCAACGACAAGAAAATTACGTTCCTCGATACGCCGGGGCATGAGGCGTTTACAACAATGCGGGCGCGCGGCGCGCAAGTGACGGATATTGTCATCCTCGTCGTTGCGGCCGATGACGGGGTCATGCCGCAGACGGTCGAGGCGATCAACCACGCCAAAGCGGCGAACGTGCCGATTATCGTCGCCATTAACAAAATGGATAAACCGGAAGCGAACCCGGATCGCGTGATGCAAGAGTTGATGGAGTACAACCTCGTTCCGGAAGAGTGGGGCGGCGATACGATTTTCTGCAAGCTGTCGGCGAAAACGAAAGACGGCATTGACCATCTGTTGGAAATGGTTTTGCTTGTGAGTGAAATGGAAGAACTAAAAGCGAACCCGAACCGGCGCGCGCTTGGCACGGTGGTCGAAGCGAAGCTCGATAAAGGACGCGGTCCGGTAGCGACGCTGCTCGTCCAAGCCGGCACGCTGAAAATCGGCGATCCGATTGTCGTCGGCACGACATACGGGCGCGTGCGGGCGATGGTCAATGACAGCGGTCGGCGCGTCAAAGAAGCGGGCCCGTCGACGCCGGTCGAAATTACCGGGCTGCACGATGTGCCGCAAGCCGGCGACCGTTTCATGGTGTTTGAGGATGAGAAGAAAGCGCGGCAAATCGGGGAAGCGCGGGCGCAGCGGCAGCTGCAGGAGCAGCGGAGCGTGAAAACGCGCGTCAGCTTAGATGATTTGTTTGAACAAATTAAGCAAGGCGAAATGAAAGAGCTGAACTTAATCGTCAAAGCCGATGTTCAAGGATCGGTTGAAGCGCTTGTCGCCGCCTTGCAAAAAATCGATATCGAAGGTGTGCGGGTGAAAATTATTCATGCCGCGGTCGGCGCGATTACCGAGTCGGATATTTCCTTAGCGACGGCATCGAACGCCATCGTCATCGGTTTTAACGTCCGTCCGGACGCCAATGCGAAGCGCGCCGCCGAATCGGAAAACGTCGACATCCGCCTCCACCGCATCATTTACAATGTCATCGAAGAAATTGAAGCGGCGATGAAAGGGATGCTCGATCCGGAATACGAGGAGAAAGTGATCGGACAGGCGGAAGTGCGGCAAACGTTCAAAGTGTCGAAAGTCGGCACGATCGCCGGCTGTTACGTCACCGACGGCAAAATCACCCGCGACAGCAAAGTGCGCCTTATTCGTCAAGGTATCGTTGTGTACGAAGGCGAAATCGACTCCCTCAAACGCTTCAAAGACGATGTGCGTGAAGTGGCACAAGGGTATGAGTGCGGCGTGACGATCAAAAACTTTAACGATATTAAAGAAGGGGATGTCATCGAGGCGTACGTCATGCAGGAAGTGGCCCGCGCATGATTGGCTTCGCCTCATGCGAATGCATCATTTATAACGCCCGATCGCTAAAGGACAAACGGGCTGTCCTGCAGCGGGTGCTGACAAGAATCCGGCAAAAATACAACGTCTCTGTGGCCGAAATCGATCATCAGGACGCATGGCAGCGGGCGAAAATCGGGCTTGTCGCCATTGCGTCAAGCCGGCTCGCGGCCGAGCGCGAACTCGGGCGGGCGCTCGCTTTGATCGACTCGTTCCCGGAACTGGAGCGGGCGGCTACATCATTTGAGTGGTTGTAATCGAGGTGATGGGTGATGAACATACGGGCAACTCGCGTTGGCGAGCAAATGAAAAAAGAGTTAAGCGACATTATCGGCCGCAAACTGAAAGATCCGCGCATCGGCTTTGTCACCGTCACCGATGTGCGCGTCACCGGCGACTTGCAACAGGCAAAAGTGTATATTAGTGTCTTTGGTGACGATGAGCAGCGGGAAAACACCTTGAAGGCGCTCGAGAAAGCGAAAGGGTTTATCCGTTCCGAGATCGGTCAGCGCATCCGTCTGCGCAAAACGCCGGAAATTTTGTTCGAAATCGACGAAACAATCGAATATGGGAGTCGCATCGAACAGCTGATCCGGAAAATTTCCGATGAGGATGGCCGTGGATCGGAAGAAACGAACGATGAACCGAAAAATGGATAGACGAATCGTCTATCCATTTCCATTCACGAGTATGATACGGAAAGGGTGCGCCGATGGACGGGGTATTGCTGCTTAATAAACCGAAAGGGATGACGTCGCACGATTGTGTGGCGAGAGTGCGCCGCCTTTTGGGCGTAAAAAAAGTCGGTCATACCGGTACACTCGATCCGAACGTGTCCGGCGTGTTGCCGATTTGTCTCGGCAAAGCGACACGCATCGCTGAATTTCTTACCGGAGCGACGAAAACGTATGAAGGGGAAGTGACGCTCGGTGCGGCGACGACGACCGAGGACGCCGATGGTGATATGATCGCCGTCCGGCCGGTTGACCGGACGATTGCGCGCACGGAGATCGAAGCAGTATTTCGCGGCTTAACCGGGGAAATCGAACAAACGCCGCCGATGTATTCGGCGGTGAAAGTAAACGGCAAAAAACTGTATGAGTATGCGCGCGCTGGCATCGAAGTCGAACGCCCGACGCGGCGCGTGACCATTTACGAGCTCGAGCTGCTCGATGACCGCGAGCAATTTGCCGGGGAGACGGTGTCATTTCGCTTCCGCGTCACGTGCAGCAAGGGCACGTACGTCCGTACGCTCGCCGTCACCATCGGTGAACGGCTCGGCTACCCGGCTCATATGTCCGATCTCATCCGTACAGCGTCCGGGCCGTTTCAGCTGGCCGACTGCGTAACGCTTGAAGAGGTCGAGCGCCGGGCGGCCGATGGGACGGCCGATGCCTTGCTCATTTCGATCGAGCAAGCGCTTTTTCATTTGCCGAAATACGAAATCAATGATAAAGTAGCAGAGAAAGTAAAAAACGGGGCGCTGCTCCGTCTCCCCGCCTTTTTGCAGGAGCTTGACGGGCCGGTTGTGCTCGTGACGCCCGAGCGGGAGGCGCTGGCCCTGTACGTGAAGCATCCGGCGCGCCCCGGTGTGATGAAGCCGCTGAAAGTGTTTCGTTGACGCCGGGTGACATGCGGAAATGAAGAAGGTGGATCATTGATATGAAAACAGTATTTATTTCGCATCCACACCACTTCGAACGCCAGACGCTTCCCCCGACGGTGATGGCGCTCGGGTATTTCGACGGCATTCATCTCGGTCATCAGAAGGTGATCGCTACGGCAGTCGAGGTGGCCAAACAACGCGGGTATGAAAGTGCGGTGATGACGTTTCACCCCCATCCGTCCGTTGTGCTTGGCAAACAGCCGGAGCTTCGCTTGATCACCCCGCTTGGCAAAAAAGAGCAGCTGATCGCGGCGCTCGGGGTGGATCGGCTATATATCGTCGAATTTACGCCGGCGTTCGCCGGGCTGTTGCCGGAACAGTTTGTCGACCAATATTTGGACGGATTCCATGTGAAACATATTGTTGCCGGCTTTGATTTCACCTATGGGCGGTTCGGAAAAGGAACGATGGAGACGATGCCGCTTCATGCGCGCGGCCGCTTTGGGCAGACGGTCATTCCGAAGCTGACGGTCGACGGCGAGAAAGTAAGCTCCACACGCGTGCGGCAGCTCATTGAACAAGGGGCGGTCGAACAGCTTCCCCGCCTGCTTGGCCGCTTTTATGACATCGAAGGGACGGTCGTCGCCGGGGAACGGCGCGGTCGGACGATCGGGTTTCCAACGGCGAACATCGCCTTAAACGGCGATTATTTATTGCCGGCAATCGGCGTTTATGCCGTCAAGGCGACGATCGGCGGGCAAGTATATGAGGGGGTGGCCAATATCGGCTACAAACCGACGTTCCATGAGACGCGTGAAGGGCTGCCGAGCGTCGAAGTGCATCTATTTGGGTTTGCGCGCGACATTTACGGGGAAACGGTGGCGATTGAGTGGCACCGCCGCCTGCGGGGCGAGCGGAAGTTTGCGGGCGTCGCTGAGTTGACGGCGCAAATCGCCCGCGACAAAGAAGAAGCGGAGCAGTATTTCCGCCGCTTAGACGAAAAGACTTGCATTTTGCCGGAAAAAGAGGTATTCTAATCAATGTATGCGAACCGTTGCTTGGCCAGGCGAGTCACCGACGCCCGCTCGGCAACCGGGGATTTCAAGTCAGGGAGGTGAACGAGAATGGCATTGACGCAAGAGCGCAAACGTGAAATTATCGAGCAATTTAAAGTCCATGAGAACGACACCGGTTCTCCGGAAGTGCAAATTGCGATCCTGACGGAACAAATCAACAACTTGAACGAGCATTTGCGCGTTCATAAAAAAGACCACCATTCACGGCGCGGCCTGCTGAAAATGGTCGGGAAACGCCGCAACTTATTGGCTTACTTGCGCAAGAAAGACGTGGCGCGCTACCGTGAATTGATTGGGAAACTTGGATTACGTCGATAAAAAAGCGGGAGCATTCCCGCTTTTTTGCTAGTTTATAGGCGCAGTTTGCGCCACAGCTGATACAATGGCGCCAATTCGTCTATACTAATCATCAGCGGCATCCATATTTTTATACATAGAGAGGAGTACTCGTCTGTATGGAACAAGAGAAACGCGTGTTTTCCATCGATGTGGCCGGGCGTCCGCTCGTCATCGAGACCGGCGAGTTGGCGAAACAGGCGAACGGCGCGGCGCTCGTCCGCTACGGCGATACCGTTGTGCTGAGTACGGCGACCGCATCGCGGGAAGCGAAAAACGTCGACTTTTTCCCGCTGACCGTCAACTATGAGGAGCGGTTGTACGCCGTCGGGAAAATTCCGGGCGGGTTTATTAAGCGCGAAGGCCGTCCGAGCGAGAAAGCGGTTTTGGCGAGCCGGCTCATCGACCGTCCGATTCGGCCGCTGTTTGCTGAAGGATTCCGCAACGAAGTGCAAGTCGTGTCGATGGTAATGAGCGTCGATCAAGACTGCTCGCCGGAAGTGGCGGCGTTAATCGGCTCGTCGGTGGCGCTGACCATTTCCGACATTCCGTTTGAAGGGCCGATCGCCGGTGTCATCGTCGGCCGCGTTGACGGCCAGTTTGTCATCAACCCGACGGTCGAACAAATGGAAAAAAGCGATATGCATCTCGTCGTTGCCGGCACGAAAGACGCGATCAACATGGTTGAAGCCGGCGCGGACGAAGTGCCGGAAGAAGTAATGCTGGAAGCGATCATGTTCGGCCATGAGGAAGTGAAACGGCTCATCGCTTTCCAAGAGGAAATCGCCGCCCAAGTCGGCAAAGAAAAAATGGAAGTTATCCTATACGAGCCAGACCCGCAACTGGAAGCGGAAATCCGCCAGCTTGCGGAAGCCGATATTAAAAAGGCGGTGCAAGTGCCGGAGAAACTGGCGCGCGATGCCGCGATTGAGGACGTGAAAGCCGGCGTGATCGCGAAATATGAAGCGGAAGAAGCCGATGAAGAGAAGCTGAAGCAAGTGCAGGAAATTTTGCATAAGCTCGTCAAAGAGGAAGTGCGCCGCTTAATTACGGTTGAGAAAATTCGTCCCGACGGGCGCAAAGTGGATGAAATTCGTCCGCTGTCGTCAGCGGTTGGCGTCTTGCCGCGCACGCACGGTTCCGGTCTGTTTACGCGCGGGCAAACACAAGTGTTAAGCGTCTGCACACTCGGAGCGCTCGGCGATGTGCAAATTTTAGACGGGCTCGATCTCGAAGAATCGAAACGGTTCATGCACCATTACAACTTCCCGCCGTTTTCCGTCGGTGAAACGGGGCCGATGCGCGGGCCGGGGCGGCGTGAAATCGGGCACGGGGCGCTCGGCGAGCGGGCGTTAGAGCCGGTCGTGCCGTCGGAGCGCGAGTTTCCGTATACGATCCGCCTTGTTTCCGAAGTGCTCGAATCGAACGGTTCGACGTCGCAAGCGAGCATTTGCGCGAGCACGCTGGCGATGATGGACGCCGGGGTGCCGATTAAAGCGCCAGTTGCCGGCATTGCCATGGGGCTTGTGAAAAATGAGGATCATTATACAATTTTAACGGATATTCAAGGCATTGAGGATCACCTTGGCGATATGGACTTTAAGGTCGCCGGCACGAGAAAAGGCGTCACGGCGCTGCAAATGGACATTAAAATTAAAGGACTGACGCGCGATATTTTGGAAGAAGCGCTGCAGCAGGCACGCAAAGGACGGATGGAAATTTTAGACCATATGATGCAGACGTTGAGCGAGCCGCGTAAAGAGCTGTCGAAATATGCGCCAAAAATTTTGATCATGCACATCAATCCAGATAAAATCCGTGAAGTCATCGGGCCGAGCGGCAAACAAATCAACAAAATCATCGATGAAACCGGCGTAAAAATCGATATCGAACAAGACGGCACGATTTTCATCTCGTCTGTTGATGAGGCAGCCAACCAAAAAGCGAAGCAAATTATCGAAGATATCGTCCGCGAAGTTGAAGTGGGACAAGTGTATTTAGGCAAGGTGAAACGGATCGAAAAATTCGGCGCGTTCGTTGAGCTGTTTAACGGCAAAGACGGGCTCGTCCACATTTCCGAGCTCGCTGAAGAACGGGTTGGCAAGGTCGAGGACGTCGTCTCGATCGGCGATGAAATTTTAGTGAAAGTGACGGAGATCGATAAGCAAGGGCGCGTCAACTTGTCGCGCAAAGCGGTGTTGCGTGAGCAGCGCGGCGCCGAGGATCCGCCGAAAGAGGCGCGGGAAAAACGAGGAAGACGGCCAGAGCGCCAACGCATGAAGCCTTAGGAATTTGTTTCTTAAGGCTCTTTTGTTATGTTCTAACGTGTCCCTCTGCTACATATTTGTAGTAGTAAAAAAGGAGGGGGACAAGGGTGAACAACGGTTATGCTCGCTATATGGCGTTAGCGGTCATGTTCCTCATCGCTTGGGTGGTGGTTCATTGGCCGCCGGTCGGCGACTACATCGAGAGCTGGCGCCCCGCGGAAACGACGGCTGTGAAGGAACGTGACAAGTTGTACGAAACGATCGCCAAACAGGCAAAGCAATACGAAATTCCCGCTCAAGATGCGGTTATTGATAAAGTATGGAAGGCGACGCCCGGCTATAACGGGCTCGCGGTCGATATTGACGCTTCCTATAAAAACATGAAAAAAACAGGGACGTTCGATGAGCAGAAACTCGTGTTCCGCCAAGTGCCGCCGCGCATCCATTTGGACGATTTGCCGCCGGCGCCGATTTACCGCGGCCATCCCGACAAGCCGATGGTCTCGTTTTTGATCAATGTCGCCTGGGGGGAAGAATATATCCCTGATATGCTCGAGACGTTGAAAAAGCATGATGTCAAGGCGACGTTCTTTTTGGAAGGGCGATGGGTAAAAAATCACCCGGAGATGGCAAAAATGATAGCAGACGCCGGCCATGAAATCGGCAATCATTCCTACAGCCATCCGGATTTAAAAACGCTCAGCAGCGACAACATCCGCCGCGAGCTCGAGAAAACGAACGAAGTGATCAAAGCGGCGACCGCGGTCAAATGCAAGTGGTTCGCCCCGCCAAGCGGCAGCTATCGCGACGAGGTCGTCGAAATTGCCGCTGATCTTGGCATGAAGACGATTCTATGGAGTGTCGATACAATTGATTGGCAAAAACCGTCGCCATCTGTTATAGTGAAACGGGTAACATCGAAAGTCCATCCCGGCGCCATGATTTTAATGCATCCAACGATGCCGACGGCGGCCGCGCTTGATGAGCTGATCGTTTCGATTAAGCGCCAAGGCTACGCCATCGGCAGCTTAACGGCCTTATTCGACGAGAAAAGACTGGCAAAAAAACAGGAGGAACATGGAGTTGATTAACAAATATACGTGCAAAAACGGTGTGCGAATCGTGCTGGAGCAAATTCCGACCGTAAGATCGGTGGCCATCGGCGTATGGATCGGCACAGGCTCGCGCAATGAGACGGAACAAAATAATGGCATTTCCCATTTCTTAGAACACATGTTTTTTAAAGGGACGACCACACGCACGGCCCGGGACATTGCGGAAGCGTTCGACAGCATCGGCGGACAAGTGAACGCTTTTACATCCAAGGAGTATACGTGCTATTACGCGAAAGTGCTCGATGAACATGCACCGCTGGCGCTTGAGATGCTCGCTGATATGTTTTTCCACTCAACGTTCGTTGAGGATGAGCTGCAAAAAGAGCGCAACGTCGTGCTTGAGGAAATCAAAATGTATGAAGATACGCCGGATGACATCGTCCATGACTTGCTCGGCAAAGCATGCTACGCAAACCACCCGCTCGGCTACCCGATTTTAGGCACGGAAGAGACGTTGCGCACGTTTACCGGCGACACGCTGCGCCAATATATGGCCGACTATTATACGCCGGACCGCGTCGTTGTTTCGGTTGCCGGCAACGTTGATGAGCGGTTTATCGGGGAGATTGAACGCTATTTCGGCTCGTTTACGGCCGCCAATAAGCCGGCCTCCTCGGGAACGCCGTCGTTCGTGCCGCAAAAGCTCGCGCGCAAAAAAGACACCGAGCAAGCGCACGTATGCATCGGATTCAGGGGGCTGCCGATCGGCCATCCGGACGCGTACCCGCTCCTTATTTTAAACAACATTTTAGGCGGCAGCATGAGCAGCCGGCTGTTTCAAGAAGTGCGCGAACAGCGCGGATTGGCATATTCGGTCTTCTCCTACCATTCCGCCTACCAAGACAGCGGCCTGCTCGCCATTTACGCCGGCACGGGAAGCGGCCAACTCGACGTTTTGTTTGAAACGATCCAACGGACGCTGCGCCAGCTGACAGAAGACGGCATTACGGAAAAAGAGCTCCGCAACAGCAAAGAGCAAATGAAAGGAAGCTTGATGCTCGGGCTCGAAAGCACAAACAGCCGCATGAGCCGCAACGGCAAAAACGAGCTTCTTCTCGGCCGCCATCGATCGCTTGATGAAATTATCGAAGAGATCGAAAGTGTCACGGTTGAAAAAGTGAACGAGCTGGCGCGCGCAGTTTTCGAGAAAGACTATGCCCTCGCCCTCATCAGTCCCGACGGTATGCTGCCGCAGCCGCTCCGCTCCTAGCCGCCACCGGCGCATAAAAAAGCTAACGACCTTTGTGAGGTTGTTAGCTTTTTTATTTTGTACAGCCTACTCGATCACCCTTCTTCAGGGACGTCGATCATCACCATATCGGCGCCGATTTTGCGGATATATTTCCACGGCACGCGAATTTCTTGTCCGTCTTTGCGAAACCCGAACCATTTTCCGGTCGGAATGAGCAGCGCCTCAACTTGCCCGGTTTGCTCGTTGATTTCCAAATCGGTTTGCCCGAGCACCCCGAGCCGCTCCGCCCGCCTCACATCGACGATTTCTTTGCCGCTTAATTCGCTCAGCCTCACGCTTGTTTCCCCCTCTTCGCGTCTTTATTTCTATTGTAAGGAACAAAACAGAAAAAAATGACTGCCGCCGGCCGGAAACGGAATATATTGCCCATTTTTCCCGTCAAGGATATTCACCTATATTTTCCCCCCGACATAAGATGGGAAAAGAAACGGAGCAGTTTGCCAATAAAGAAGGTGAGCGTACAACATGATGCTGACAGGGATGCATGTCGCCATTATCGGCGGCGATGCGCGGCAGCTTGAAGTCATTCGCAAACTCGTCGAACTCGATGCGAAGTTATCGCTCGTCGGTTTTGATCAGCTCGCCCACCATTTTACCGGAGCGGTGAAGCTGCCGATCGACGAAGTCGATTTGGCCGACTTGGATGCGATCATTTTGCCGGTTCACGGTACGACGTTGGACGGAAAGGTAAACAGCGTCTTTTCCCACGAGCCGATTCCGTTTACGGAAGAGATGGTGCAAAAAACAGCGAAACGGTGCACCATTTACTCCGGCATCAGCAACTCGTATTTAGACGAACTCATGAAAAAAACCGGGCGCAAATATATCCAGCTGTTTGAGCGCGACGATGTCGCCATTTACAACTCCATTCCGACCGCCGAAGGAACGATCATGATGGTCATTCAGCATACCGATTTTACGATTCACGGCTCGCACGTTGCCGTCCTCGGGTTAGGACGCGTCGGCATGACCGTTGCCCGGACGTTTGCCGCCCTAGGGGCGAAAGTGAAAGTCGGGGCGCGCCGGTCGGAGCATCTCGCGCGCATTACAGAAATGGGGCTCGTGCCGTTTCATTTGAACGATTTGGAAAAAGAAGTGCGCGATATTGACGTCTGCATTAACACCGTGCCCCATTTGATCGTGACAGCGAGCGTCATCGCCAAAATGCCGGCCCATACGCTGATCATCGATTTGGCATCAAAGCCGGGCGGCACCGACTTCCGCTACGCCGAAAAGCGCGGAGTCAAAGCGATCTTGGCGCCCGGGCTGCCGGGGGTAGTGGCGCCGAAAACGGCCGGGCAAATTATCGCCAACGTCCTTGCGCAACTGTTATATCAAGATTTACAAAAACGGGAGGAGAATAAGCGATGAGCGGAAACAGCTTAAAAGGGAAACGGATCGGCTTTGGCCTCACCGGGTCGCACTGCACGTATGACGCCGTGTTCCCGGAAATTGAAAAACTCGTCAATGAAGGGGCGGAGGTGCTGCCAATCGTCACGTACACGGTGAAGACGACAAACACCCGGTTCGGTGAAGGGGAAGAGTGGGTGAAAAAACTCGAGCAATTGACCGGGAACGAGGTGATTGACACGATCGTCAAGGCCGAACCGCTCGGGCCGAAAATTCCGCTCGATTGCATGGTCATCGCCCCGCTGACCGGCAATTCGATGAGCAAGCTGGCGAATGCCATGACCGATTCCCCGGTGCTTATGGCCGCCAAGGCGACGATGCGCAACCACCGCCCCGTCGTGCTCGGCATCTCGACAAACGATGCGCTCGGTTTAAACGGCGTCAACTTGATGCGGCTGATGGCGGCAAAAAACATTTATTTCATTCCGTTCGGCCAAGACGCGCCACACGCGAAACCGAACTCGATGGTAGCGCGCATGCCGCTTCTTCGCGATACGGTGCTCGCCGCCCTTGAGGGGAAACAGCTGCAGCCGGTCGTGATCGAGCGCTTCCGTTACAATGATTAAAGGCCATCGCGGAAAATCGGCGCCGCGCAGAAAAATTTTCTCTCGTCCACAGCGGAATGTGATAAAATAAAGACTATGAATTCACTTCTAAGAGTGACGATGTGGAAGGAGAATGGTTGATGGCTCAAAAACAATATCATGTTGCTGTCGTCGGAGCAACGGGGGCAGTCGGGCAACAAATGGTGCGGACGCTCGAAGACCGGAACTTTCCGGTCGGAACATTAACGCTGTTATCATCGGAACGTTCGGCAGGCAAAAAAATGCGTTTCCGCGGCGAGGAAATTGAGGTGCAAGCGGCGGCGCCCGAGCGTTTTGATGGGGTGGACATCGCCTTGTTCAGCGCCGGCGGGGCGGTATCGAAGGCATTGGCGCCGGAAGCGGTCCGGCGCGGAGCGATCGTCATCGACAATACGAGCGCGTTTCGGATGGATGAAAATGTGCCGCTTGTCGTCCCGGAAGTGAATGAAAGCGACTTGACGTGGCACAACGGCATTATCGCCAATCCGAACTGCTCGACGATTCAAATGGTCGTGGCGTTGGAGCCGATCCGGAAGGCATTTGGTTTAGAGCGCGTCATCGTTTCAACGTACCAAGCTGTTTCCGGGGCTGGGGCGCAGGCTATCGAAGAGCTGCGTGCGCAGACGAAGGCCGTGCTTGAAAACAAGCCGGTTGAGGCCAACATTTTGCCGGTGAAATCGGATCGGAAACATTACCCAATTGCGTTCAACGCCATCCCGCAAATCGATAAGTTCCAAGACAATGGCTTTACATTTGAAGAGATGAAAATGATTAATGAAACGAAAAAAATTATGCATATGCCTGAGCTGAGCGTCGCGGCGACGTGCGTACGCATCCCGGTCGCGAGCGGTCACTCGGAATCGGTGTACATCGAAATTGAACGAGACGGCGTCACCGCTGCCGATCTGCAGGCGGTGCTTCGCGAAGCGCCGGGCGTCGTTTTGCAAGATGACCCGAACGAGCAGCTGTATCCGATGCCGGCGAATTGCGTCGGAAAGTATGACGTCTTTGTCGGCCGCATTCGCCGCGATCTCGACAATCGCCGCGGCTTCCATCTATGGATCGTTGCTGACAACTTATTAAAAGGAGCAGCCTCCAACTCGGTGCAAATTGCAGAAAGTTTATTGAAGCTCGGGCTGATTTGAATAAGCATCGGGGTGTTAGCATGAAAATCATTGTCCAAAAGTTCGGCGGCACGTCCGTCCGCGATGAGCGCGGGCGGAACTTGGCGCGCCGCCATATTGAAAAGGCGCTTGAAGACGGCTACAAAGTCGTTGTTGTCGTCTCGGCCATGGGCCGCTATGGCGATCCGTATGCGACCGATACGCTTCTTAGCCTGATCGGCGGCGCCGGCCATCATGTGACAAAGCGCGAACAAGATCTATTAATGGCGTGCGGGGAAATTATTTCAAGCGTCGTATTTAGCAACTTGCTGAACGAACACGGCATTAAGGCGACGGCGTTCACTGGCGCGCAAGCCGGATTCCGCACGAACGGCGACCATACGAACGCGAAAATTCTCGAAATGCGCTGCGACCGGCTGCTTGAGGCGCTCGAGCAATACGATGTCATCGTCGTTGCCGGCTTTCAAGGGGTGGCGGAAAACGGCGACATCACGACGCTTGGCCGCGGCGGAAGCGATACATCAGCAGCGGCGCTCGGTGCTGCTTTAAACGCCGAGTGGGTCGATATTTTCACCGATGTCGACGGCGTCATGACCGCCGACCCGCGCATCGTCGAAAGCGCCCGGCCGCTAGAAGTCGTCACTTACACGGAAATTTGCAATATGGCGTACCAAGGAGCGAAAGTCATTCATCCGCGCGCAGTAGAAATCGCCATGCAAGCGAAAGTGCCGTTGCGCGTCCGTTCGACATATTCCGATGCGCCTGGGACGCTTGTCACTTCATCGGTTCGCGGTCAAAAAGGAAGCGATGTGAAAGAGCGGCTCGTCACCGGCATTACGTATGTCGCCGACGTCACACAAATCAAAGTGCTGGCGAAAGAGGGGCACTATGAGCTGCAGTCTGATGTGTTCCAAGCGATGGCCCACGAAGGGATCAGCGTCGACTTTATCAACATTTCGCCATACGGCGTCGTTTACACAGTAAGCGGCGACATGACGGAAAAAGCGATTGCCGCTTTGCGCCGCGTCGGCTATGAGCCGGCGGTGACGCCCCGCTGCGCCAAAGTGTCGGTCGTCGGCGCCGGCATTGCCGGCGTGCCGGGGGTGACGGCGAAAATTGTCACCGCTTTATCGGAGCAAGGCATTCGAATTTTGCAGTCGGCCGACAGCCATACGACGATTTGGGTGCTAGTGAGGGAGAGTGACATGGAAAAAGCGGTCAACGCCCTGCATGACGCCTTTTGTCTGTCTGAAGCGGAGGCGGGCGGATATGAAGCGATTTGGAACGAGGAGTGAAAACAGTGGTTCAGTTCGGAAACATCGTAACGGCGATGGTTACACCATTTGACCAGAAAGGAAACTTGAATTTAGCGAAAACGACGGAGCTCGTCAACTATTTGCTCGACAACGGCACCGACGCGCTCGTTGTCGCCGGCACGACTGGTGAATCGCCGACCTTGACGGCAGAGGAAAAAGTTGCGTTGTTCCGTCACGTCGTTTCTGCCGTCAACGGCCGTGTGCCGGTCATTGCCGGGACGGGGACGAACGATACGCGCGCGTCGATTGAACTGACGAAGCGGGCGGAGGAGGCGGGCGTCGACGCCATCATGCTCGTCGCCCCGTATTACAACAAGCCCAACCAGGAAGGGCTGTACCAGCATTTTAAAGCGATTGCCGAAAGCACATCGCTTCCGGTCATGCTGTATAATGTGCCGGGGCGCACATCGGTGAATCTCGCCCCTGAAACCGTCATCCGGCTTGCAGCGATTCCAAACATCGTTGCCGTCAAGGAAGCGGGTGGAAACTTGGAAGCGATGGCGGAAATCATTGAGCGAACTCCGGACGATTTCCTGCTGTATAGCGGTGATGACAGCTTGACGCTCCCGGTATTGGCGATCGGCGGCGCCGGCGTCGTTTCGGTTGCTTCGCACATCATCGGCAATGAAATGCAGCAAATGATCCGTGCGTTCCAAGCCGGCGACCATCAAGCCGCCGCCGCGCTGCATCGGAAATGGCTGCCGCTCATGAAAGGATTGTTCGCCGCGCCGAGCCCGGTGCCGGTGAAAACCGCTTTGCAAATGCGCGGGCTAGACATTGGTCCGGTGCGTCTTCCCCTCGTTCCGCTCACCGAGCAAGAGCGGAGCGAGCTCAGCCGTCTGCTTGATAGCTGATGACCACATGCGTTCAGCTGCCTGACCCCAACGCCGATTCGGGCGTTGGGGCTTTTTTGTCCAAACGGGGAAATCCATTGACTGGCTGATGATCCATCTTGTGTTTTTCAGCGCCGATTCGTTATAATAAAAGCAAGTGACTTTGAGCGGGTTAGCATCACAATTAGGAGGACGCAGCCTTGAAATCCAAAATAAAGCCGGTAGAAAAAATCCGTATTTTCGCCCTCGGGGGAGTCGGGGAAATCGGTAAAAACATGTATGTCGTCGAATTGGACGAGGACATTTTTGTCCTTGATGCCGGGGTCATGTATCCGGAAGATGAAATGCTTGGCATCGACAAGGTGATTCCGGACATCGCTTATTTAATTGAACGGCAGCACCGCATTCAGGCGATCTTTCTCACCCACGGGCATGAGGAACATATGGGGGCGATCGCCTATGTGCTTAAGCAGCTGTCTGCGCCAGTGTACGGCACGAAGCTGACGCTCGGTTTGGTGGAAGCCATTTTAAAAGAACAAGGCATCACGAACGCCAATCTGAACGAGATTCATCCTGACGCTGAATTGTCGTTTGATAAGGCCAAAGTGACGTTTTTCCGCACGATTCACAGCATCCCCGATTCCATCGGCATCAGCCTGCATACATCACAAGGGGCGATTGTATACACGAGCGATTTTAAGTTTGACCAAACACCGTACGGCAACAACCGCGCTGACTTGGGGAAAATGGCGCAAATCGGCGAACAAGGGGTGCTCTGCCTGCTGTCGGACAGCACGAACGCTGAACGCCCTGGATATAGTGGTTCCGATACAGCCGTCGCCCATGAGATCACCGATGTGATCGGCCATGCGAAAGGGCGCGTGTTTGTCGCTTGCTACGCTTCAAACATTACGCGCATCCAGCAAGTGCTTTACGCTGCCCACCAATCCGGACGCAAAGTGGCGGTAATCGGCAAAACGTTGCATAAAATCATGGATATTGCGGTTCGCCTTGGCTATTTGCATCTTCCGGACAAGGTGACAATTTCTGCCTATGACCTGGACCGTTACAGCGATCGTGAGCTCGTCGTTTTGACGACCGGCGGGCATGGCGAGCCGATGAGCGCGCTTTGGCGCATGGCGCGGCAGGCCAATAAACAGGTCAATATTAAAGAAGGAGACACCGTCATCGTTGCGGCTTCCGTCATGCCAGGCTATGAACTGGGATTCGCGAAAACGATCGACGCCCTGTACCGCGCCGGGGCGAACGTCATTTACCGCGATCGGCAAGTGCACGTGTCCGGGCACGGTTGCCAGGAAGAATTAAAGTTAATGCTCAATTTCATGAAGCCGAAATATTTCATTCCGGTGCACGGGGAGTATCGGATGCAAAAAGCGCACGCCCGCCTGGCGAAGGCGGTCGGCATCTCGGAAGAGCGGACATTTTTGCTCGATAAAGGCGAAGTGATCGAATTCCGCAACGGCACTGCCCGCCCTGGCGGCAAAGTGCCATACGGCAACATTTTAATCGACGGCCTTGGCATCGGCGATGTCGGCAATATCGTGTTGCGCGACAGACGTTTGTTATCGCAGGATGGCATTTTGATCGCGGTTGTCACGCTGAACAAGGAAGCGAAAACGATTGCCGCCGGGCCGGAAATCATTTCGCGCGGGTTCGTCTACATGCGTGAAGCCGAAACACTGCTTGAGGAAGCGGAACAAATGGTGGCGGCGATCATCGAGCGCTGCCTCGAGTCGTACATGCTCGAATGGTCATCGTTAAAGGCGAACATTCGCGAAGCGTTAAGCCAGTTTTTATTTGAGAAAACGAAGCGAAAACCGATGATTTTGCCCATTATTATGGAAGTATAATGCAATCATGCTCAAAGTCCACGGGGGAAATGCTGGAAACGGTCAGCCGTTGCCGGCATTTTTCTTTTTCCTTTCGACCATACTAAACGTATGATCAACAGAAAGGAGAAGAAATGGATGGAGAAGGAGCGTTACTTCCAAGCAGAGACGGAGGAAAAAGCCGAAACGAAGACAGAAGAGGCGACCGCGGCCATTACCCAGCTTGGGCAAACGAACGTCCCGCAACTAGAGCCGGATACGAATATCCACTGTCTGACGATCGTCGGCCAAATTGAAGGCCATGTCCAGCTGCCGCCGCAAAATAAGACAACGAAATATGAGCACGTCATTCCGCAAATTGTCGCCATTGAGCAAAATCCGAAAATCGAAGGGTTGCTCGTCATTTTAAACACCGTCGGCGGCGATGTCGAAGCCGGGCTCGCCATTGCGGAAATGCTCGCTTCGCTCTCAAAACCGACCGTTTCCGTCGTGCTTGGCGGGGGCCATTCGATCGGAGTGCCGATCGCCGTTTCGTGCAGCCACTCGTTCATCACCGAGACTGCGACGATGACGATTCATCCGATCCGTCTGACCGGGCTTGTCATCGGTGTGCCGCAAACGTTCGAGTATTTGGATAAAATGCAGGAGCGCGTCGTCCGTTTCGTGACGAAACATTCCAATATTAGCGAAGAAAAATTTAAAGAGCTCATGTTTTCGAAAGGAAATTTAACGCGCGACATCGGAACGAACGTCGTCGGACCTGACGCCGTCCGGTACGGGCTGATCGATGAAGTTGGCGGCGTATCGCAGGCGATGGCGAAGCTGCGGCAGTTGATCGAGATGAAAAAAGGCGGCGAAGGGAAGATAGTCCAATGATTTTATATACGGTCATGCCGGAACACTTGATGTTTCCAACGGATGCGGCTGCATATGAAAAGCAAAAAATGGTGTACTACGACGGCATTCCATTTCTCGTCCAAATCGTGGATACGGGCGAATATGAAATCGTGCAAAATTTAAGCACAAATCCCTACCATTTTTTAAACGCCAAATATGCGCCCGGGGCGCGGTTTTCAATTTCCGCAGCAACATCGTAATGAATTGTGCGGCCGTTCATGCTATAATAATAAGGAAACAGAAAAAAGCAGCCATTGTTGGCTGCTTTTTTCCGGCTTGCCAATTCATTCATGCTGGAGTGAGCGATCATGGCGAAACGAAAGCGACAAAAAAAAGGAAAGCCGCCAAAGAAGCAGCCATGGACGGAGGCGATCCGTTTTGAATTGATCGGCCTCGGGCTGTTGGCTGTTGCCGTTGTGGCGATGGCCCGTCTCGGGCTTGTCGGGGAAACGCTCGTGCTCGTCAGCCGCTTTTTTTTCGGCGAATGGTACATGCTATTAGTGGGCGGTTTATTCATTTTATCGTTTATCCTGATGTGGAAGCGGGAGTGGCCGTCATGGGCGAGCCGCCCGTTTGTCGGCGCCTCCGTCATTGCAGCGGCGCTCTTGTTGTTAAGCCATGGGAAGCTGTTTGAACTCATGTCGCGGCGCGGTGAACTCGACCCAAGCGTCATTCGCACGACATGGGCGCTGTTTTGGAACGAAGCGAATGGCAAGGAGGCCGCTGTCGATTTGGGGGGCGGGATGGTCGGCGCCTTGTTGTTTGCCGCCAGCTACCAGCTGTTTGATGCGCTTGGGACGAAATGGATTTGTTTTCTGTTGTTCGTTGTCGGCTTCATCGTACTGACGGGAAAATCGCTGCGTGAAACGGTTGGCAGACTGATCGTCTTGGCGGCGGCGTTTATGCGTCAGGAATGGCTAGCGTTTGTTGCGGATATGAGGCAATGGTTGGCAGGACGAAAGCGGCGGGCCAACGCCGGACGAAACCGGCGTTCGCGGCGGGCGGCCGCCCGGCCCGAAGATGAGCCGGGTGAAGCCGGCGCTGCTGAATCGGAGGACGAGCTGCTTTCGCCGCCGCCGATCATATCCGATTTTGCCGCCGTCCGGTCGGCGGTCGAGCCGGAAGAGGAGAAACAGCCGCCAATCGAAGGCGGCGATGGCGGGAACGGGGACGCACCGGCGCCGCCGCTGGCGTTTTCCGAGCATGAAAACACCAACTATGATTTGCCGCCGCTTGAGCTTCTCAGCCTGCCGAAACCGGCCGGACAATCGGCTGACCATGCCAACATTTACGCCAACGCACGCAAATTGGAGAAAACGTTCCAAAGCTTTGGCGTCAAGGCGAAAGTGACGCAAGTGCATCTCGGGCCGGCGGTGACGAAATACGAAGTATACCCGGACGTCGGGGTGAAAGTTAGCAAAATCGTCAGTTTAAGCGATGATTTGGCGCTCGCCCTAGCGGCGAAAGACATCCGCATCGAGGCTCCAATTCCCGGAAAATCAGCGATCGGCATTGAGGTGCCGAACGAAGAAATCGCCACCGTCTCGTTGCGCGAAGTGTTGGAAGCCGTCGAGCATACGCGGCCTGAGGCAAAGCTGTTGATCCCGCTTGGCCGCGACATTTCCGGGGAAGTGGTCGCCGCTGAACTGAACAAAATGCCGCATTTATTGATCGCCGGTGCTACGGGGAGCGGCAAAAGCGTCTGCATTAACGGCATCATCGTCAGCCTGCTTATGCGCACGAAACCACACGAGGTCAAGCTGATGATGATCGACCCGAAAATGGTGGAGTTGAGCGTCTATAACGGCATTCCTCATTTGTTGACGCCGGTCGTCACCGATGCGAAAAAAGCAGCCCAGGCACTGAAAAAAGTCGTGCAGGAAATGGAACGGCGCTATGAGCTGTTTTCCCATACCGGCACACGCAACATTGAAGGGTATAACGAACACATCCGTCAACAGAACGAGGCGGTGCCGGAACAGCAGCCGCTTTTGCCGTATATTGTCGTCATCATCGACGAACTGGCCGATCTAATGATGGTGGCATCTTCGGATGTTGAAGAGGCGATCACCCGCCTAGCGCAAATGGCGCGCGCCGCCGGCATCCACTTAATCATCGCCACCCAGCGCCCGTCGGTCGATGTCATTACCGGCGTCATCAAAGCAAACATTCCGTCGCGCATCGCCTTCAGCGTCTCGTCACAAATCGATTCGCGCACCATTTTGGATATGGGCGGGGCGGAAAAACTGCTTGGCCGCGGCGACATGCTGTTTTTGCCGATGGGGGCCTCGAAGCCGGTGCGCGTCCAAGGGGCGTTTGTATCCGACCAAGAAGTCGAAGAGGTCGTTCAGTTTGTCATCAGCCAGCAACAGGCGCAATACTATGAGGAAATGATCGTTCAAGAGGGCGAGGCGAACTCTCCGGCACTTGAGGATGATCTGTACGAAGAAGCCGTCCGCCTTGTCGTCGAAATGCAAAGTGCCTCTGTGTCGATGTTGCAGCGCCGCTTCCGCATTGGCTACAACCGGGCTGCCCGCCTCATCGACGCCATGGAAGAGCGCGGCGTCGTCGGCCCGTATGAAGGAAGCAAGCCACGCGCTGTTCTTTGGTCAAAAGAAGATTTCAAAAAGACGTCATAAACAGGAAAACAGGCAGGTTCCTTTTACCTGCCTGTCCAACAGTATAGCATATTGGAAGCGCTGCCGGTCATATTTCTTTTTTTTCGACAAAAATGGATTATCCCTATTTATTTGCCGGGTAAAAAATGTTATAGTAATCTCGAAAAGGTTATATGTCTAATGTCAGAGGTCTGATCTCATGGGAAATGCGTAACGTGGAGGACGTTGTCATGTCAATCAAATCAGACAGTCGCCATCTTTATTTGCAAGTCATTGACCGCATTAAACACGATATCGAAACTGGAGTGTACAAAGAAAAGCAAAAGCTTCCATCCGAGTTTGAGCTCGCCAAGCAGCTCGGCGTCAGCCGGGCGACGCTGCGGGAAGCGCTGCGGGTGCTTGAGGAGGAAAATATCATCATCCGCCGCCATGGCGTCGGGACGTTTGTCAATGCCCGACCGCTGTTTACGTCCGGCATCGAGCAGCTCACAAGCGTCACCGACATGATCCGCCAAGCCGGGCGCAAACCGGGCACGATTTTTTTGTCTTCCTCTATCCAACAGCCGACCGAAGACGATATGCGCCGCTTTCAATGCCGGACGGATGATGAGATTTTGCTGATCGAGCGGGTGCGCACCGCTGATGGGGAGCCGGTCGTCTATTGCCTTGATAAAATTTTATGTAAATATTTGCCGAGAGGCATTTCGTATGAGCATGAGTCGCTGTTTGAAAACTTGCACAATCAGGCACACCGCGATATTGCCTATGCCGTTGCGCGCATTGAACCGCTCGGCTACCACGAAAAAGTGTCGCCGATTTTGCAATGCGATCCGGAGACGGCCTTGCTTGTGCTCAAACAAATGCATTTCGATAAAAATGACGAACCGATTTTTTATTCAACGAACTACTTCCGCTCCGACAAGTTCAGCTTTCATGTCATGCGGAAACGGTTCGGTTTTTAAGGGGGTGAAATCAGTACATAGAAAGAGAACGGAAGTTTCATACTAATTAGGAACAAATTTTTCAAGCAGGGGGTAATGGAGCATGAAAAAGCGATTCGGCTGGGCACTCTCCGTTCTGTTCGCCGCCGGCACGCTGCTTAGCGCCTGTGGCCAAGATGGCGGCAACGCGGGAGGCAATAATCAAGAAGATACGTTCAGCGTTGCCATGGTCACGGACGTAGGCGGCGTCGACGACCGATCGTTCAACCAGTCGGCTTGGGAAGGGCTGCAAAAGTTCGGGAAAGATAACGGCCTCGAAAAAGGACGCGGCGGGTACGATTATTTGCAGTCGACGAGCGACGCCGATTATCCAACCAACTTAAACAAACTTGTGCGCAGCGACTTTGACTTGATTTACGGTATCGGCTATTTGATGGGGGATGCAGTGAAAGAAGTCGCGGAGCAAAATCCGAAAAAACACTTTGCTATTGTGGATACAGTTGTGGATGCCCCAAATGTCGCCAGCATTACGTTTAAAGAGCATGAAGGGTCGTTTCTTGTCGGCGTTGTGGCCGGGCTGATGACGAAAACGAATAAAATCGGCTTCGTTGGCGGAATGGAAATTCCGTTGATTGAGAAATTCGAAAGCGGCTTCCGTGCCGGTGTCAAAGCGGTCAACCCGAAAGCGACCGTTGAAGTGCAATACGCCGGGGCGTTTGACCAAGCCGATAAAGGGAAGGCGATCGCCTCGAGCATGTACGCTTCCGGCATTGATATTATTTACCACGCGGCCGGAGGAACCGGAAACGGCGTCTTTTCAGAAGCAAAAGACTTGAAGAAGAAAGATCCGAACCGCGAAATTTGGGTCATCGGCGTCGATAAAGACCAAGCGCCGGAAGGAGAAGTGAAAGTCGGCGACAAGACGTACAATGTGACGCTCACCTCGATGGTCAAACGAGTCGACGTAGCTGTTTATGATGTCGCCAAACGGGCGCAGGCTGGCGATTTCCCGGGCGGCCAAACAATTGAGTATGGCTTGCCGGAAAACGGGGTCGGCATTGCCCCGACGCAAGACAACATCCCGGACAATGTGCTAAAAGCGGTGGATGAATGGAAGGAAAAAATCGCCAATGGTGATGTGAAAGTGCCGTCGAGCCGGAAAGAGTACGAACAATTTGCGGCAACGGTTAAATAATGAAAGTGGAAAAAGGCTAGTGCGCGCCGCTAGCCTTTTTCAAAATCATGAAATGAAGGGCGGCCGTTTGGCTGCCGCCTCTCATTTTGTGATTTTGACCTTGCCGAAGTAGGGAGTGAATTACTTGGAATACGTGATTGAAATGCTCAATATTCGCAAAGTATTCGGCACGTTTGTCGCCAACGACAACATTACACTGCAGGTGAAAAAGGGGGAAATTCACGCCCTTCTTGGTGAAAACGGCGCCGGCAAATCGACGTTGATGAACGTGCTGTTTGGTCTCTATCAGCCGGATGGGGGCGAAATCCGTGTCAAAGGGAAACCGGTGCGCATCACTGACCCGAATGTCGCCAACGACCTCGGCATCGGGATGGTGCATCAACACTTTATGCTTGTTGATACGTTTACCGTAACGGAAAACATCATTTTAGGCAGTGAGCCGACACGGGCGGGAACGATTGACATCAAGCGGGCTGAACAGGAAGTGCGTGAACTGTCGGAGCGGTATGGGCTGGCGGTGGATCCGACAGCGAAAATTGCCGATATTTCCGTCGGTATGCAACAGCGCGTCGAAATTTTAAAGACGCTCTATCGCGGCGCGGACATTTTAATTTTTGACGAACCGACAGCGGTTCTGACGCCGCAGGAAATCCGCGAGCTCATCGAAATTATGCGCACGCTCGTCCGCGAGGGAAAATCGATCATTTTAATTACGCACAAGCTCAAAGAAATTATGGAAGTGTGCGACCGCGTCACCGTTATCCGCCGCGGCAAAGGGATCGCGACGCTTGAGGTCGCCGAAACGAATCCGAACGAACTGGCGGCGCTCATGGTTGGCCGCGAGGTGCAGTTTACGACCGAGAAAAAGCCGGCTGAGCCAAAGGCGCCGGTGCTTGAAATCGAGAATTTGGTCGTGAAAGATGCCCGCGGCATTCCTGCTGTAAACGGCCTGAGTTTGACGGTGCGCGCCGGGGAGATCGTCGGCATTGCCGGGGTTGACGGCAACGGGCAAACCGAGCTGATTGAAGCAGTTACCGGCCTTCTGAAAGTGGAATCCGGTACGGTGAAGCTCAATGGCCGCGATATTACAAATTTATCACCGCGCCGGATTATGGAAGCCGGCGTCGGCCATATTCCGCAAGACCGGCATAAGCACGGGCTTGTCCTCGATTTTCCGATCGGTGAAAACATGGTGCTGCAAGCGTATTACAAGCCGCCATATTCGAAGCGGGGCGTGCTGAACTTTAAAGCGATCTATGACAAAGCACGCCAACTCATTCGCGAATTTGATGTTCGCACACCGGATGAGTATACGAAAGCACGGGCGTTATCCGGCGGCAACCAGCAAAAAGCGATCATCGGCCGTGAAATCGACCGCAACCCAGATTTATTGATCGCTGCTCAGCCGACAAGGGGGCTTGATGTCGGGGCGATTGAGTTTATCCATAAGCGGCTCATTGAGCAGCGTGATCAAGGGAAAGCGGTGTTGCTTGTATCGTTCGAACTCGATGAAGTGATGAACGTCAGCGACCGGATCGCCGTTATTTATGAGGGGAAGATTATCGCCATCGTTGATCCGAAAGAAACGACGGAACAGGAACTCGGGCTGCTGATGGCCGGAAGTAAACGGAAGGAAGCAGGTGTGTCGTCATGAGGTCGAATCGTCTTCAGCAGTTTTTGATTCCGCTGTTGGCCGTTCTGCTCGGCATGATCGTCGGCTCGATCGTCATGCTCGCAAGCGGCTACAATCCGGTCGCTGGCTTTGGCTCTCTCATATACGGAGCGTTTGGCGATGCGTATTACATCGGAGAAACAATCCGCCAGACGACGCCTTATATTTTAACGGGGCTGGCGGTAGCTTTCGCCTTTCGCACCGGCTTGTTTAACATCGGGGTCGAAGGGCAGCTGATCGTCGGCTGGCTCGCCGCCGTTTGGGTCGGGGTGTCGTTTGACTTGCCGAAGGTCATCCACTTGCCGCTTGCCATTTTGGCCGCTGCACTCGCCGGGGCGCTTTGGGGGCTGATTCCGGGCGTACTAAAGGCGTATGTAAAAGTGCATGAAGTCATCATCACGATTATGATGAACTATATCGCTTTGCACGTGACGAACGCGATCATCCGTTCCGTGCTGTCCGATGAGGGCTTCAAGTCCGATCCGGTCAAGGAGAGTGCCTCGCTCCAATCGGAGTTTTTGGAAGCCATTACGTATCACTCGACGGTGCATTATGGCATTTTGATCGCCATTGCTGCTGCGTTTGTCATGTGGTTTTTGCTTGAAAGAACGACGAAAGGATTTGAGCTGCGGGCGGTCGGATTCAACCAGCATGCTTCACAGTACGCTGGCATGAACGTGCGCGCCAACATTATTTTAGCCATGGTCATCTCCGGAGCGTTTGCGGGCGTGGCCGGGGCGATGGAAGGGCTCGGCACGTTCGGCAATATTTCGACGAAAGCCGGGTTTACCGGCCTTGGATTTGACGGCATCGCCGTCGCTTTAATCGGCGGCAACAACGCGTTTGGCATTTTGCTTTCCGCCTTGCTGTTTGGCGCCTTGAAAGTCGGGGCGCTGGAGATGCCGTCAGGCGCCGGCGTACCAACCGAACTCGTCGATATTATTATCGCGCTCATTATTTTCTTTGTCGCATCGAGCTATATGATCCGTTGGCTGTTATCTCGTTGGCAAAAGGGGGCGGAGTAAGTGAGCGTATATGACGTGTTGCAAACGATTATTCCAACAGCGATTTTCTTTGCTGCTCCCCTTATTTTCACCGCGCTTGGCGGCGTGTTTAGCGAACGGTCCGGCGTTGTCAATATCGGGCTCGAAGGGCTGATGATCATCGGTGCGTTTGTCGGCATTGTCTTTAATCTAACGTTTGCCGACCGGCTCGGTTCATTGACGCCATGGCTCGCCTTGGCAGCAGCCATCGTGGTCGGCGCATTGTTTTCTTTGTTGCATGCCGTCGCTTCGGTCACGTTTCGCGCCGACCAAGTCGTCAGCGGAGTGGCGATCAACTTTTTGGCGCTTGGCTTGTCACTGTTTTTAGTGAAAAAAATGTACGGCAAAGGACAAACTGATCAAATTCAAGTCGGATTTGACAAAATTGATGTACCGATATTAAGTGATATTCCGGTCATTGGTCCGCTGCTGTTTTCCAACGCATATGCGCCGTCGTATATCGCTGTTTTGCTGGCGTTTCTGTCTTGGTACATCATTTACAAAACCCCGTTTGGCCTCCGGCTGCGCGCCGTCGGCGAGCACCCGATGGCGGCTGATACGATGGGGATTAACGTTACGCAAATGCGCTATATTGCCGTGATGATCAGCGGGGCGCTCGGCGGGCTGGGCGGTGCGGTGTATGCGACGATCATCTCCCGCGATTTCAGCCATGCCACCATTTCCGGGCACGGGTTTATGGCGCTTGCGGCCATGATTTTTGGCAAATGGCATCCGATCGGCGCGCTGGGGGCGGCGCTGTTTTTTGGGTTGGCACAAAGTTTAAGCATCGTCGGACAAACGATTCCATTTTTGCAAAACGTTCCGACCGTCTACTTGCTTATTGCCCCTTATGTGCTCACGATTTTAGCGCTCGCCGGCTTCATTGGCCGCGCCGAAGCGCCGAAAGCGGCCGGCACGCCATATGTGAAAGGAAAACGGTAAGAAAACGGGCTGTCCGTAAATAAACGGGCAGCCGTTTTTTTGTTGTTCCGGCCGGGAAGCGGGGTGGATTTATTTGCATTTTCCGCTTGGCAAAAGGTATATTGTTGATAAGACATCTCACAATAAGCATACCGTCCACTTTCTGAAGGAAAAGGAGGAGTTTGATTGGTCGATGAAAAAGTGACAGCGGTTGGACCGGTTCGTGTCCATACGATTTCGACTGATAAGTACAAAACGAATACGCTCGTTTGGAAAATGAAAGCGCCGCTTGCCAAGGAGACGGTGACGCTGCGCGCGCTGCTTCCGTACGTCTTGCAAAGCGGCACGGCTGATTACCCGAGCGTCAAGGCGCTGCGCACCTACCTGGATGAGCTGTACGGGGCGACGCTGAACGTCGATTTAACTAAAAGAGGCGAAGACCATATTATGACGATCCGCATTGATGTGGCGAATGAACGGTTTTTGCCGGAGCAAACGCCGCTTCTAGAGAAAGCGCTTCAACTGCTCGCCGATCTCTTGCTCCGCCCGGTGCTCGAGGGCGGCCGGTTTGTTGAGGACATCGTCGCCCGGGAAAAACGGGCGCTAAGCCAGCGCATTCAAGCGGTATATGATGATAAAATGCGCTATGCGAGCATGCGCCTCGTTCAAGAAATGTGCAAAGGTGAACCGTACGCCCTCTCGCCAAACGGTGAGCTCGAGGATGTTGACACCATTACAGCGGAGCGGCTGTACCGGTATTACGAGCAGGCGTTGGCTGAAGATGAGCTTGATTTGTATGTCATCGGCGACGTCGATGAGGAAGCGGTGCTCGCCGCTGTCAAGCAACGTTTCTCCTTACCGGACCGCCTGCAGCCGGCGCGGGCGCCGCTTGCTTCCGCCAAAGCGCGGGGGGAAGTGAACGAAGTCATCGAGCGGCAAGACGTAAAACAAGGAAAATTAAACGTCGGCTATCGGACTAACGTGACGTACGAAGATGACGATTATTACGCCTTGCAGCTGTTTAACGGCATTTTCGGCGGTTTTTCCCATTCCAAGTTGTTCATCAACGTTCGCGAGAAAGCGAGCCTCGCCTATTATGCCGCCTCGAGGCTTGAAAGCCATAAAGGGCTGCTCATGGTCATGTCCGGCATTGAGCCGGCCAATTACGAGAAGGCGCGCCGCATCATTGACGAACAAATGCAGGCGATGAAAAACGGTGATTTTACGGATGAAGAAATGGCACAAACGAAAGCGGTCATCCGCAACCAGTTGCTTGAGACGCTCGATACGCCGCGCGGGCTTGTCGAAGTGCTGTACCATAACGTCGTCTCAACGCGGAAACGCCCGCTGAACGAATGGCTTGCCGGCACGGACAGTGTGACGCGCGAGGATGTCGTGCGCGTCGCCGAAAAGGTGGTGCTCGATACGGTGTACTTTTTGACCGGAATGGAGGGGGCGACGGAAGATGGAAAAGCGGGTGTATGAAACGCTGCAAGAAGCGCTGTTTTATGAAAAAATGGACAACGGCCTTGATGTTTACATCTTGCCGAAAAAAGGGTTTCATAAAACGTATGCAACGTTTACGACGAACTACGGTTCCGTCGACAACCAGTTCGTCCCGCTCGGAAAAACGGAAATGAAACGCGTCCCGGATGGCATCGCCCATTTTTTGGAACATAAGTTGTTTGAAAAAGAGGACGGTGACGTGTTTCAGCAGTTCAGCAAACAAGGCGCTTCGGCGAACGCCTTTACGACGTTTACCCGCACCGCCTATTTGTTTTCAAGCACCGACAACATTGAGAAAAACTTAGAAACGTTAATGGACTTTGTGCAGACGCCGTATTTTTCCGACAAGACAGTCGAAAAAGAAAAAGGCATCATCGGTCAAGAAATCCGCATGTACGACGACAATCCGGACTGGCGTGTTTACTTTGGCGCCATCGAAAGCATGTACCATAACCATCCGGTTAAAATCGACATCGCCGGCACGGTTGAATCGATCGCCGAAATTACAAAAGAGCTGCTGTATGAATGTTACGAAACGTTTTATCATCCGGGCAACATGCTGTTGTTTGTCGTCGGTCCGGTCGACGAGCAAAAAGTGATGCAGCAAATCCGCGATAATCAGGCGAAAAAATCGTTTTCGCGGGCGCCGGAAGTGAAACGGTTTACGTACGAAGAACCGGGCCATGTCGCAGAAAAGAAAAAAATCATCCCCATGCATGTGCAGACGAATAAATGTTTTGTCGGCATTAAAGCGCCGTCCGTGCCAAACAGCGGCGAACAAAAACTCCGGCATGAACTCGCGTTTCACGTGCTGCTCGACTACTTGTTTGGCAAAAGCTCGCCGCATTACGAACGGCTGTACCGCGAAGGGTTGATTGACGATACGTTTATGTACGATTATACGGAAGAGCGTGAATTTGGCTTTGCCCTTGTCGGCGGCGACACGAGAGATGCGGAGCGGCTCGCGGCAGAGGTGCAGGAAGTGCTGCGGTCGTTTTCCACCGGACAGGTGCAAAAAGAGGAAATTGAGCGGGTGAAAAAGAAAAAAATCGGCGCCTTTTTGCGCGCGCTCAATTCGCCGGAGTACATCGCCAACCAGTTTACGCGCTATGCGTTTTATGGTGCGAGCTTATTTGATATTTTGCCGGCGCTCTCGTCGCTTACACTTGACGATATTGCTGCTGTCGCCGCCTCATGTTTCCGCGACTCGCAAATCGCCGTTTGTGAAGTTGTGCCAAAAGGGCAATGATGGCATCCTTCATGAGAAGGATGCTTTTTTGCGGCAAAGGAAGGGGAGAACGTTCAATGAACTACGCGTTAATCACCGGCGCTTCGGGCGGAATCGGGCAGAGCATCGCCCAAGAACTCGCCAAAGATGGCTACGGGCTCTTTCTTCATTACTACCGACGGCGGGCGCCGGTCGAAGCGCTGCGGGAAGAACTGGCGGATACGCACATCATCCCGCTCGAAGCCGACTTGTCCGCGCCTGGCGGGGTCGAGGCGCTCCTTTCGCAAATCGACCGCCCGGTGGACGCCATCATTTATAACAGCGGGGCGAGCTATTATGGATTGCTGACTGATATGAACGATGAGCTGATCGAGCGGATGGTGCGCCTTCATGTGACAAGTCCGGCGCAGCTCGTGAAAAAACTGCTTCCGCCGATGATTTCAAAAAAACGGGGCCATATTGTGTTTATTTCATCGATTTGGGGACTTTGCGGCGCCTCATGTGAAGCGGTGTATTCGATGGTGAAAGGCGGGCAGAATGCGTTCGCCAAAGCGCTGGCCAAAGAGCTCGCCCCAAGCGGCATCCGCGTCAATGCCGTCGCCCCTGGGGCGATCGCTACCGATATGCTCCGGTCGTTCAGTGCCGAGGAGCTTCAAGCGTTGGCGGATGAAATCCCAGCCGGCCGATTCGGCACCCCCGGCGAAGTGGCCAAAACAGTGGCGTTTCTTTTATCCGACGCCGCTTCGTACATCACCGGCCAAGTCATTTCTGTCAACGGCGGTTGGCATTGCTAAACGCATATTTTCCGTTCAGACAGGCAAACTAACCTTGAAACGTTCATCAAGGAGGGAATGCACATGTCGGTATTGGATAACTTTGAGCAATGGAAAGGATTTTTGGCGGATCGGCTTCAGCAAGCACAGCAACAAGGACTGAGCCAGCAAGTGATCACGGACGTCGCCTATCAAATCGGTGATTATTTGGCGAGAAACGTCGATCCGAAAAACCCGGAGGAACGGGTGTTGGCCGATCTCTGGAAAGTTGCTGATGAAAAAGAACAGCACGTTCTTGCCAACATGATGGTGAAGCTTGTCCAACAAAAATAACAACCGGAAGAGAGGGGAATCCCTCTCTCTTTTTTTCTCCCCCTTTTCAGTTGCTTTTCCATTCGCGATTATAGTAGTATGAACTTAGCATAAAGCGTTCGTGCGGACACCGACAAGGGAGGAGACGGGATGGGCAAGCAGGAATGGTACTTGGAGTATGAAATTCATGTCAACCGCCCCGGGCTGTTAGGTGACGTCGCATCGCTGCTCGGCATGTTGTCGATCAACATCGTGACGATCAACGGCGTCCGGAATTCGCGCCGCGGCATGCTGCTTCTGTGCGATAACAACGAGCAAATTGAGCGGCTGGCGACGATTTTGCGGACGATGGACAACATTACAGTGACGAAGCTGCGTCAGCCGAAGCTGCTTGACCGTCTGGCCGTCCGCCATGGCCGCTACATTCAGCGCGATGTTGACGATAAAAAAACGTTCCGCTTTGTCCGCGACGAACTTGGGCTGCTTGTCGATTTTATGGCGGAGATCTTTAAAGAAAAAGGACATAAGCTTGTCGGCATCCGCGGAATGCCGCGCGTCGGCAAGACGGAGTCGATCGTCGCCGCCAGCGTTTGCGCCAATAAGCGGTGGCTGTTTGTATCATCGACGTTGATTAAGCAGACGGTTCGCACCCAGCTGATGGAAGATGAATATGGCGAGGATCACATTTTTATCATCGATGGCATCGTCTCGACGCGCCGGGCAAACGAGCAGCACTGGCAGCTCATCCGCGAACTGATGCGCCTCGAGGCGACGAAAGTGGTGGAACATCCGGACATTTTTGTTCGTCATACAGAATATACACTTGACGATTTTGATTATATAATCGAACTGCGCCATGAGCCGGACGAAGATATTTCGTATGAAGCGATCGAGCGCCCGTCTTTGCTGGGCGATGGCGGATTTTCTGAATTTGGGTTTTAATTAAAAAATGGAAGGTGTTGGCCGTTGACGGAATTAGGAAAACGTTTGCGGGAAGCACGGGAGGAAAAGCAAATTACCTTGGATGAACTTCAGGAGATGACGAAAATTCAGAAGCGGTATTTAATCGGCATTGAGGAAGGAAATTATGCTATTATGCCGGGCAACTTTTATGTGCGCGCCTTCATCAGGCAATACGCCGAAGCGGTCGGCCTTGACCCGGACGAGCTGTTTGAACAATATAAGCAAGACGTTCCGCAATCTTATGAAGATGATCTTCCGCAGCCGCTGTCGCGCGTGAAAACGCGTCAGCAGCTTTCTGCCGAAGGGACGAAATGGCTCGACTGGCTGCCGAAACTGGCCGTCGCGGCAGTCGTCGTCGGGGCGGCTGTGCTTGTTTGGGTGCTGCTCCAGCGCGGCACAGCGAGCGAGCCGCCGGCGCGGACAAGCCCGGAGACGGCGGAGGTCGAAAGCTCGAAAAACTCGCCGCTTGAACAGGCGAAGGAAAAAGAAGAAGCAGCGAAGAAGGCGGAAGAAAAGAAAAAACAACAGGCTGAGCAGCCGACTCCTGAAGACAAACCGGCTGCGCCGGTGACGGCGCTGAACGTGACGGAAAAACGCGGCAACACAGCGACGATTGAAGTGAACAACCCTGCTTCATTTTCGATTGAACTCACGTCGAAAGGAACATCGTGGATTGAGGTGTACAACACGAAAGGCCATTCCTTTTATGCCGGCAATTTGACAAGCGGGCAAACGAAAACGTTCGACTTGTCAGCGGAAAGTGAAGTGTGGGTGAAAATCGGTCGCACGCTCGATGTCGACATGAAGGTAAACGGCCAGCCGTTTGCCTATCCGTTTGCCCCGAAAGACGAAGTGTACCAAAAGCTTCGTTTCATCCTAAAAAAATAATGGCAAAGGGCGGCTTTTTGGGAGAAAAGAAGCCGCTTCTTTGTCCGGATCGATGTTGAACTAGCGGAGGTATTCGTTGTGAACTTGCCGAATAAAATTACGGTAGCGCGCATTATGCTCATCCCATTTTTCTTAATCGTCATGCTTGTCCCGTTCGGGTGGGGAAGCGTCCGCATCGCCGGGGTGGAGCTTCCGGTCGCTCATCTCATCGGAACCCTCGTTTTTATTGTCGCTTCAACAACTGACTGGATTGACGGCTACTACGCCCGCAAGTACGGACTCGTCACCAACTTGGGCAAGTTTTTGGATCCGCTCGCCGATAAGCTGCTTGTATCGGCGGCGCTCATCGTGCTCGTTGAGCTCGGGGCCGCGCCGGCTTGGATGGTGATCGTCATCATCAGCCGCGAGTTTGCCGTCACCGGCCTGCGGCTTGTGCTCGCCGGCGAGGGGGAAGTTGTCGCTGCCAACGTGCTTGGAAAAATTAAGACGTGGACGCAAATTGTGGCGATCTCCGCCCTTTTGCTGCACAACTTTCCGTTTTCACTCATTCCGTTTCCGTTCGCCGATATCGCGCTTTGGGTGGCGGTCATTTTCACGATCTGGTCCGGTTGGGATTACTTTGCCAAAAACAAACACGCTTTTTCCCACTCGAAATAGCCGGCCGAAAAAGGGGGAGAACGTTTGGTGAATGCGGAGATTATTGCTGTCGGCTCGGAACTGCTGCTCGGACAAATTGCCAATACGAACGCTCAGTTTTTGTCGCAACAGCTCGCCGGCCTTGGCATTAACGTCTATTTTCATACGGTTGTCGGCGACAATGCCGGCCGTCTCGAACAAGCGGTGAAAACCGCGCAAACGAGAGCGAACCTCATCATTTTCACCGGCGGGCTCGGCCCGACGAAAGACGATTTGACGAAAGAAACGATCTCCCGCCTGCTCGGCCGCCGGCTCGTGACCGATGAGGAAGCGCTGCGGGCGATTGAGGCGTTCTTTGCCCGCACGAACCGGCCGATGACAGAAAACAATAAAAAACAGGCGCTCATCTTGGAAGGGGCGGCCGTGCTGAAAAACGAGCACGGCATGGCGCCAGGGATGGCGTTGACGGTTGACGGCATTACATACATGTTGCTGCCGGGGCCGCCGAAAGAAATGCAGCCGATGTTTACGAAATACGGCGCCCCCTTTTTGCGCGGCGTTTTTTCGCTTTCCGGGCGCATCGAATCGCGCGTCCTCCGCTTTTTTGGCATCGGCGAGTCGGCGCTTGAGACGGCGCTCGCCGACTTGATTGACGCCCAGTCGAATCCGACGATCGCCCCGCTCGCAAACGACGGCGAGGTAACGCTCCGTCTGACGGCAAAACATCAGGATCAAGCGGAAGCCAAGCGGCTGCTCGATGAGGCGGAAGCCGCCATTTTGACGCGCGTCGGCCGTTATTGTTACGGATATAATGATGAAACGCTGTTTACAAAGACATTGGAACGGTTAAAAGAAAGAGGGTGGACAATCGCCGCGGCGGAAAGCTTGACCGGAGGCCTGTTCCTTGAGCAGCTGACGGCCGTGCCGGGGGCGTCGGCCGCCGTGAGCGGCGGCGTTGTCTGCTACACAAACGGCGTAAAAGAACACCTCCTTGGCGTGCCGCGGCCGCTGTTGGAGACGAACGGAGCGGTAAGCGAACCGTGCGCCCGTCTGCTCGCCGAGAACGTGCGCACGATGTGTGATGCCGATGTCGGCATCAGCTTCACCGGCGTCGCCGGCCCCGATCCGCTCGAAGGCCATCCGCCGGGCACCGTGTATGTCGGCATCGCCATACGCGGGCGCGACACCACCGTCCACCGCCTCGCATTATCCGGCACACGTGATGCCATCCGCACCCGCACCGCCAAATACGGCTGCTTTTTCTTGTTGGAGACGCTTGCGGCCGGCCGTTGACCGGCTGCTCCCCTTCTTGAATCCACCACCGCATCCATCGTTTTTTCCACCGCATTCGCATGGCGATCGTTGCTAGTTTCTCCATCGAAAAAACGAATAAACGTTCGACTTTTTGCTTGGCAACGGCCGCAAAACGCGATATAGTATAAGTAGCCCTAGAATAAGGAGGAGTAGATGAGTGAACCAAGATCGTCAAGCTGCCTTGGAGCAGGCGTTAAAACAAATTGAACGACAGTTTGGCAAGGGGGCCATTATGAAGCTCGGCGAGCAAGTCGAGCGCAAAATCTCGACGGTGCCGAGCGGTTCGTTGGCGCTTGACATCGCGTTAGGCGTCGGCGGCTACCCGCGCGGGCGGATCGTCGAAATTTACGGGCCGGAATCGTCCGGGAAAACGACCGTTGCCCTTCACGCGATCGCGGAAGTGCAAAAGCGGGGCGGGCAGGCAGCCTTCATCGACGCGGAGCACGGTGTGACCTGTTGCTAACCCAAGTATGGTGGAAACACCATACGAAAAGTTAGCGGGACCGAATTATAGTAGGTCCTAACTGCACCATCGAGAGCTCGGTGAAAGTCCGAGACAGGAATGAAGGTTGGCATTCCTGCCCTAATACCCCGACGTGCGGTAATGGTGCGCAACATTACCGTGCGAAGCTCGGAGAGGACGGCGAAAAGCAGACCTGAGAAGTGGTTAGCGAAGTAGCCGGGGGTCCATAAAACTCCTATGGCTAGAGAACGCAAAGTGCGTTGGAACGAACCGCCGGAAGTACGGCTCGTAAGGCGTGGGGCACCGAATAAAGAAGGTGCTCACCTCCTTAGAGAGGCTCAGCCCCGGATCGAGTATTCGTGCTTGCTCAATCTGGATTGATCCCACAGAGGATCTTTGCCTTGAGTCCTCCAACCGTGGACGAAAAGGTGGCTGACGGGTCAGAGGCGGAGCCTAAGGGAGTATGTAAGGATAGGTGGTGCGGTACAGGTGAACCACCCCAGTGGATGCTAAGGAGTGCGCACCCCGATGCCACTAAGCAGTAGGAAATGACTGCTGAAGGGGTGGGGCAGCAGCCCGTAGTAGTGATGAAGCAGGGTAATGCCTGCGGAGCGAAGGGGCATAATCGAGCACCTTTTGGTTACTAACCCCAGACGACGATTAGGAAGCCGTGAGGGAATCCGCAAGGATTTTGGTGAGCAAAACTGACTAACAACGTGTATAGTACAAATCCAGATGGAAAGGATTTGATACTATCAAACACACGTTTCAAAAACTAATCAGCCCGAGGTCGGAAAAACAAACGCAATCAAGAAACTCGAGAAGTACAGAAAGTATATACACGGGTAAAGTCTTGGGTTGATTAGTAACCGGGGTACTCGATGGAACGCCGTGTGCGGGGAAACTCGCACGCACGGTGTGAAGCGGGGGAAAATAGCCCCTCCGGGTAATGCCGAGGGTGACTATTACCTATCGCTATCGCTCGACCCTATTTATGCCCAAAAGTTAGGAGTCAATATTGATGAGTTGCTGCTTTCCCAACCTGATACGGGCGAGCAGGCGCTCGAAATTGCTGAAGCGCTCGTGCGAAGCGGTGCGGTCGATATCATCGTCATCGACTCGGTAGCGGCGCTCGTGCCGAAAGCGGAAATTGAGGGGGAGATGGGCGACGCCCACGTCGGTTTGCAAGCGCGCCTCATGTCGCAGGCGCTTCGCAAGTTGTCCGGCGCTATTAACAAGTCGAAAACGATCGCCATCTTCATCAACCAAATCCGCGAGAAAGTCGGCGTCATGTTCGGCAATCCCGAGACGACGCCGGGCGGACGGGCGCTCAAGTTTTACGCTTCCGTCCGTTTAGAGGTGCGCCGCGCCGAGCAAATCAAGCAAGGCAACGACATGGTGGGCAACAAAACGAGAATCAAAGTCGTCAAAAACAAAGTGGCTCCGCCGTTTAAAACAGCTGATGTGGACATTATGTACGGCGAAGGCATTTCCCGCGAAGGGGAAATCCTTGATATGGCGTCAGAGCTGGATATCGTGCAAAAAAGCGGCGCGTGGTATTCGTACAAAGACGAGCGGCTCGGCCAAGGGCGGGAAAATGCAAAACAATTTTTGAAAGAAAACCCGCATATCGCCGAGGAGATCGCCCGCGCCATCCGCAGCCATTACGGCATCGATGCCGGCGAGACGGGCGGCGAGCCGGTGCAAGACGAGTTTGGGTTGCTTGAAGAATAACCGACAGAGGGCGTCCTGGCATGGCTGGGCGCCTTCTTTCAGCTTCCGAAACAGAACGAATGTTCGTTGTTTCTTGGCAGAATATGCTGGGAGATGATGAAATCCCGTGCGGGTAGTTCTGTTTCATTTCGTATTTTACGAAAAAGAAGGAACGGGATGCCCCGCGTGCCGCGGCTTGAGAGAGCGCTTGTGTAATATCTTGACAATTCCTACTGCCGCCTTTACAATGAACATGTATATTTGTCCATATACACGGCAGGGCCATACGCCCGCCCGGAAAGGCGAATCGCCTTCGTGCGGCCAAATCCGTACGGGGAATGCCAAGTAACATGACCGAGCCAATGCGTTGAAAACGGGAATGTCCACCTGCGCCGGACGGTTGGAGACAACAGTGGCGCGAAGAAAGAGCGAAAGAAAACTGAACAGCAAGAGGAGGTGAAACGATGGGTTCGATCATCATCTCCGCTTTGCTTGCCTTAGTCATTGGTGCCGTTGTTGGCTTTTTTGTTCGCAAATCGATTGCCGAAGCAAAAATCGGTGGGGCGAAAGCAGCTGCCGAGCAGCTGATTGAAGAGGCGAAACGCGCGGCGGACGCCTTGAAAAAAGAGGCGCTTCTCGAAGCGAAAGACGAGATTCATAAACTGCGCACGGAAGCGGAGCGCGACATCCGCGACCGGAGAAGCGAGCTCCAAAAACAAGAAAACCGCTTGATGCAAAAGGAGGAAAACCTCGACCGCAAAGATGAAGCGCTCAATAAACGCGAGGCGTTGCTCGAAGCGAAAGAAGAAGCGTTAAATGAAAGACAACAGCATATTGAACAAATGGAAAGCAAAGTGGAAACGCTCGTCAAACAGCAGCAAACCGAACTCGAACGCATTTCCGGATTGACGCGCGATGATGCGCGTCAGCTCATTTTAGAGCGCGTCGAAAAGGAACTGTCGCATGAGATTGCGATGATGGTCAAAGAGGCGGAAACGCGGGCGAAAGAAGAGGCGGACAAGCGGGCCAAGGCGGTTTTGTCGCTCGCCATCCAGCGCTGCGCGGCCGACCATGTCGCCGAAACGACCGTCTCTGTCGTCAACTTGCCAAACGACGAAATGAAAGGACGGATCATTGGGCGCGAAGGACGGAACATCCGTACGCTTGAGACGCTGACCGGCATCGATTTAATTATCGACGATACGCCGGAGGCCGTCATTTTGTCCGGATTTGACCCGATTCGCCGCGAAACGGCGCGCATTGCACTAGATAAGCTCGTGCAGGACGGCCGCATCCACCCGGCTCGCATTGAAGAAATGGTTGAGAAAGCGCGCCGCGAAGTCGATGAACACATCCGCGAGGTCGGCGAACAGACGACGTTTGAAGTCGGCGTCCACGGCTTGCATCCGGACTTGATCAAAATTTTAGGACGGCTCAAGTTCCGGACAAGCTACGGACAAAATGTCTTAAAACATTCGGTGGAAGTGGCGTTTTTAGCCGGACTGATGGCGGCTGAGCTCGGAGAAGACGAGATGCTGGCGCGCCGGGCCGGCTTGCTTCATGACATCGGCAAGGCGATCGACCATGAAGTGGAAGGAAGCCATGTGGAAATCGGCGTCGAGCTGGCGACGAAATATAAAGAACACCCTGTTGTCATCAACAGCATCGCCTCCCACCATGGCGACACTGAGCCGACATCGGTCATCGCCGTGCTTGTCGCGGCGGCGGACGCGCTGTCGGCGGCGCGGCCGGGGGCGCGCAGCGAAACGCTCGAAAACTATATCCGCCGCTTAGAGAAGCTTGAGGAGATCGCGGAATCGTACGAAGGGGTGGAAAAATCGTACGCCATCCAAGCCGGGCGCGAAGTGCGCATTATGGTCAAACCGGATATGATCGACGATTTGGAAGCGCACCGGTTGGCGCGCGACATCCGCAAACGGATTGAAGAAGAGCTTGATTACCCGGGCCATATTAAGGTGACGGTCATCCGCGAAACGCGGGCGGTCGAATATGCGAAATAAAGTGGCAGCCTATTGCCACTTTATTTTTTTGTCCGTAAAATAAGAGAGTATACCGATCGCCCGATGGCCTTCGTCGTGGCGATACTTTCGATTTAGAAAGGGATTGATGATGAAAATTTTATTTATCGGTGATGTCGTCGGTTCGCCGGGGCAAAAAATGGTCGAGCAGTATTTGCCCAAATTAAAGGAAAAGCACCGGCCGGATGTCGTTATCATTAACGGCGAAAACGCCGCCGGAGGGAAAGGGATCACCGAGGCGATTTACCGTTCACTGCTTGCGCAAGGCGTCCATGCTGTCACTCTCGGCAATCATGCCTGGGATAAGCGCGATATTTTTGAATTCATTGACCAGGCGAAAAGGTTGATTCGCCCGGCGAACTATCCACCGGGCACGCCGGGAAAAGGCATCGTTTACGTGCCGACCGAGCATGGCGAGGTAGCGGTCATCAACTTGCAGGGGCGGGCGTTTTTGCCGGCGATTGACTGTCCGTTTCAGAAGGCGGACGAATTAATCGCCGCTGCCTCTGTGCGCACGCCGGTCATCATCGTTGATTTCCATGCCGAAGCGACGAGCGAAAAACAGGCGATGGGCTGGTACTTGGACGGCCGCGTGTCTGCGGTCATCGGCACGCATACACACGTCCAAACGGCTGATCACCGCATTTTGCCGAAGGGAACGGCGTACATTACCGATGTCGGCATGACCGGTCCGTACGACGGCATTTTGGGCGTCGATCGGGAGGCGGTATTGCGCAAATTTTTAACTGGGCTGCCGGTCCGTTTCGACGTCAAAGAAGGAAGAAGCCAGTTGAATGCCGTGCTTGTTAATATTGACGCCAAAAGTGGGCGTGCGCTCCGCATCGAGCGCTTCATCATTAACGATGACCATCCGTATTTTGAATAGTTTATTTTTTATAAATTTTTAAAAACATGCTCCTCCCGGGCAGGAATAGTTGCCAAAGCAGTGAATATAGTTACAGTGAAGACATTTTACCGAAATCCATTTTCCAAGGAAACGAGGGAGGAGCTAGAAATGGAAATATTAAAAGTTTCAGCAAAATCGAATCCGAACTCTGTAGCTGGTGCACTTGCCGGAGTGCTGCGCGAGCGCGGCGCGGCGGAAATTCAGGCGATCGGCGCAGGTGCATTAAATCAAGCCGTTAAGGCAGTAGCGATCGCAAGAGGGTTTGTGGCACCAAGCGGCATGGACTTGATTTGCATTCCGGCATTTACGGATATTATGATTGATGGGGAAGAGCGGACAGCGATTAAATTAATCGTCGAACCTCGTTAACTGGATGAGCGGCAAATGGTAAAATATAACCTGTTGGCGCCTTCACTCGCGAAGGCAGGCAGGTTATTTTTGCTTTTTAAGGGGGAAAACGAATGATTTTTGATGCTCATTGTGACGCACTGATGAAACTATGGCAAGACCGGTCATTGTCGTTTCAAGATGGGCCATCGCTTCATGTTACGCTTTCGGGAATGACGGAAGCCGGGGTGAAAGTGCAATGCTTTGCTATTTACATACCGGAAACGGTGCCGGAAGAGGCCCGGTTCACGGCGGCGCTTGAGATGGCGGATATTTTCTTCACCCGCATCGTTGAGGTGTTTCCGTCTGTGAAAGTTGTGCGGACGAAACGGGACATCGCCTCCCTTCAAGAAGGGGAGATCGGCGCGATGTTGACGCTCGAAGGATGTGATGCGATTGGCGCCAACCTTGTCAAGTTAAAGACGCTCCTTCGTCTCGGCGTCGCCTCCGTCGGCTTGACATGGAACTTTCCGAACGCTGTCGCTGACGGGGCGTGGGAGAAGCGCGGCGCCGGGTTGACGGCGTTCGGCCGGCAAGTTGTCGAGCTGCTCAATGAAATGAAGCGATGGGTCGATGTGTCCCATTTATCGGAAAAGGCGTTTTGGGATGTAGTGGAGACGGCCCGTTTCCCGATCGCTTCCCATTCAAACGCCCATCGCCTCTGCCCGCACCCGCGCAACTTGACGGATGAACAAATTAAGGCGCTGATTGAAAAAGACGGGATGATCGGCATCAATTTTGTCCCGTACTTTTTAACGAAGGACAAACGGAGAGCAACGGTCGCTGATGTGCTTCGCCACCTCGACTACGTATGCGCGCTCGGAGGGACGAACAACGTCGGGTTTGGTTCCGATTTTGACGGCATTGCGGAGACGGTGGCCGGCCTTGAAGCCGTCAAGGAGTACACCCGGCTTGTTAATGAGTTGTACAAGCATTACTCCGCTGAGCAAGTCGACCGCTTTTTGTTCCGCAATTTTTATGACCATTTGCCGGAGTGATAAATATCATTGAATATAGGCTTTGATTCATCCTAGAATAAAAGGCGGAACGCTGACTGCATTGGAAAAATATAATTGTCGGGTGGGAGACGGCGAAAAATGTAGTCGCTTTGTCAGAAAAATGATACAATAATACCGAGAGGCTGTAGTGAACATAAAGGGGTGTAAAACATGATCGAACAGCTGTCATGGAAAGTAGGCGGCCAGCAAGGGGAAGGGATTGAAAGCACAGGGGAAATTTTCTCCGCGGCGCTGAACCGCCTCGGGTACTATTTATACGGGTACCGCCATTTTTCTTCCCGCATTAAGGGGGGACATACGAACAATAAAATCCGCGTCAGCACGAAACCGGTGCGGGCGGTCGCGGATGATTTGGACATCTTGGTAGCGTTCGACCAAGAAACGATTGATTTCAACTTTCACGAGTTGCACAGCAGCGGCATCGTCATTGCGGATGCCAAATTCAACCCGGTGATTCCCGAACGCGAAGGGGTGTCGCTTTATGCCGTTCCGTTCACCGATATCGCGACGGAGCTTGGCAACTCACTGATGAAAAACATGGTTGCCATCGGCGCGACGAGCGCGGTGCTAGGCTTAGATGCCGGCGTGTTCGAAAGCGTTGTCGCCGACACGTTCGCCCGCAAAGGGGCGCAAGTCGTCGAAAAAAATATGGAAGCGATCCGCGCCGGGGCACAGTACATGAAAGAGAAGCTGG